>JAEZAS010000329.1 GCA_023430365.1 Planctomycetota bacterium
CAGATCGCGGCAGGATTGTATCGCACCTTCGTACAAGAGCAACATAATTCACCAAAAAGAATTGCAACTGTCACACTGGCGAAGATCGATAAGTTGTTAGCACTGAAAATAGGTTTGCAGATAGAGACAAAGACGCTACAATCCCCCGAACATTGAAGGCCAGTTCCATAAAGCGCCGGACCGTATATTTACTCACCATGCAGCAATCCCTCGACACTCTGCCCAAAAGTGACACGGACTACTGCTATCTCGACACGCTTTCCCCGCTCAAATGTCGGGCGGGATTTGGCGCCGTCGGACGAAACGGCAGCCTCGGCTTCGAGGGCCGTAAGGTGCAGATACATGGACTGCCTTTGCATCGCAGCTTGAGTGCCCATGCGCCGTCAAAAATTGTTTTCGGCCTGGATGAAAAGTACGAAGCATTTCGTGCAACTGCCGCCTTCAACGACGAAGTATCGACCGATGGCGGATTGTCGGCGAGATTCCACGTATTTGTGGACGACCTGTTAGCCAGCACGGCGGAGATTACCCCTCTTCAACCCGCAGAAGTCTGGGCCGATCTACGAGGCGCCAAGTCACTGTGTTTGGTCACAGAAGCCAATCGGAAACGGTGGGCCCATACGGTCTGGGTCGAACCCAGGCTGGAATTGCGACGAAACATCTCAGCCGAGTTTCCTTTCCATGACTGCTTGAACCGAGTAAGCGTGCAATGTCCTCCCAAAATCGAGAGCACGCGCCGATGCATAGTCACCATGGCCTCGGCTGGCTTTGAACAGCATCTCGCGGACTTGCTAGGCTCACTAAAAGCAAACGGTGAATGCGATGACGTACCCATCTGCGTGTTTGTGGTTGGTAATGCACCGGAGATTGATCGAATCGTTTCCCATCTAAATTGCATTCCCATTCATTGCCAGGCCGTCGGGCCCGTCAACGCCACACTCAAGTCGGCAATGTACTCTCTTAGCCACTTGGTTCCTGCCGACGAGTTTCTCTGCCTCGACAGCGACATGCTCGTACTTCAAAGCGTGCGTCCTCTCCTTGACGCTGTCACCGCGTGCTGCAATCGCGCTATCCTGGTGGCCCGGGAATCAAATGGCCCTAGGTATGCAGACCTGCAGGACGCGCTTTGCCGCGTCTACCACAGCGATCCGAATAACTTCTGCGGGAAGTATGGTATTGAGAAAGACCTGCTCCGCTATCCTCTCGTCGTCAATGACGGAATGCTCGCAGGAAGTCGTCAGGCGTTCATTAATCTTGCTCGCTGCATTCGCGGATTTCACCGGATAACCGAGTGGGTGGACGAGCACCCGGAGCTAGGCTACCGGAACCAGTTCGTGCTGAATCTCGCACTGGCGAAGCTGAATTGCGGAGTTGAGGCTTCAGGCGACTTTAATGTCCAGGCAAACTACCAAAGGATTGACTTCACACGCATTGGGCAATCCCTGTCAGCTGCATGGAGTCAGGGCGCAGCGAGAATCGTGCATTTCTGCGGCCACTCGCGAAACATGTACCCGGAGTTTCGTGGCGTGTATGGCGAATGTATCCTGTCCCGGCCGACGTCTGGCTCCGCAGGCATCAGCCAATCAACGAATTAGAGCGAGTGCGCCGTGGCTCAATTACACGTCTCAACCGGCGGAGGGTTAGGAAACCGACTACTCTCCGTGATTTCGGGGATTCGCCTCTTTGATGCTGGGAAATTCGACTCCTTTTCCTTCTCGTGGCGGCCCAGTCCGGAATGCAATTGCGGTTGGGACGCCCTGTTTGCCCCGTCCCCGTATCTAACGAATACGGACATCAGCGGCATCGTTTATCCACCGGGACATACCTCCCTTGGAATCTGTGTCGCTCCCGATCACAATGCTCATATTCAGACGCACGGGATCATTCTACCGCCGGACGAACACGACAAGTGGGGCAGCCGTCTTGAGAATTGGGCCTTGCCGGCTGCCTTGCGAAGGCAATTGCACGAAAGCTCTAAGCAACTCGTCCCCGTTAATCGCGTCCGCCGAGCCTTGAGCAGCCTGGACCTCCACCCCAAGACCCGCGATGGTCTCCATATTCGGCGGACAGATATTCTCCTCGCGAAGCTCGGCAACCATGCGCAGGACAGGTACTGCGAGATGAACGCGGCGTTGCTCGCGTGGCTAGAGGGCGAACTGAGTGACCGCACGAGAACTTTCTTTGTTGCCGCCGAAGACGGGGAACTTGAGCGGATAATCTCCGACCGATTTGGCGGCCAGATCCGTGTCTTTCCCAAAACCGCCTTACCGCATCTCGCAAACGGTAATGTCTACCGCTCTGAGACAGCAACCACTGAAGCGCTCGTGGACCTGCTGGCTCTTTCGAAGACGGCGAGAATCTACGCCGATACCTGGAGTTCCTTTAGCATAGTTGCACAAATCTTTGGCAATGTCCCGGCGATCCACCGCCTTAATGGGCTAGGAAATGCAACTGATCCTCCCAGACCGACGTCTCCCTGCTAACGCCTGATGCGATACCTGCGAGCGGGCGCATTCACCAGTCGCAGAATCGAGTCTCCAAACGATGCATGTTTACACGACCGTTTACCGCGACGCTGAACTGCTACCGCATTTCATTAGGCACTATGAGACAATTGGCTGTGCCGGTATCCATGTTCTCGTTAACACCAATGGGCTGTCCGAAGTTTCTCGCGAGATCGTTCGTCGTCACTCGGCGTATGTCGTTCGAACGTACTCGGCAGAATTCTCCGCTCCGCACCGAACGGCCGTAGAAATGGAGGAGAAAAACCGCATGCTCGGGACTGGGCAGTTCTACGCCGCTCCCGACCTCGACGAATTCTTCAAGTTGCCCGTTGAGCTGAAACAGCTTGTTTCGGAGATGCGCTGGCACGATTATATCGAGGGAGTCTTCGTGGATCGCATTGCCGCCGACGGATCTTTTCCACCAATTGAACAGGGTAATGTGTGGGATATCTTCCCGATCGACTGTCACCTGACACGAGACGTGCTGCGAGGCTATGACACGAAGGTCATGTGCCTTCGATCGGAGTTTAATGTTGCTGTTGGCAAGCACCAGCCAGTTGAAGCGGGCCTGCGAAGGCTCCCCCAATCCGGCTCGGTTTTTCACTTCAAGTGGCACGCCCGAGTGCTTGAGCGACTGCGTGAACGCAGTCAGCTACTCAGGAAGCAGAAGCTTCCGTGGTTTGAAGAGTCGGATCGCTTCCTTGAGCACGTTGCAACGTACGGCCGAATTGAGCTCGAGGCTGTCCGGAGAGCTTCATCGGCACTGGGCGAATTACAATTGACCGGCAAGATACAAAACAGCTCTGCACCGCCATGTAAACGGCAAACAATTGCGGTAATTGGACCGGAGGGGGCCGGAACTCGTGCAATCGCCGGCGCCATCGCTCAGTTGGCAGAACTTCCGTTTTTCGACTTTCACGATTGGTTCTATAGGTTGAAGCAGGTTACGATGCCGGCCGTGATTCACATTTCCCTGCCAAACGGTCGGCCTCGGGATATCTTGCTGGGCTCCTGCCCGAACCTAGCTAGCGTCGCTTGGGCCAATTCGCGGGTTCTTCGCTCGATTGACGCTTCACTTAAGGTCATTCTGGTGTCGCGAACAGCGCGCGACGCAATCTATAGCGCTTACCGACGCTTCTTTAATCAAGAGTTTTTGCACGCGTGTCCTGTCGGAGTGGTTGCATCGCTCGAAAGCATTCAGTTGGCAATCGTATTTCACTACTTGGCAATCGCCCGGCAGGAGGACTTTCGCCGCCAAATGGATTCGATCGACGTCTCGTACGAGCAGGCGGTAGAGGAACCTGAGCAAGTGTTTCAGCGCGTCAGGGAGTTTTTGGGGTTTGGCAAGCTGGCGTCAGACTACGGACTGCAAAAGGTGCCCAGCAGTTGGAGTTCGGACGCTCAGGTATCCGCCGCTTTCGATCACTTCGGTGTTCCATGAACACAGTGCTTTACGTCGCCTTGGGAAAAGGCTATGCGGCAGAGGCGAACCTCTCCATCCAGAGTCTGCGGGGCTCTATCGCAAACCGCAACCTGACTGTTTGCGTCGCAACAGACTGCCCAAAGCAAATCCAAGGCCCCGTCGAGTTCTTGGACTGGGAACCGCTTCGCACAGCATCCGGATCGAGCGTTAAAATCAACCTGTTGCGCCGCCCAAAAGTCCTATTCCTCGACACCGATACGCATGTCGTTGGGTCGTTGGCACCCGTATTTCAGCTCCTGGACCGGTTTGATTTCTGTGCGGCGCATGCCCCGATCCGCTTCACGGTCGATTCCGGGATTCCGTCGTCTTTTCCGGAATTTAACAGTGGTGTCTTTGCGTATCGTGGTAC
>JAEZAS010000366.1 GCA_023430365.1 Planctomycetota bacterium
CAGATCGCCGAGGGACGGAAGAGCAGCCTCTCCTCGCTGATCGACGAGGATCATCACCTGACGGGCCTGCTCATTGCCCAGGCTGCCGAGGCCGGCGACGCCCTGGCGCACGAGGTGATCGACGAGCTGGCGACTTACCTGGGATATGGCATCGTCAGCCTGATGCACACAATCGACCCGGGGGCTGTCGTGCTCGGGGGGGCGATGAATTTCGGGGGTTCCGACACCCCCTTGGGACGCAAATTCCTGGAGACGATCCGCTCGGTCGTCCGGGAGCACGCCTTCCCCATTCCGGCCCAGCGCACTACCATCGATTTTGCGCTCCTGGAGGGGGATGCGGGCTTTATTGGGGCGGCGGGGATTGCCCGCCTGGATCGCCTGCAGCGGCTGATCCGCCCCGGCAGCCAGCCGGCGTCTTAAGAGCTGACTGGCGGCGACTTTCCGCTCGGCCGGCCCGATTTCTCTCCGCTCCGCTGTAGATTGGTGAGCGTAAAAAGTACGCACCCAGCCCGCCTTGGGCCGGCCGGAGCCTATTTGCCGGCTGCCGATCGGCCGAAACAATACTCCTATGCCCATCGATCCGAAAAACATCCGCAATTTCTGCATCATCGCCCACATCGACCACGGCAAGAGCACCCTCGCCGACCGGTTGCTCGAGTTCACCGGCACGGTGACCAAGCGGGAGATGAAGGAACAATTGCTGGACGATATGGAGCTCGAGCGGCAGCGGGGCATCACGATCAAGGCCCGCGCCGTCGTGCTGCACTATATCCGCGACGGGGTCGAGTACGAGCTGAACCTGATCGATACGCCCGGCCACGTCGACTTCCACTACGAAGTTTCCCGTTCGCTCGCCTGCTGCGAGGGAGCCATCCTGGTGGTCGACGCGAGCCAGGGGGTCGAGGCCCAGACGCTGGCCAATGCCTTCGCCGCGATGAACGCGGGCCTGACCATTGTGCCGGCCATCAACAAGATCGACCTGCCTCACGCGCGGCCGGAGGAAGTCGCTCACGAAATGGAGCAGACGCTCGCCATCGAGGCCACCGAAGCGATTCCGTGTAGCGCCAAGAGCGGCGTGGGCATCAAGGAACTGCTCGATGCGGTGATCGATCGCATTCCGCCGCCGAAGGGCGATCCCAACGGCACCTTGCAAGCGATGCTCTTTGATTCGCACTACGACGATTACCGCGGAGCGGTGGTCTATGTGCGACTCATGGAAGGCAAGATCGACAAGGGACAGAAGGTCCGCTTCCTGCACAAAGGGACGAGCTACGAAGTGCAGGATGTCGGCCAGTTCATGCCCAAGGCGATTTCCGTCGGCTCGCTGCACGCGGGCCAGGTAGGCTATCTCACTGGCAACATCAAATCGCTCGACGCCGTTCACATCGGCGATACGGTCACGACTCCCGGCGACAAAGCCGCTGCGCCGCTGCCGGGCTATAAGCCGCCCAAGCGAATGGTCTACTGCGGTTTATATCCGTCGGACGGACAGGAGTTCACCGAGCTCCGCGATGCGCTCGAAAAGCTGCATATCAACGACCCGAGCTTCGAGTTTGAGCCCGAGACGAGCGAAGCGCTCGGCTTCGGGTTTCGCTGCGGCTTCCTCGGTCTGTTGCACATGGAGATCATCCAGCAACGGCTGGAGCAGGAAAGCGACATCGACCTGGTG
Source organism: Planctomycetota bacterium (assembly GCA_023430365.1). Classification (GTDB taxonomy): domain Bacteria; phylum Planctomycetota; class Planctomycetia; order Pirellulales; family Pirellulaceae; genus JAEZAS01. Next base: position 1,670 of record JAEZAS010000366.1, read on the forward strand.
CAGACGGCGCCGAACGTCACTTACGAAATCCTGCTCCGCAGCGGCGAGACCGTTGAAGTGCACAAGCCGCAGGATGTGCCCGATCCCGGTTCCATTGAGGAATTCCGCCAGCCGATCGTGCGAGTGAGCCTCATTCAGCCGTCGGATTACATCGGCACGGTGATGCAGCTTTGCCAGGATCGCCGCGGCATTCAGGTTCGCACCGAGTACCTGTCGGCCACGCGCACGATGCTGGTCTATGACATGCCACTGGCAGAAGTGATCTACGACCTGCACGATAAGCTAAAGAGCGCGACGCGCGGTTATGGCACGATGGATTACGAACTGGTCGGCTATCAAACGGCCGATCTGGTGCGCGTCGACATTCTGGTGAATGGCAACCGCGTCGATGCACTGGCGATTATTTGCCATCGCCACGACGCCGACCGCCGCGGCCGGGCGATCTGCAAACGGCTGAAGGAAGAAATCTCGCGGCACATGTTCGAGGTGGCGATTCAGGCCGCGATCGGCGGCCGCATCATCGCCCGCGAGACCAAGCCTGCGATGAGCAAGAACGTCACCGCCAAGTGCTACGGCGGCGACATCACCCGCAAGCGCAAGCTGTGGGCGAAGCAAAAAGAAGGCAAGAAGCGAATGAAGGCCATCGGCCAGGTCGAAATTCCGCAGAAGGCCTTCATGGCGGTGCTCGACACTGGGGAAGATAAGTAAGCAGCTCACAGCCGGGAGTTAACAACTCCCGGAGAACGGCGAGAAACGCCGGCTACTTTGAGAAGCCCGCCAACCGCCGTTTGTACTGTGCGGCTCCGCTGCGAGTCCTTTCGCCTGGAACGTCCGATTGCTCTTCTCCGGCGGCTGTTAGCCGCCGGCTGTGGTGCCGGTCACCACCAGCCCTTCTTCTTGCACACGTTCACGCGGTTCAGGTCGAGCAATTCACTGACCCGGTTGTTGATCAATCGCTCGACCAGAGCTTCGGTCCCCTTCTTCAGCTTGAAGTCCATCTCCTCGCGATAGATCGGCACGAGCGTGAAGAAGTTGACGGTCCGCTCGTCATCGATCTTGAGTTCGCTGAACTCATCCGGTGCTAGAACGGGAGACAGCAGGAAGGCGCAGCACAAGCCCGTGTTTTCGGCGAACGGCTCGGGGGGATCGCCGTTCGGGATGGTATGTCCCCAGCCGAGCCAGGTTTCGAACTCGTGCGGAAAGCGCGCGAGGAACTTGAGCATGCGAATCGGCCAGTAGTTCTCGTGCTGCTCGAAGGCATCTTGCGTTAGCGGCCAATCGGCGGGCAGCGACAACACCAGTTCGGCGTAGCGCAGGTGGGCACACTCGTCGGGCGTCGTCATCGGCCGGTCGCTCATGCCGCTGGTGATGAGCGTGTAGAAGGGTCGGCTTTCCGTCGGATTGACGACGTGCACGTCGATATGCACGAGATCGCTGAGCAACTCGTGCCAGACCGTGGCCACGGGGCCGATATGGCGGGTGATGTGGTCGCTGATCGCTTCGATCGTCTGCTCTTCGCCGAGCGCGAACTCAAATTTGCGTTTGCGCTCCTCGTAGCGATAGACGACGCTTCCCCCTTTGGATACCTCGACGCCTTCGGGCGGCAGGCGGGGAACGGCAAACACATGCTGGCAGATCTTGCATTTGACCTTTCGGCCCGCCAGTTCGTCCTTCAGCTTGTACTTGTAGCCGCACTTTTCGCACTCGACGCGCACCGCCATGACTCGGGCTCCCAAGTTGGATAAGAGAAGCCCGATCAATATAAGACTGCGGCGTGCCGCAATACAAATCTTTTCGTCGCCTTAGTCGTCCGCACATTCCGTGTGCGGACCGAGCTGCGAGAGGACTTCGATGTTGCCAAAAAGCTTCTTAGATGGACCGAAGTGGCCTGGCTGCGTCCACTCGCCGTTCTCCGGAGGTTGTTAACCTCCGGCTGCAGGCAGGCACTGCTGGAAAAGCCAGCAGTGGCGCCCCAATCAGCAATGCCCTTGCCGGGATGGGTTACGCCGCGACTACGAGAAGAGGACGCGAATCATTCAACCAACTCATCACAAAAGACCTCGCCATCGCTGCATCCGTAGCGGAGCCAAACGCCGGCGCCCGGGTGATAGACCTTCGCCTCGAAATCTTCAAGGTCGTCGGGTGATTGGAGCAAGAGAGACCAGAAGGCCGATGCAATTGCGGTCTGGGACGCCTCGTCGGGCCCTTCAGGACTGAACATTAAACCAGTGCGTCCATAGTGATCGATGCAGAGAAACGGAATCGCGTACGAGCCATCCGGCTGTGCCGCTACAAAGCCAACGTCCAACAGGGCTTTCTCCGTTTCCGGCGCCGGCGGCGTGAACCCAAAGACTCGCGGTAACCGGGCGCGTACCCAGGCTGCATCGAACCGCCCGGCGATGGCCATTCGCAGTTCCATTGGCGGATCGGCGGTGTCCTGCAACTTGAACTCCAGCGTGAAGCCATTTCCAGACAATTCAACGGCAGCTGGCATAAAGGTAAAGCCCGTATAGGGAGCGGGCTTTCCATAAACGTTCACCAAACTGCCGAATCGGATCTCCATGATGGACATTGGCTGAGGTCCCGGCTACGGTTAATTCGCGCTGAGTAAGTACGCGATCAGGTCGGCGAGGGCTTGCTTGTCGAGCTGCTTCTCGAGCCCTTCGGGCATCAGCGATTGGCCGGTGCTGCGGAGCTCCTCGATGTCGACCCGCAGGACCGTGTCGGTGGCGTTCTCGGCTCGCTTGAGCGTGACGCTGCTTGCGCTCTCGGCGGCGATGAGGCCGGAGATCGTCTTGCCGTCGACCGTTAGCAGGGCGTAGCTGACGAACTGCGGGTTCACTTCGCGATTGGGATCGAGGACGTTGACGAGAATCGCTTCGGCGCCGCGCTGCTTCATCGCGGCAAGGCTGGGGCCGAGCTCATGGCCGACGCCTTCCACCTTGTGGCAGGTGGCGCACTGCTTCGTGAAGACTTGCTTGCCGCGCTGCTTGTCGCCGGCGAGCGACAGGGCGTCGCGATAGGCTTCGACCACCGCCTTGCGATCGGCGGGGCGGACCGCTTCGAAGAGTTTGGCGGCCCGTTGGGCGACGGCGGGCTCGCGGTGGGCGGTGAGCAGCTTCCAGTGGGCCGGGCTGAGGTCGGCCGCGGCGATTTGCCGGGCTTCGATCGCATCGAGCAGCCGCCGGGCTTTGTCCGGAGTGCCGCAGAGCTGATCGGCCGCCTTCGCCTTGAGCGATGGGCTAAAGGCGGGGAAGCGTTCGACGACGATTTCCGACGCGCCGGGTTCTGCGAACATGCCGAGCGTATCGAGGGCTGCCGTTTGCAACTCCGCTGGTTCGGTGGGGGCGAGCAACTGGGCAAGCGTGTCGCGCACTTCCTCAAACCGGCCGCGGCGCAGGCGCTGGACCGCCGTGAGCCGCTTGTCGGTCGGCAGGTCGCGATCCGGCGCCACGAGCAGGCCGAGTGAGACCACTTGAGCAAACAACTCGTCCGACTTGCCCTTCGTCGCCTGGCGAATCTCGGCGACGGTGCGGGGACCGACGACTTCGACCGTTGCCCGGACGAGTTCGGCGGCTTGCGGATCGCTCTCGGACTGGTGCGCGAGCTTCGTCAAGGCGGTGAGGAACGCACTGATGTCCTGAGCTTCCTGATCGTCGTTGCGGGGAAGACGGTCGATCTGGCGGGCGAGCGTCTGCAGCCACACGCGCCCTGCGGTGGTGGCGGGGAGCGTCTTGTGCTCGGTGATGCGGTCGTAGATGTCGCCGGCGCCGTGGCGGAGCGAACTCAGGACGGCGTTGCGCAGGAGCGGGTTCTCGGGATCGTTTTCGATGAGCCGGAGAATCGCCCGGCTGCGATCGGCGCCGTGGGGCGCTTCGCCGATCGAGAGAGCGACCTGGAAGCGAACGCGCGGGTCTTCGTCGTCGGCCAGGTCGAACAGCGCCCTTCGGACGTCGGCGTCAACCGGGAGATATCGTTCGGCGAAAACCACTGCGTGCTGACGCACTCGCGGATGCGGGTCCCGGAAGACCTTCACTGGGACGGGGCGCTCGATCTCGCGAAGGGCCCACAAGGCGTGAATACGGGTTTGGGGAGACGGGGCTTCGCTCACCAACTTCTGCAGGTTCGGTAGCAGGCTGTCGCGCTTGTTGGTGCTGATCAGCCGGGCGGCGGTGTCGCGATGCCAGGCGTTGGGATGTTGCAGCACCTCGACGAGCTGTTCGAGCGTCGCCTCGTTCAGACGCGGCGGCTCGGGCCGCTTGAAACCGTCGGGAACGATGCGCCAGATGCGGCCGCGCCCTCGGCTGGAGAGATCGAGATGCTTTTTGATGTCGGGCGGCAGGCTCGCGGGGTGCTCGATTACCTCGCGATACATATCGCAGACATACAGACAGCCGTCGGGGGCGTTCGCCATCTGGACCGGGCGGAACCAGTTGTCGGTCGACGTGAGAAACTCGACCTGATCGTCGATTCGCTCGCCGCGGTAGAGGACGCCCGTGTCGACGAGCCGCTTGCGGTGGATCAGGTTGCTGCCGACATCGGAGATGAAGACCTGGCCGCGATATTCCTCGGGCCAGGCGCTACCGCGATAGACGGTCACTCCCGTGGCGCTGGTGAAGTAGCCCGAGGCGAGGCCGCCGCGCTCGACGACGCCGGGAACCTGGCCGGTGACGCGCAGCTTGGTGCGCAGCAGCCGCCACGGTTCGACCGGGCTGGTGCGAAAGACGTCGGCCTGTGGACCATCGGCGGCAATGCTGACGCGCGCTCCGGGCACGGCGTGGTATGGGTTGCGGGCGAGGTAGCGTTCTTCGAGGACGATCTGCTGGAGGTGGTCGCTGTTGGAGCAGACGAAGCGATCTCCCCAGTCGTTGAACGTCAGACCATGTTGGCCGCCGCCGGTGAGGGGCTCGATGCGCATCGTGTGCGGATGGATGGCGAAGTCGCGGCCACGGAGGTTGGCTTTCTCATGATTCTCGGAAGCTGCGGCGAAAGGTGGAGCCACTTCGCCGCCGCTGCTGCTCGACGAGCCGACGATGCGGTTGTCGAGGCTCCACTGAAACGTATTGAGCAGCCCCTGCACGTTGCCGGTGCCAAAGCCGGTGAACACCACTTTGCGCTCGTCGGCCCAGCCGTCGCCGTCGGTGTCTTGCAGGAAGAGGACGTCGGGAGCGTCAGCGACGAGCAGCCCGCCATTCACGTAGAAAAGGGCCGTCGGCCAGAGCAGTCCTTCGGCGAAGATCGTGCTTTTTTCGAATCGGCCGTCGTTGTCGGTGTCTTCGAGGAGGCGGATTCGGCTGACCTTCTTGTCGCGGTCTTCGGAGTAGCCGCGCATCTCGCAGACGAACATCCGGCCCCGCTCGTCGAAGCAGAGCGCGACCGGATCGACCACATCGGGCTCGGCGGCGACCAGTTCGATGCGAAAGCCGGGCAGGAGCTTGAACGACTTCAAGGCGTCTGCGGGCTCGAGCGGGGCGATCCGCGGGAGCTGGTCGGCAAAGTCGTTCTGGGCGGATGCGGGAGGCGGGGAAGCGAACGTGGTCAGACCGGTCAGAGCCAGGGCGGTCAGGAGCAAGCGGCGGGTCGGCATAGGCGGGTTTCCTCCGCGGACCATGATGGCAGGGAGGACTCGCGGAGGCAAACTGGCGATTGGAAATCGTTATTGGTTGCCAGTTATCAGTTATCAGTTATCAGTACTCGGTACTCGGTACTGAGTCCCTGCTGGTCGGTTCGCCGGGGGTGGGCCGTACGGTGGGGGAAATCGCTGTGGGAATGGGTAATTCCCGCGGCTGGCCGCGGGTGGGGCGGTTTATGTTGACGAACGGGGGCCAGGGGGGTACTGTTAAATGACAAAATTATGTGGCGAAAGTGTTTTCGCACTGCCGGCTGGCCTCGGTTGTGGGTTGGCTCGG
>JAEZAS010000393.1 GCA_023430365.1 Planctomycetota bacterium
GCATACCGTCAGCACCACGTTGAAGCTCGGCTCGACCGTGGATCTGGAACTCAACGGTCAGCCGGCCGCCAATGCTCAGGGGGATGACGGCGTCGGAAACGATGACGAGGACGGCGTCACGTTGCCCTCGACGTTGATCGCTCGCGTCGGCGCCGCCATTACGGTGAACGCCTCCGCCGCGGGCCGCCTCGACGCCTGGATCGACTACAACCGCAACGGCGTCTTCGATCCCAACGAAAAGATTGCCGACAACCTGGCCGTCGCGGCGGGGAACAACACGTTGAACATCACCGTGCCCGCGAACATCTCCGCCGGTCTCAGCTACGCTCGCTTCCGGCTCAGTTCGGCTGGTGGCCTCGGCCCCACCGGAGTTGCGGCGGATGGCGAAGTGGAAGATTACGCGATCAACCTCTTCGTGCCGCAACCTGGAACGGCCATCCTGGTTCCCGATCCGGCCAATCCGGGCGACAACGTGCTGATCGCCACCGGAACGACAGGAATCGACGCGATCATCGTCCGGCCGCTGGCCACGAACGCCTCGCGAATCGAAGTGTTCATGTCGCCGATCCTCGTCTCAGCCAACTTCCCGCTGGCGGACGTCGATCGCGTGGTCGTGTTTGGCCTCGACGGACACGATTCGATCGTTGTCGATCCGCGACTGACGGTACCAACCTCCCTCTTTGGCGACGCCGGAAACGACGCTCTCGTGGGTGGCTCGGGAGACGACCTGCTCGACGGTGGCGACGGGATCGATACTCTGACTGGCGGGCTCGGCAACGACATCCTGCTGGGGGGCGCCGGCGACGACACGCTCTCGGGGGACGGCGGCTTTGACCTGCTGATCGGTGGACTCGGTCGCGACACGCTGATGGGCGGCACTCAGGACGACATCGTGATCGGCGGCCGACTGGCCCAGGAAGGAAATCACCTGGCCCTCCGCGGCATTCTCAACATCTGGTCCAACGGACAGCCGTTCGCCAACCGGACGGCGGCCCTGGCTGGCCAGATCAATGCGGCCACGGTGATCGATGACGGAATCTCCGATTTCGTCTACGGCAACGCCGGGCGCGATTGGCTGCTCGACTTCGCCCTCCGCGATTTGTTCTTCGATTTCGATCCCAACCCGGTCACGGGCGACCGACGAAACTAAGAGCGAAGCAGCAAGATTATCGCATCAAACAAAAGAGGCCGTCGATTACTCGGCGGCCTCTTTCCTGTTTGATGCTCAGCTCGGCAGCAATGCGACGGCTACAGGGCCGGATTCGCGGCTTCGTAAGCGGAGATCTTTTCCTCGTGCTTGAGCGTCAACGCAATGTCGTCCAAGCCGTTGAGCATGTTGTGGCGACGCGACTCGTCGACCTGAAAGTTGAACGAAAGCCCTTCCGAATCGTAGATCCGGCAATTCTCCAGATCGACCGTCAGCTGCTTGCCGCCGCTGCCAAAGCGCTCGAAGAGCGTTTGCACTTCCTCTTCGCTCAGGCGAACCGGCAGCACGCCGTTCTTGAAGCAGTTGTTGTAGAAGATGTCGGCGAACGAGGGAGCGATCACGACCTTGAAGCCGTAGTTCTCGAGCGCCCACACGGCATGCTCGCGGCTGGAGCCCGAGCCAAAGTTGCGGCGGGCGACCAGGACCGACGCGCCTTCGTTTTCGGGCTTGTTCAGCTCGAACTCGGGGTTCGGCTGGCCGTTTTCCAGGTAGCGCCAATCGAAGAACAGGAACGGGCCGAAGCCGGTCCGCTCGATGCGCTTCAGAAACTGCTTGGGAATGATCTGATCGGTATCGACATTGGCGCGGTCCATGACCGCGACTTTGCCGGTATGAACGGTGAAGGCTTGCATGGTGCTGTTACTCGTGGCTGAGCTCGCCAGAACTCAGCCGGTACGGGGACTTGTTTCAGTGGATGGTCTGCTCGTCGGTCTCTGAATCCTGGCGAATTCAGCTACGCGGCGGCGATCGCTGAAGCGCTACGCCTTGTAGTCCCACTCGCGGATGTCAACAAAGTGGCCCGTGCAGGCGGCTGCTGCGGCCATCGCCGGCGAGACGAGGTGCGTTCGACCTCCCTTGCCCTGCCGACCTTCGAAATTGCGGTTGCTGGTCGACGCACAGCGTTCGCCCGGCGACAGCTTGTCGGGGTTCATCGCCAGGCACATGCTGCAGCCAGCCTCGCGCCAATCGAAGCCCGCCTCGCGGAAGACCCGGTCGAGTCCCTCGTCCTCAGCCTGCTTCTTCACCTGGCCGCTGCCAGGCACCACCATCGCGTTGACGTTGCCAGCCACCTTGTGACCCTTCACCACGGCGGCCGCCGCGCGAAGATCGCCGATGCGAGCATTGGTGCACGAGCCAATAAAGACGCGATCGATCGGAATCTCGGTCAGCCGCTGCCCCGGCACGAGGCCCATGTACTCCAGCGCCCGGGCCGTGGTCTTCTGCTCGGTCGGATCGGTGAAGTCGGCTGGGCTGGGGATGCAGGCGTTGATCGGAGCCACCTGTCCGGGGTTGGTGCCCCAGGTGACCTGCGGCTGAATGTCGCTGGCCTGATAGACGTTCACCTTGTCGTAGGTGGCGCCGGGATCGCTCGGCAGTTGCTTCCAGCGAGCGACAGCCGCTTCGAAATCCTTCGGAGCGAATTCGCGACCGCGAACGTATTCAAACGTGATCTCGTCGGGAGCGATCATTCCGGCGCGAGCGCCGGCTTCGATCGACATGTTGCAGACCGTCATCCGCTCTTCCATGTTCAGGCCGCGGATGGCTTCGCCCGTGTACTCGATGACGTAGCCGGTGCCGCCGTCGGTGGTGATCTGACCGATGAGGTACAGGATCAGGTCCTTGGCGGTCACGCCGCGGGGCAGCGAGCCTTCGACGCGCAGTTCCAACGTCTTGGGCAATGACTGCAACAGCGTCTGCGTGGCGAGCACGTGCTCGACTTCGCTGGTGCCGATGCCAAACGCCAAAGCGCCGAAGGCGCCGTGGGTTGCCGTGTGGCTGTCGCCGCAGACGATGGTCATGCCCGGCTGGGTGAGGCCCAGTTCGGGGCCGATGATGTGCACGATCCCCTGCTTCACGTCGTGCAGGTCGTACATCTTGATGCCGAACTCACGACAGTTGTTCCGCAGGGTGTCGACCTGCTGCCGGCTGATCTGGTCGGCGATCGGCAGGCTGCGGTCGGTCGTGGGAATGTTGTGGTCGGGGGTTGCGACGGTGCGATCTGGGCGGCGGACCTTGCGGCCGGCGAGTCGCAGCCCTTCGAAGGCCTGCGGGCTGGTCACTTCGTGGACCAACTGGAGATCGATGTAGAGGATGGTTTGCTTGCCGGGTTCGGCGTGGACCACATGGTTGTCCCAGATTTTCTGGAACATCGTACGAGGCTGCGAAGCGGTCATTGGCGGGCGTGTGAAAGCGGTTAGCTGGACCGGTGAGCCGGAAGAGAACCGGCGAAACCTCAAATTCTACCTCCAAAGGGGCTGCCTGACGAGGGACAGGGTATGGGCGTTCCCGGTTCGGCGGGAAGCGGCAACCCGCGGCGGAGGACTTTCCTCGTTCCCACGCTCCGCGTGGGAACGCCAGCGGCGGGCGCTCTGCGTCCAGTGGCGGGGGAACTGGTCGGGCGGCAGCAGAGAAAACGCAGGACGCGGAGCGTCCGAGCGGGCGTTACGACGCAGAGCGTCGTAACGAGGGACAGCGGCACAAACGAGTGCGGCGGCTAGTCGGCGACCAGTTCGGCGGGGCGATGGCTGTCGACCTCGTGAGTCTGCCACCAGCGGCGCGCGTCTTCGCGGGTCCACTTCCCCATATCGAGGCATTCGTCCAGCGCGGCGGCCAGTTCGGCGGCCGACTGGTAGCGCTCGTCCGGCGCCTTGGCCAGGCAGCGGAGCACGATCATTTCGACGTCGTCCGGCACTCCGGGACGAATCCGTGAGGGCGGAGGCGGCGGCTCGTGAGCGTGGGCAATCAGCACCTTCAACGGCTTCTCGTCGCTAAACGGCGGCCGGCCGGTGAGCAGGTAGTACAGCACCGAGCCCATCGCGTAGATATCGCTGCGGGCATCGGGTTCGTGATCGCCCGTCGCCTGTTCGGGCGACATATAGAGGGGCGAACCGGTGATGGTTCCATCCTGCGTCAGCTGGGCGGCCTCGACATTCATCAGCGGCTTCGCGAGACCGAAATCGAGCAGCTTGGCCACGTCGAATACTCCGCCGCGCGAGGCGGCGAAGATGTTCGCCGGCTTCAAGTCGCGATGGATCAGCCCCATCTGATGGGCTTCCTGCAGGGCGTCGCACGCCTGGCGGATCAGGTGAATCGCTCGCGGCGGCGGCAGTGGTCCGAAGCGACGAACCAATTCGGCCAGATTCATCCCCGGCAGGAATTCCATCACGTAATAGAAGGTGCCGTCGTCGGCCCGGCCGTAGTCGAAAATGTCGACGCTGTTCCAGTGCGACAGTTTGGCGGTTGTCTGCACCTCGCGCTCGAAGCGGGCCAGCACGCGCGGATCGCCGGTCTTTTCCGGACGAATCACCTTGATGGCACACGGCCGCTTCATGAGCTGGTGTTCGGCGAGGTAGACCTCCCCCATGCCCCCCTGCCCGATCAGTTGCTTGAGCTTGTACTGGCCGAGTTGTCGGGCCTTGTAGGCTTCCGTCCGCACGGTGTTGATCGTGTGCACTCCCCAGACGGCTGTCAGTCCCGAAACGCACAGGACCAAGACCATTTCGACGATCACCTTCGTATCGCTGACGAGCAGTTCGGCGCTGCCGCTGTGCAGAGCGGCCGTGGTGATGGCCATGGCGATGGGCAGCGAGGCCAGAATGGCAATGGCCACCGCGGCTCGTCGCCAGGTATTGGGGATGTACAGGGCATAAGTGAACAGCAGCAGCAGCCAAAGTGCCGAGACTGGCGGATGCACATTGGCGATTTCCACCATGTAGACGGTGCGAAAGTGCTGCAGAATCAAAAAGAAGGCGGCGGGAATGCCGAACACGAGCGATTCGCAGACCCGCAGGCCGCAGAGCGACAACGGATAGCGGCTATAGAGCACCAGGGCGAGAGCGCCGATGCACAAGGTCGCTGCGGCGTGCGCCGCATAGGTCAGGACCAGCCCCGGCAGGTCAAACGTGACCTGGGTCGTGTGCCAAACGAAAAAAATTGAAAAGCCGGCAAAGAGCAGCAGCGCAACCAGCCGCAGGCGGGCTCGCAGGAGCGACTCGGTTTCGCCCGTCACACCGCCAGTGCTTCCCTCCACCAAGTGCACCCGGCACCGACTCTCAGAACAGTCGCGCGAGTCGGACGGAGCCTCGAGCGTGATATCGGCGGGGCTGAGCGTGGGCGGGATGGCGCTGCGATCCAAGGGGGAGGCCCTCTCCGGGGGCTCGTCTGCGGTGCAGAGCGTGGGAATGCTTTGAATCATGATAGCCGCCCGGCCAGTCGACGTCGAATGCTTCCCGGCTGCTGCGTTTCAAGTCGGCACGACACTTCGCTTTGCAGCAGCGGACCCGAGAGCATCAGCGCCCGCGTTGCCAAGCCGCACGGCTTGCTGAGTACGCAGCTTGGACCGCTTTGGTTTGAACCCCACTCTCAGTGTGACGGATTTGGTAGCAAAAACGTTTCGCGGTCATTACATCCATACAGCATTCGAAAAAGTGAGCGGGACATTGGCAGCCCACGGGAAAAAAGGGCGAGCCTGGTTGATTGGGCGGCATCGCATCAACGCCATCGAATTCATAAAAAACTGAAAACGAAGCGGCGGCGAGAACTTGCACCTCGCTTCTGGGCGTACGTAGAATAGCCATCAGTTGACGGGGGAAGGATGCCAACCGTCGCACGATTGCAGCGAAAGCAACCATAGTGAAGTCGCCAAGGAGCGGGGCAGGCAGCCCCCCCGCTGGCCGGCGTAGCGAAGGGTTTCCGGGTTTGTAAGAATCTGGAACTCAAAATCTTGCCAGAGCAAGCATTGAGAGCCATTTGACCCTTTCGAAGAGAGTGTCAGCCCGGGGATGGGCGCCGCTCGCACAGCATTCTTTTAGGGCATAGCTGACTGGTCCGACGAGGCGGGCTGGACGGCGGGCCGCACGAAGGCGGTCGCCCAGAACGGACTCGATCCATGTCTCCGTCGCACGAATGTGACCGGCAGGCGTTCCTCATGGGGGGATCCTTCGCCCGCGGTCAGGTGAGCGCCAATTTCCTTAACGCTTGTGAGGCGCTGCCATGTCCATCTCGATCATGATTGTCGACGACCAAGAGGTCGTTCGGCTTGGCCTGGCGCAATTGCTTGCTGGCTCCGACTTCGAGATTGTCGACGAGGCCGCTACCGCGTCGGAAGCCCTTACCAAAGCCGTTTCCACCAAAGCGGCCGTGCTGCTGCTCGATGTGCGGATGCCGGAAACCGACGGCCTCAACCTGCTGGCTCGCATCAAGCTGGATCGGCCGGAGTTGCCGGTCTTGCTGTTCTCAGCCTACGAGAACCCGAACTTTGTCGCCCGAGCGGTGGCCTTAGGCGCGGCTGGCTATGTGATGAAGGGAACGACGAAGGAGGAATTGGTCACGGCATTGGCTTCCGCGGCCCGTGGCGAAATGGTTTGGACCCGCGAGGAACTGCGGAAGGTGACCGGCGCCTTGGCGATGCCACGTTCGAATTTCGACGTGGAAGCTCCTCTTACCCGCCGCGAAAGCGAAGTGCTGCGATATCTGGCGCAGGGACGCACCAACAAGCAGATCGCCGAGGACCTGCAGATCAGCTACGAAACCGTGAAAGAACACGTCCAGCATGTGCTGCGAAAAATTGGTGTGAATGATCGCACCCAGGCGGCTATCTGGGCCGTCCGCACCGGCTTTGTGTTCTGAGAAAACCGGCGCTGCGCATCACGTCTGCCTGGGACGATTTCCGACGCTACAATGCGTCGCATGACAAAGCCCACCGACATCCGCGTCGTTCGCCTCGAGCACTCCACTCAACTGCTGCCCTACCGCACGCCGATCAAATTCGGCGGCCGGGTGGTCACCGATGCAGTGCTCGTCAATGTCGAGTTGGAAGTCGAATCGCGCGACGGCCGGATCGGCGGTGGCTACGGCTCGATGCCGATGGGCAACGTCTGGGCCTGGCCGACGTCGGCCGTTTCGACCGAGCAAACGCTGCAGGCGATGCTCAAGTTCGCGGACGTGCTTGCGGACAAGATTGCCAGAGACTCGTTCATCGGGCATCCGCTCGACATTACCCGGCATTGGCATGCCTGGCATGCAGAGATCGCGGCGGATGTGCAGTCGTCGCTCGATATTGCCGAACCGATGCCGGCGCTCGCTCAGATGGTCGCCGCCAGCCCGTTTGAAGCGGCCATTCACGACGCCTTGGGCAAGACGATCGGACAGAACTCCTACAACTTGCTCGGCGCCGACTATGTCGAGCGCGATTTGTCGCACTATCTGACGAGCGAATTC
>JAEZAS010000424.1 GCA_023430365.1 Planctomycetota bacterium
CTTCCAGCCTGCCCGGGCAAGTAAAAAACGTATTGGGCTCAGAGGCCGAATGCCTCTCGGCTGGGTGGATTGCAGGTCTTGCTGTTTTTTGGCGGCTCATTTCTACACGGGCAGGCTGGAAGCCTGCCCTACGGGGTCGCATCGAAAGTTTTGCATCTGTGGGTCGAGTTCTTTACAATCACACCCTACCCGCCGAACTCTCCCTCCACATTTTGACGAAGGGCCACGCATGGCGCGACTTTCCTCCCGTGCGCCTCGATGCCTGATTTTCGGGCTCAGCCTGCTGGTGGTTGCGCTGACCGCGCCGGCGGCGCTCGCCCAGCCGTCGATCGCTCGCCTCGAGCCGGGCGCTCTGGCCCCGGGACAGACGGTCGAAGTCACGTTGCATGGGGCCAAGCTCGACGATCCGGTGAAGGTCTGGTCGTCATTCCCCGCCACTTGGGAAGTCACAGCGGGCGAGCCCGATGACAAGGGACGCAAGTCGATCAAAGCTAAGGTCACGCTCGATGCGGCTGTGCCCTGCGGCATCGGTGCTATCGGCGTTGCTGCCGCGGGAGGGGCCAGCGACCTGTTCCTGGTCCCGGTCGATGACCTGCCGAGCGTCGGCGAAGCCGCTAACAACCACGAGCTCGCGGCGGCTCAGCAAGTCACGCTGCCCGTCGCCGTCGACGGCAAGAGCGACGGACCGGTCTTCGACTTTTTCCGGTTCGACGCCAAAGCGGGCCAGCCGATCTCGATCGAGGTGCTCGGCGCTCGCCTGGGGAGCGACTTCGATCCCGTCCTGCGTGTCCTCGATGCGACCGGCGATCAGGTGGCGCTCGCCGACGACGATCCGGCGCTGGGCGCCGATTGTCGGCTGCGGTTCACTCCTCCTGCCGACGGCGCCTATGTCCTGGAGCTGCGCGACAACCGCTATAAGGCGGGTGGTCGCTACCGGTTGCGGATCGGCGACTTTCCGCTCGTTTCCACGACCTTCCCCCTCAGTGCCCAGCTCGGTCAGCCGGCCTCGCTCACCTTCGCTGGCCCGGCGGCGGAAGGAGCGGAGTCGGTGGCACTCACCGCTGCGAGCGAAGGCCAACAACCCATCGGCGGCAAATTGCCGGGTGGAGCGGCCTCAGGGCTGGCGAACGTGCTGGTCGATGACCTGCCGGTGGCCGTGGAGGTGCAAATCGCGGACAAGCCCGATGAGCCGACGCCGGTGACGCTCCCGTGCGCCATCAACGGCAAGCTCGAAGCGACTGCCGACCGCGACGCCTATCGCTTCACGCTCAAGAAAGGGGAGCGGGTTCGGTTCCAGCCTCTTTCCCGTTCGCTTGGTTCGCCCGCGCTGCTGCAGCTGCGCGTGCTCGGCCCCGATGGGAAGCAACTCGCCGAATCGCCGATCAATGAGAACGATGAGCCAGCGTTGTCGTTGGTCGCTCCGGCCGACGGCGACTATCAATTGGTCGTCCAGGAAATCGTCGGCTTCGGCGGCCCGGACTACACCTATCGCGTCGAGGCCCGGACGGGCAGCAGCTTCGCATTGCGGCAGAAGTACGTCGCCAAGCAGCCCGCCAAATTGGTTTTCCCCGCGTCGGCTGGCTCGGCCCGCGACCTGACGGTGGAATGCGTTCGCGATGGCTACGACGGACCGATCACGCTGTCGGTCGAGTCGCCGCGGACCGGCTGGCAGGTCTACAACAACGTCATTCCGGCGAAGGGGAAGGAGGTGCGAATGTTCATCGTCGCTCCTGCCGACCTGCAACCCGGAGAGTTCGTGCCGCTGCAAATTGTCGGCCGGGCCGATGTCGGGGGGCGCGAGCATGTCGCCACGATGACGGCAACCACGCATTTGCGCGAAGCGCGTCCCTCCATGACCTATCCGCCGCTGTGGCTCGACGGCCAACTCGCGGCGGGCGGCATTGCTCCGAAGCCGGAGTTCTACAAGTTGACGGCCAAGCCGGAAGTCTTTTTCCCGCGACTCGTCGGCGAGACGAAGCTGACGCTCACGTTTGACCGCACGGTGGACGGCTACAAGGACCAGCCGCTCACG
The DNA here is from genome assembly GCA_023430365.1 of Planctomycetota bacterium. GTDB lineage: Bacteria > Planctomycetota > Planctomycetia > Pirellulales > Pirellulaceae > JAEZAS01. The sequence goes on from JAEZAS010000424.1 coordinate 2,033, forward strand.
GTCATCCCGCTGCAAACGCCGCCGGGACTCAGCGTCGCCGAGGTCAAACGCAACGGCAACGGCAAGCAGGACACCTACGACATCGTCCTCCGCGGCGCCAAGGATCTGCCGGAAGGAAAGCACACGCTGAAGTACTTTGCCTATGGCGAGTTTGCCGGCCTTGGGCAGGCGACCGTCCAGGAACTCCCGGTAAGCGTCGTCACGCCGCTGGCCGTCTCGATCGCTCCGGCAGGCGAGCTCATTCAGGGGCAGCCGCAGAAGCTCAAAGTGACGCTCGTCCGCGCGGGCGACGACAAGCAGCCGGTCGAGGTGAAGTTCAAGAAGCTGCCGACCGGCGTCACCGGACCCGAGAGCATCAAGCTGGAAGCGGAACAGGCGGAACTGGAAGTGGAACTGACCACCGCCGCCGACGCTCCGGTCGGTAAGTTTGACGACATTGCCGTGACCGCGACGACCAAATACGCCGGACAAGACCTGGCCGTCGACAGCCCCCACGTCAGCCTAGAAGTGAAGGCGCCTTAACATGCGAATGGATGCAGCCCTCTCCACGATGACAGGCCCGGCTTCGCGCACGTCCC
>JAEZAS010000427.1 GCA_023430365.1 Planctomycetota bacterium
ATGAGCCTCGCCCATCTCCTTCCCTCTGCGTAAATCGGCGTAATCTGCGGATCCTTTTATCCGCAAATTGACGCAGATTTCGCCGAGAGGGCGCGTCGCCATTGTCACCAAACCGGGCGCCCACTACGATCCGCGGCTCCTTCTCCAACTTCTTCTCGGAATGTCGCCACGGATGGCCAGCTGGACCCCCGCCGAGCACGAACCCGCGCTAGCGCGCCCGGAGCGCCGAGCGCGCGGCGTCTATTACACGCCTGCCGAAATCGTGCAGTTCATCGGCCGGCGGACCCTCGCGCCGCTGCTGCAACAACATCGGGCGAACGAGCCCAGGCCACGGATCGTCGACCCCGCCTGCGGCGCCGGAGCGTTTCTCGTCGAAGCCGCGCGGTCGCTGTTTCACGCGCCAAACCACGCTCACCCCGTCGCTGCAACGGAAGCGCGCCTCGCGGCCGTAAAACAATCGATCTTCGGCATCGATATCGATCCCTCCGCCGTCGCTCAGGCTCGCACGCAACTAGCCCGCGAGATCCTCGGTCGCGAAGCGGAGCCCGAACGCATCGATCCAATCGCCGCCGAGCTATCCAGCAATGTGATTCAAGCCGACGCGCTCCTCGGCGAGCTGCCAGAAGCATTCGCCAACAGCTCCTTCCACGCCGTCCTCGGCAATCCGCCCTACGTCAACATCCGCCAGTTGGCCCGGCAGCAGGGCCCGGACTACGTCGCCCGCCTGCGGCAGCGTTTTCAGACAGCCAGCGGCAACTTCGATCTGTACATCCCGTTCATCGAGCGCGCCTGCGAGCTATTGGTCCCCGCGGGCCGGTGCGCGCTGATCGTTCCCAACAAGATCGCCGGCCTCGGCTACGCCGCCACCTGCCGCCTGATGCTGCTGGAGCAGACGCAGCTCGACTACATCGTCGACCTCTCGGCGTCGCGCGTCTTCTCGGCGGCTGGCGTCTATCCCTGGATCATCGCCTGGCAGCGTGGCCGGCCGAGCGCCACTCACAAGCTCCACTGGCAAACCGCCACCGACGTCGCAAGCCTCAACACACCCTCCGACCCACAATCCATCGATCAATCCACCCTCCAAGCCGACGGCTTCCGCCGTCGCGCCGCCGCCACACACGCCCAGGAAACCAACTGCCAACCCCTCGGCCAACTCGCCACGATCCAGTGCGGCACCGCCGGCTACATGGCCCAGCGAATTGCCAGCCTGCTCCACGAAGCGACCGAGACGAACGAAACGATCAACTCGGCCAGCTCGACCGATGAAGCTCCAAACCGCCAGGCCGACTTCATCGTCAGCGGCAATATCGATCGCTACTCGATCCAGCCCGGCAACGTCCGCTACCTCGGCCAGCGTTTCGACCGGCCGCAACTCTCGCTCACCGATCCAGGGCTCACCGCCCGTCAGCGCCGCCTCTTCGCCCAACCGAAGCTCGTCCTCAGCGGCATGACGCGCCGCCTCGAAGCGGCGTACGACTCGGTTGGCCTTGCGCTCGGCGTCCAGGTCTACGCCGTCCTGCCGCCGGCGGAGGACCTGTACTACCTCCTCGGCCTGCTCAACTCCCGCTGGCTCTCGTACTGGTTCCGCGAGCAGTTTGCCGCCAAGCAACTCTCCGGCGGCTACCTGGGGATCAACAAGGCCCAGCTCACGCAGTTGCCAATTCGGATCGTCCCCGCCGCCGACCGGGCCGACGTTCGTCGCCGCCGCGCCATCGCCGAGGCCGCCGAAGCCCTCACCTGGTCGACCAAGCGCTGCTCCACAGTCGAAATCGAACTCGACCGTCGGCTGGACGATCTCGTCTATCAACTCTATCGCCTGACCGACGCCCAAATCGTCGCCTGCGAAGCCTACTTCGCAGCCGCCACCCCCGCCACCAAACGCCGCGCCGCCTAAAGTAGCAGGCACACTCCGTGTGCCGTCTCCGAGTCGTCTCCGTCCAGTCCCCGGCGAGCGGGAGACGTAAGTCTCCCGGTCAAACCCGGTGGACGCTCTCAACTGCACGCACACCACCGGGATGCTCACGCATCCCGCTCGCCGACGAAGCGACCTGCTTTCTTCGACTTCGCCGATCGCCTCGGTTATATTGCGGCCACCTCGTGCCCGCCCGTCATCCTACCGAGTGGCCCACCATGCACCGAGCGCTTTTGATCTGCTTCGCCATTCTCCTGGCCTGCCGTCTTAGCTCCCTCCAAGCCGAAGACCAACCCCGGCTCCCCGGCACAGAGCCCCTGACGATGGAAGGGGACATCGCGGCCCAGATGGTGGAGGGAGTCGACAAGTTTTTGCTCCGCAAGCTCGACGAGTCGGCAGCCAAGCGGAAGGAGCAACTGCGGCTCGACTATTCCTCGCTCGAACAATTCGAACAGTCGCTCGCGCCCCACCGCGAACGGCTTGCCAAAATGCTCGGCATCGTCGATGAGCGGGTCGAGTTCGAGTCCCTCGAACTGCTGTCGACGACCGATCGCCCCGTCAAGGTCGGCGAGGGAAGCAACTACGAGATTCTGGCGGTCCGCTGGCCGGTCGTGCGCGATGTCTATGCCGAAGGGCTGCTGTTGCGACCGAAAGGGAAATCGCCGTGGTCGATGCCCGACATCGTTGCCATCCCCAGCGCCGATCAATCTCCCGAGCAGATTTGCGGACTGGCCGACGGTGTGCCGCTCGACTGGCAGTACGCGCGCAAGCTGGCGTCGGTCGGCTGTCGAGTGCTCGTGCCCACGATCATCAATCGCGAAATGGCGCCCCGCCATCCACCCGAGCGAAAAACGGGAGCGAACCTGACCAACCGCGAGTTTCTCTATCGCCCCGGCTTCGAGGTGGGACGGCACCTGATCGGCTATGAAGTCCAAAAAGTGCTCGCCGCGGTGGACTGGTTCAATAAGCAGCCGTCCGAGAATGGAAAAATCGGTGTGTTCGGCTATGCCGACGGCGGATTGATCGCTCTCTTCGCCAAGGCGATCGACCCGCGCATCGACGCCGCCTGTGTCAGCGGCTACTTCGGCGAGCGCAAAGAAATCTGGAACGAACCGATCGATCGCAATGTGTTCGGACTGCTCGCACACTACGGCGATGCCGAAATCGGACTGCTCGCCTCGCGTGGATTGCTGGTAATCGAAAACTCGAGCGTCGAACGTCGCTATCTGCCAAGCGAGGGGGGAGCTCCGGCCAGGATTGGCAATCCCGCGGATCCATCCGGCGAGCACAATCGGCTACAAGCCTATCTCAAGCCGCTCCGCGATGCGAAGCTCGACGAAGTCGATGGCAAACGCGCGTTCGACGTGCACTACAACTGGTCGCTCCAAAGCGGTTTAGTTTCCCAGTTTGGCAGCGAGGGCTCTCTCAACTCTCTGCTGAGAACCCTAACAGGCCGGAAGAATGATCGCAAATTCACGAACGTTCAACCGACCCTCCATAAAAACGTCGACATCGCCGCCCGCCACGCCCGCCAGATGGCCGAGATCGAGCGGGATACGCAGCAACTGCTCGCCGAAAGCCCGTACGTGCGGGCTGAGTTCATGAAGAAGCTCGATACGTCGTCGGTCGTGGCCTACCAGAAGTCCGTCGAGGAGTATCGCGAGTTCTTTGCCACGCAGGTGATCGGCCGGTTCGACGATCCGCTGCTCGAGCCCAAGCCGCGCAGCCGCAAGGCCTATGAGACCGACAAGTGGACCGGATACGAAGTCGTGCTCGACGTGTTTCCCGATGTGTTCGCCTACGGGCTGCTGCTGTTGCCGAAGGATTTGAAAGAAGGCGAACGCCGGCCGGTCGTTGTCTGTCAGCATGGGCTGGAAGGTCGGCCGCAGGATGTGATCGGCGAGCAAAAGATCGAAGCCTACGGCGCCTTCGCCGCCAGGCTGGCCGAACGGGGCTTTATCACGTTCGCTCCGCAGAATCTCTACATCGGCAAGGACAAATTCCGCACGCTCCAGCGCAAAGCCAATCCCCTCGGCAAGACGCTCTTCTCGGTCATCGTGCCGCAGCACCAGCAGATCTGCAATTGGCTCGGATCGCTGCCGATGGTCGATAAGGACCGCATCGCCTTCTATGGACTGTCCTACGGCGGCAAGAGCGCGATGCGCATTCCGCCTCTCGTCCCGGATTATTGCCTGTCGATCTGCTCGGCCGACTTCAACGACTGGGTCTGGAAGAACGCGTCAACGCGGGCTCCCTACAGCTACGTCTGGACCGGTGAGTACGAGATTTACGAGTGGAACCTTGGCCACACGTTCAACTACGCCGAGATGGCGGCCCTGATTGCTCCCCGGCCGTTCATGGTCGAGCGGGGCATGTTCGACGGCGTCGCCCCCGATGAAGCGGTCGCCTACGAATTCGCCAAGGTGCGCCACCTCTACGAAGGCCGGCTGAAACTGCAGGACCGCTGCGAGATCGAGTTCTTTCCCGGCCCCCACAAGATCAACGGCGTGGGGACGTTCGCCTTCCTGCACAAGCACCTGAACTGGCCGGAGGCTGCTGCTCCCTAGGCGGGGGCAAAGCAGATCGTCCGTGCGACAACCGTCGTCAAACCGATGGCAGAAGTCGCGGAAGCGGCCAGCCGCCTGACCGCGGCACGACAGTCACGGTCGGCCCGGAACCACGATATCCTTCGGTAGGGTGCAGCCTGCGCCCGGTCGAACGAGGGGCGTTTGGGGCCAGGCGGGGCCACGTATCATGGCGAAAGCCGTTTCGCCGGGACGGGGATCGCTGACTTCGTAACGGCCGCTGCTCATTGGCATAACCGTTGCTTCCGAAAGTCTGCTGTCTCGTTGCCAGCGGGCCCGTGCGCTTTGAGGGCGTCCTCGATGGCCGCCCCGAGCCAAGAACACACCGAGCCGGAATCCAAGGAGAGTGCCCCGATGAAACGTCTAATGCTGCCAGCCACGCTTGCATCGCTTGCGATGGCCTGGGCCTGGTGCCTGCCGGGAAGCAGCGTCCTTGGACAGGACGATCTCGCAGGTGCAGTCGCCGGAGAAGAGCAGGAGGGTGTCGAACTGCTCGCACGCGGCCCGGTGCATGAAGCCTTCGCCGAACCGGTCGTCGAAAATCCCAGCGAAACGCTCACGATCTCCGTTCGTCCGCCGGACCCGATCGACGAAGTTCCCCCGGAGTACAAGCCGGAGGGAGACAACGTCATCTGGGTTCCCGGCTATTGGGCCTGGGAAGATGATCGCGAGGACTTCATCTGGATCAGCGGCATCTGGCGAAACATTCCCCCAGGGCAGCGCTGGGTGCCGGGCTACTGGGCGGAAATCGGCGACGGCTTCCAGTGGGTCCCTGGCTTCTGGATGACCGAAGAAGAGCAAGAAATCGTCTACTATCCCACCCCGCCGGAGAGCCTCGAACAGGGGCCCACGGTCGACGCTCCGGACGAGGACCACTTCTGGGTGCCGGGCGTGTGGACCTACGAGACCGACTGGCGCTGGCGCCCCGGTTACTGGGCCGAGTACCAGCCCGACTGGGTCTGGGTGCCCGCTCGCTGGGTCTGGAGCCCGCGCGGCTGCGTTTACTTGGCCGGCTACTGGGACTATCAGCCGGTCGAGCGAGGATTCTTGTTCGCGCCGGTCTACTTCACTCAGCCCGTATATCAGACGGTCGGCTATCGCTATACCCCGTGGTATGCCCTGCGGACGCCGAGCCTGTTCGTCCACTTCTGGGTTCGTCCGAACTACTGCCACTACTACTTTGGCAACTACTACGACCACCACGATCATTACGGCATTCGGCCGTGGATCAGCGCGGGGCGCCACCATCACCATTGGGATCCGATCCTGACCTACAACCGCGTCCGTTACGGCCGGCAGGGGATCGACTATGTGCAGCGGATCGATCGCTGGCACAACTACTTCGTGCGCAACGAACGTTATCGCCCAGCGGTCACCGTTCGTCAGCAGATCAACCTGGTGAACAACATCAACATCCAGGACAACGACGTCCTCAACCGGATCAACATCGGTTCGCCGCTTCGCGACATCGCCCGGTCCGAGAATCCGCCGGTCCGTTTGGCGCGGGTCGAACAGCGGCAGCGTGAGCTGTACGCCGATCGCGCCAGTCAGATTCGCGATGTCTATCGCGCTCGCCTGCAGGAAGAACGGCGTGACGATCGCGACCGCGTGGGCGATGTGCGTGACGCGGCCGACCGCGACCGTGGTCCGACCGGTCGCACCCGACTGCCTCGCGTGGATGTGGCCGACCTGACAGGAGGCCGAGACGCCGCTGATCGCGCCCGCGTTCCCGGACGACTCGACCCGGCCCGGCCGGGCGATCGCGGACGCGATGTCGCCGATCGCGCTCGTGACGCCGCCGACCGTGCCCGCGACACCGCGACGGGCCGAGGTCGCGATGCGGCTGAGCGGGCGCGAGACGTTGCCGATCGCACTCGTGACGCAGCGACCGA
>JAEZAS010000490.1 GCA_023430365.1 Planctomycetota bacterium
GACGTCGACGGCGTGACGCACGTCTTCAACTTCGACCTGCCGAACGCGCCCGAGACGTATGTCCATCGCATCGGCCGCACCGGCCGGGCGGGTTCGACCGGCACGGCGATCGCCTTCTGCGATTCCGACGAGCGGTCGCAACTCCGCGACATCGAGCAATTCATTCGCCGCCGCTTGCGCGTCGAGGGCAAGCTGCCAGCTGGCATTTCGCGGGCCGATGAATCGCCGGAAAGCTCCGAGCGTCGCCCGCGTGGGGAAAACCGCAAACCGACCGGCCGCAATCCCTACGAGCGCGGACCGCGCTCGCCGGAAACTGCTGCGGCTGCCGGGGAACCGGGCCGCAACCGTTTTCGCAAGGCCAAGGGGTCGCGGGCGGCGGCTCTTCACCGCGCCACCGAGAAGCGTAATATGCAAGCTGCCGCCAAGGTGGTGGGCGTGCGGAAATGGAAACGCAAGCCCGGGGCGAACCAGAAGCCTGCCAGCACTGTCCGCTAATTGCGGCGGAACGTGAAAAGTGGTGGGCGATTCGCCGGTATCCCACCTGTAGCTGGATTCGCCAGACTTCAGACCAGTTCGCCCTCCACTCGCGGGGCGTCTGAATTCTGGCGAATCCAGCTACGGTAGCGCATCCCGCCTTCGCCGCCTGTTTGAACCCACCACGAGCGATCGACCCCTATGGAAATGCCGATTTCGGACGACGGCAGTTCTTCCCCTCTCGCTCCGCCACCCCAGCCGGGTCTAGCGGAGCCTGCCCAGCCGAAAGTTGCGGAGCTGGCGCTGCTGCTGATGCTGGCAGCCGTGCAGTTCACGAACATCGTCGACTTCATGGTGATCATGCCGCTAGGGCCGCAGCTCATGCGGGCCCTGTCGATCAACACCGCGCAGTTCGGCATCGTGGTTTCGTCGTACACGTTTGCGGCAGGTATTGCGGGGCTCGTGGCATCGTCGCTGGTGGATCGCTTCTCGCGACGGTCGGCGTTTCTGACGCTCTACGCCGGATTTCTGCTCGGTACCCTCTTTTGTGCGCTCGCGCCGAACTACGAACTGCTGGTGGTCAGCCGGATCATCACAGGCGCTTTCGGCGGCGTGCTTGGAGGGATTGCCCTGACGATCATCGGCGACGTCTTTCCGCACGAGCGGCGGGGCGTGGCGACGTCGGCGCTGATGACCGCGTTTGCGCTGGCTTCAGTGGCGGGCGTGCCGGTGGGGTTGATCCTCGGCAATGCGTATGGCTGGCATGCTCCCTTCATGGCGCTCGTGGCGCTGGGCATTCCGGTCTTGATCGTCGGCGCCATCACGTTGCCGCCCCTGCGGGGTCATCTCGGTCGGCCGTACCGACATCCGCTGCGCACGCTCGGCGAAACGCTGCTGCATGCGAACCACCTGAAGGCCTTTGCCTTGATCATCTCGCTGATGATCGGCGGCTTTGCCCTGATTCCCTACATCAGTCCGTTCCTGGTCGCCAATGTGGGGATGGCTGAAACCAGCTTGCCCTGGATGTATGTCATCGCGGGAGCCACGACGCTGTTTGCCGCGCCGCTGAGCGGCTGGATGGCCGATCGTTACGGGAAGCTGCGGACCTATCGGGTGATTGCTCCGGTGTCGGCGATGCTGATGCTGTCGATCACGCTGGTGCCGTTCGGTTATCCGTGGCTCGGAACGCTGCTCGTCGCGGGGCTGATGGTCACGAACGCGGGGCGGATGGTCGCCGCGATGGCGATGGTCACCGGCAGCGTTCAGCCGCATCTGCGGGGCGGGTTCATGAGCGCCAACTCGTCGCTCCAGCACATCGCCTCGGGCATCGGCACGTTCGTCGGCGGCCTGACCATCACGCAGACAAGCGATGGCAAGCTGCAGCACCTGGAACTGGTCGGACTGCTCGCCGCGGGAACGACGCTGGCGAGTCTCTGGATCGCCGGTCAGTTGCGGCGGGCCGACGAATCGCAGCACGTCACGGTGGCCGACAGCATCGCCGCGGCTGCCGAAGCGAACGCCGATGCGGGCGAGCCGCTGCAGGCCCAGCAGGCCGTCCGCTCGTAGGGTAGGCTTCCAGCCTGCCCGTGAAAAATGCCGAAGCACGAATGACCAAACCAGGTCGGCTGCGGTTCGACTGGTGTCTTATTGATGGGCCAGAAGACCGCTTGCGTCCTTGGTCATTCTGGCTTCGTCATTCGTCATTTTTTCTTCCCGGGCAAGCTGGAAGCTTGCCCTACGGTTCCAGATTCGTCGGCGGGACGATCGTGGAGCCCTTGAGGAACTGCGGGCCGGTGACTCCCATCGAGACATAGATGCTCATGAAGGCGTCGACCGTCATGTCGGCCTTCTTCACGTTGGCCACCGGGACAAAGATCAGGCTGCCGCCAACCGGCACCGGGGCGCTCGGGATGAGGACCGCGTAGTAGTCGATTCCCTCGACCTGAAAGGTTTTGGGAGTCGGCAACAGGGCCAGGAACGCGGCCCCGCTTTCGCCGCCAAAGAGACAAAAGACCGGGGTCATGGCCCGCAGGTCCTTGGTGTCCTTGGGTTCGAGGATCATGACCACCTGGCGGACCGAGGAATAGAGCCCGCCCAGGAGCGGCACCCGGCCGAGGATCGCGTCGAGCACGCTTTGCATGTAGCGCTTCGCCCCCAGTTCGGCGAGCATCCCCAGGCCAAAGATGACCAGCAGCGTCAGCACGCAGCCGACGGCGTAGGCGTAGATGTCGGGCTCTTTATTGTTGGTGTCGGTGCCGGCAAAGAACCCGAGCTTTGCCAGACCGCGGCCAACCGCCGTGTGGGGCCCCATCAGGTTGTCGAGAAAACTGGCGGCCCAGGCGATCGCGACGACCGTAATCACCAGCGGAAGCACCATCAGCGTGCCCGCGATGAACGAGCGGACGATGTACTGCACGGTGGGAGGAAGCGTGTGAATCGGTCGAGCCATCGCAGAGGACTACTTTCGCGCAAAAACGATCGAGAGATCTGATACCCGCAATCATAGCTGCGCGGGGCCGAGGCGCAGAGGCAAGAATCGGGGGCGGCGGCGAGCGGGAGACGTGAGTCTCCCGGTGAAGGGCGCATGGTCTGTCGATTTACGATGAGTCCGACGATTCACGATGGTCCGTCGGTTTACCGGGACGCTTACGCGTCCCGCTCGCCGGATACTCGTCAACAACTATTGACAATTTACGCAGTTTCCGCTATCCTGGCAGGTGAGTCTCTTTGGCGGCAAGTTCCGATGCAGGCCCCAGGGACTTGAGGATCGGACGAAGGCTTCAGCGCTCCGGTCTTGCGACTGCGACTTACGACGAAGGGGCGTGACGTAAGTGGTGGTGGGCGGGAGCGGCGAGTGTTCAAAATTTCGGGGGGTTTTTCACCGAGTTGGGGTCCCCTGGGGGGTAGGTGGGTGGTGAATAACTGGCCGAAATTTTGAACACCCACCGGTCAGGTCGGGTTAGACTTACGGCGAACTCTCCGAACGTAACTGGAAACTCAAGAGGTTGGTCATCATGACGAAATGGGCGATTTCGCTAGTCGTGGGTGGGATGCTGATTGCGGGAGCGGCGTGGGGCGCGGAACCGAAGGGTGAACCGATTCCTCTTTGGCCCGCCGAAGCCCCCGGAGAGAAAGGGGACATCGGCGAGGAGGCGGAACAGCCGGCGCGGGGCGACAACATCACGCGCATCGGCAACGTCACGAAGCCGACACTGACCATCTTTCCGGCGACCGGCGCCAACAAGAGCGACGCCGCCGTGCTGATCTTTCCGGGGGGCGGCTACAACATCCTGGCCTGGAACCTCGAAGGAACCGAGATCGCCGAATGGTTCAACAAGATCGGCGTGACGGCGGTGGTCGTGAAGTACCGTGTGCCGGCGCGCAAGGGACAGGAGCGCTATGCGGCGCCGCTGCAGGACGCTCAGCGGGCGGTCGGCATGGTGCGCGAGCGGGCTGAGGAACTGGGCATCGATCCGAAGAAGATCGGCGTGCTCGGATTCTCGGCTGGGGGACACCTGGCCGCCACGCTCAGCAACAACTACGACACGCGGACCTACGAAGCGGTCGACGCGGCGGACAAACAAAGCTGCCGGCCCGACTTCGTGGTGCTGATCTATCCGGCCTACCTGGCGGACAAGGCGACGGGCGTGGTTTCGCCGGAGCTGAAGATCACGAGCGAGACGCCGCCGACGTTCATCGCGATGACCGAGGACGACGGAGTCGGCGTCGAAGGGCCGCTGTACTATTACCTGGCGCTGAAGAAGGCCAAGGTGCCCGCCGAGATGCATCTCTATCCGACCGGCGGACACGGCTATGGCCTGCGGCCGTCGAAGAACCTGGTGTCGACGTGGCCGGCGCGGGTGGAGGATTGGATGCGGTCGCGGGAGTTGGTGAAGTGAGGTTGGTTTGGGGTTGTGAGGGCGGCGGGCCTGGTGATGCGGGCCTCCCTCACCCCGGCCC
>JAEZAS010000118.1 GCA_023430365.1 Planctomycetota bacterium
GCAAAGCGCCCCCCAATACCACGACCAGGACGAAGACGACGACCTCGAACTCCGCCTCAGCGATCCGGTCGAACGTCCCGAAATCAAGGTCGAACTGCCCCACCACCTCGCCGCCGACCTGCCCGACCCGCGCGACGAAGGCTCCTACGGTGACGAACTCTGGGGCGGCGGCCCCGACGACGGCCGGCCGAAGTGGCAAAAGAGTCCCTTCCTCGTCGGCGTGTTCGAGTTTCTGTTTCAGCCGAGCTCCCTCGGCAGTTGGATCGGCCACAGCCTCGCGGCTGGCACGCTCCTCTGCCTGCTGCAAACGGCCATGTACTTCAGCCAGCAGTCCGACCTGCAACAGATACTCGGCCTGCTCCTCTCGATCGGCTTCACCGTGGCGGCGCTCACCTGGGGAGCGGCGTTCTCAGCCGGCTGCCTCGCGGTCGTCCAGGACACAGCCAACGGCAACGAAAGCGTCGAAGACTGGCCCGACTGGCACATCTTCGATTGGTTCGTGCGCGCCTTCACGCTCGGAGCAGCCGCGTTTGTCGCCGCGTTTCCTGGAATGCTCATCGGCAGCGCGATCCTGACCGCCGGCGGACCGATCATCGCCGTGCCGCTGCCAGTTCTCGCCAGCCTCGTGGCCTTCTTCCCGATCGTGATCACGTCGATCCTCGTCGAAGGCTCGGTCCTCTCGATCGTTTCCTCGACGGTCCTACGCATGGTGCAAGTAGCGGCCGACGGCTGGATTCTGTTCTACATGCTCACGTTTGTCATCGGCATGCTCGCGATGGGAACGCTGGCTCTGCTCGAGCTGCAAAACTACATCGCCTCGTTCGTCGCGGGCATTCTCGGAGTCACGCTCGCCTTGCTCTACATGCGTCTCCTTGGCCGACTCATGTGGTACAGCCAGCACAAGGTCGCCGAAGCCGACCTCCGCGAAGAAAACCGCCGCCGCTGGGCCGAGCGGGCCATGCACACCTAATGTAGCAGGCACACTCCGTGTGCCGTCGCTCCCAACACGGCACACGGAGTGTGCTGACTACAATGCCCCGCCGTTCCGCCACTGCCGACCTCTACGATCCTCGCAACGGCGACGAGCCGCTGCGGCTGGAATCGGTCCGCATGGGGCTTGAACCGTACGAGCCGGAGCGAACGAACTGCTTTGGCATCTATCTCATCCGCTCCGGCAGCGGTCAGTTCTGGGCCGATGCCGCCTGCCACGCGTTTCAGCCCAACTCGCTGCTCTTCTTCATCCCGTATCAATACATCCGCTTCGAGCCGCGGCGGGCCGTTCGCGCCGAGCGGATTCAGTTTCACGCCAACTTCCTGTGCGTCGAAACGTTCCATTCCGAAGTCGGCTGTGCCGGCATCCTGTTCAACGATCCCTACGGTTCGCCGGTCGTGCGACTCGACCCGGCGCAGCGCGAGCAGGTCGAGCAAACGCTCGCCAATCTCCAGCGCGAGCAAGCCGAGCGCGACCTGGCCCACACCGAAGCGTCGCTCGCCTACTTGAAGGTGCTGCTGATCCTGGCGACGCGTCTCAAAACTCCATCCGGCGAATCCTGCAACACGGCGGCCCTCGATGCGCGGCATCCGGTCCTCGGTCCGCTGCGAGAACTGGTCGAACGGCATTACACGTCGCTACACGCGCCGTCCGACTATGCCGAGCTCTTGCACATGACTCCCAAGACGCTCGGCCGGATCGTCCGCGAGCAGCTCGGCAAGACGCTTACCGACCTGATTCGCGAGCGGATTCTCACGCGGGCCAAGTGGGAATTGCTCCACACGCTCAAACCGGTGAAGCAGGTGGCCCGCGAAGTCGGTTTCAGCGACGAGCTCTACTTCAGCCGGATGTTCAAGAAGGCGACCGGCGTTTCACCCCTGTTTTTCCGCCAGTTCGAGACCGAGATTCGGGGCGGGAGCAATCTGTCCATGCTTTCGGACGATGCGTCCATTCTTCCGACTCCGCCCAGCGCCGATACTTCCAACAGCCAGCCACGACTCGCCGTCCGTTCGGCTGGCCGATGAGAAGTTGGCGGCTGCGAAGCTGGAGTTGGTGTCATGGTGAAGCTGTTTGAACTGGCCGCGCGCTTGGATCGCGTCGGCGTGACGGTTACACGGGTGGGACTGATCGTCGTCCTCGTTTGGATCGGCGGCCTGAAGGTCGCGAAGTACGAAGCCGACGGCATCATTCCGTTCGTCGCCAACAGCCCGTTCATGAGCTTCTTCTTAAACGACCCGGAGAACTACAAAGCCCATCGCAATCCCGAAGGGGCGCTGGTGCCCGAAAACCGGGCCTGGCACGAGCAGAACGGCACCTACACGTTCGCCCTCGGCCTGGGAGCGGTGATCGTTCTCTACGGAGTGCTCCTCTGCTTCCATCCCTGGCTGCCGCAGGTAGCGGCGGTGGGCAGCTTCCTCGTGTTCATCATGTCGTTCGTCACGCTCTCGTTCTTGATCACGACGCCCGAGTGCTGGGTGCCCAACCTGGGAGATTCCACGCACGGCTTCCCCTACCTCAGCGGCGCAGGACGTCTGGTCATTAAGGACGCCATCATGATGGGAGCGGCCCTGGTGACGCTCGCCGACTCGGCGAAGGCGTACTTGCGCCGGCGGGGAGGCGCGGACAGCGAAGGCCGAAAGACCAATCGGGGACGAATGACCAAGGACCAGATCCCAATGACCCAAGGGGAGATGGTGGCCTGAGTCCGTTTCGAATCGGTCAAATTCCGTTCGACCGTCCCGCCGAACCCCGAAGGGGTTCTCGACCACAGCCCAGGGTCGCGCAGCGCACCTGGGTTAGCCACGGTGAACCGCCCGCAAACCCCGCAGGGGGTTCATCTCCTCACCGCGCCCGATGCAACACTTTCAGGGTTGAATCACCAACCTCTCCGCGTTCCCCAGGTGCGCTGCGCGACCCTGGGCTCTGGCATGAAACGCCTTCGACGTAAACCGCCGATCCCTTTTGCCCAACGAACGCTCAACGTCGCGCAACCGCCCCTTGGGTCATTGGGATTTGGTCATTGGTCATTCCCCGCGCTGTTCATTGGTCATTTTCCCCGTTTGTGGCGGTTCCCACCCAAAATCCCTCAAGTTTCCTCCCCGCTAGCTCGACTGCTCTTTCCCGCATCCGCCCGATTTGGTACGTACCCGCGAACTCTGCCGTTCTGCGCTCCCGCCATGAGCGCCGGCGGCGATCCGACCCTTTCGTTTGCAGGTGCCGATCATGGGCCGAGTTCTCGCGCTGCTCAAACCGCTGTCGAAGTTGCACAATCCCTGGACGTACCGCGCCCTGGCCGTGCTGCTCGTCGTTTCGACCACTGCCAGCGGCGGCTACATGATCGTGCAGAAGTTCCGCCGCCAGCCGGCCGAGGGAACTCCGACCAAGAAGGTCGTCACCGGCCTGCCCGGCGGAGAAACTCCGGCCAGCGACCTGGCCGCCGCGGCCCTTCAACCGCCGACCACGCTCGCCCCCTCGTCGAGCCTCGCTCCGCCGAGCACTACCGCCCCCAACAGCAGCAAGTACGGCGACTATGGCCAGTACTCCTATGGCAGCGGCAGCAGCGGCGACGCCGACTCCGCCCCCGTGAACCCCTATCGCCAGGTGAGCAGCGAAACGGAACAACCAACCACCGCTCCGCCGACGAATCCCTACGGTTACGGCGGCTACGGCTCGACCGGCGAAGCCTCGCCTGCCGAAGTCCAGGCAGCTGGCGCTGAGCCCGCCAACCAGCCGCCGCTCAACCCCTACGCCATCAGCGACGACTCGTCGGCCGATCCAACCGGCGCAGCAGTCCCTGAGACCGCCGAAACGGCCAGCTCTCCCGCCGCCGCTCCGCCGACCGAAGCGCCCATTGCCAACCAACCGCCGGCCAGCCCCTACGGCGCCGCCGTCAGCGAAGCGGTGGCCGACAGCGATCCGTCGGCAGGCTATGCCAATCCCTACGCCCAAGCGGTCCCCACGACCGCGCCGCCGACCACGGCTCCGGTTGAACAGCCATCGCCCGCGGGCAGCCCCAGCGCCATCCCCCTGCCGCCCAACACGCTCAGCGCCAGCTCGCAGATCGCTCCTTCGCAAATGGACAGCGCGCCGTCTTACGGCGCCGCCGCGGCGAATCCGGCTCCGGGCAACTCGCTCCAACCGCTCGACGCCTCGCCTGCTCCGCTGGGTGGCTCCGCGCTGGGTAGTGCGGCGACTTCGTCGTCGCTCGCGCCTCAATCCCTCTCCGGCATGAACACCGTGGCCGGCGAAGGAGTCGGCATCCCCGGCGACCGACATCTGGAAGGCTTGCAGGCTCCTGCGATCACGATCGAGAAGATCGCGCCGCCGGAAGTGCAGATCGGCAAGCAGGCGACGATTGAGCTCCGCGTGCGCAACGTCGGCCAGACGCCGGCGGCGAACGTCGTGGTGACTGATCATGTGCCGCGCGGGGCGACGCTTGTCGACGCCAAACCCGAATACACCCGCTCGGGCGACGGCGGACTCGCCTGGAACCTCGGCACGATGCAACCGGGAACCGAAGTCGCCATCCAGATGCAAATCATGCCCCAGAGCGAAGGGGAAATCGGCAGCGTGGCCCAGGTGGCGTTCGCCGCGCAGGCTACCAGTCGCTCGGTTTGCACCCGTCCGCTCGTCTCGATCGAACACACGGCTCCACCGAAAGTGATGATCGGCCAGCCGCTCACCGTGGCGATCACCGTCAGCAACCCCGGCACCGGGGCGGCGACGGGACTCGTCATCGAAGAGGACGTGCCCGAAGGGCTCGTCCACGCGGCGGGCTCCGAGCTGGAATATGAAATCGGCACCCTGCGTCCCGGCGAGACAAAACGCCTCGAGCTTTCGCTCAAGGCCGACAAGGCCGGCATCATCGAGAACACGATCCTCGTCCGCGGCGAAGGCAATCTCTCGGCCAGCCATCGGCTGCAGATCGAAGTCGTTGCTCCGCAGTTGCAGGTCGACGTGAACGGCCCGAAGAAGCGCTTTCTCCAGCGGCAGGCGACGTACACCGTCCAGGTCGCCAACCCGGGCACGGCGGCCGCGCGTGATGTAGAACTGGTCGCCTTTCTGCCTCGCGGCATGAAGTTCGTCGAGACCGACTCGCAGGGTCAGTACGATCCGCAGCAACACGCGGTCTTCTGGAGCCTTGAAGAATTGCCGGCCGCCAAGACGGGCGCCGTGACGTTCGTCACCGTCCCTGTCGAAGCGGGCGAGCAGCGGCTGCGCGTCGAAGGCAAGGCCGACCTCGGCCTGGCCGTCGCCAATGAGCAGACCGTACAAGTCGACGCGGCTGCCGAACTGCGGCACACGATCACCGACCTGTCCGACCCGATCGAAGTCGGCAGCGCCACAGCCTACGAGATTCGCGTGACCAACACCGGCACCAAGACCGCGACGAACGTCCGCGTCGCGGCGGTCGTCCCAGCCGAGATGAAGCTCATCAGCGGCGAAGGACCGACGCAGGGGGCACCCGAGGGGCAGCAGATCGTCTTTCAGCCGCTGCCGCGACTCAACCCGCAGGAAGAAGCGGTGTTCAAGGTCCACGCCCAAGGCCTCCGCCCTGGCGACCACATCATCCGCGTGCAACTCGCGAGCGACGAATGGCCGACGCCGGTCAGCCGCGAAGAAAGCACCCGCGTCTACGAAGACCAATAACCCCCAAGCCGACGGCGCCGCCGTCGCGCCATCGCCCC
>JAEZAS010000245.1 GCA_023430365.1 Planctomycetota bacterium
ACACTATCGTCCCAGGACCTTGGCCATCTGCTCCACAATCCGGGGCGTTTGCAGATTTGGTCGCTTCAGCACCAGATGCACGAAGTTGTCGGCGAGGATTTCGTCCGGGTGCATGATGTAGTCGGTATTCCTGCCGACCTGCTCGAAGAACGAATCGACCTTCCGCGGGTCGAGCACGACGGGTTGTTCGCCTTTCATGGCAACCTGCAACTTGCCATCGCGGTTTTCCAGCACGAGCAGGCGGACAGTCAGATAGTTGAAGAGCGACGTACCATGCTGGGGATCGAACTGGGCGGGCGTGGCATAGATGATCGGCGCGGCGATCAGCCGCTGACCGTTGGCAGTGAGCTGGATCGTGCAATCGATTCCCGGGGCATCTGGGTTCGTCATCTTCCGATCGGCAAGTTGAGGGGGCAATTCGATCGGGTCGGTGAGCTCAAAGCCAATGATGCGGTACAGTTCGCGCCGGGCATCGCGGCTGTGCCGGCTGAGCACGTGAAAGATCTCATGAATGAGCAAGCTCTCGAGCTGCTCCGGCGTTCGGCGAGTCACTCCTTTGGGAAGGACGATGGCATTGGCACGGGTGTAGGCCGCTCCAGCCTCCTCTTTGCCGCTGGTCAGAATGAGCAGAATTTCTTTGGGCAGGGGCAAACGCAACGGAGCCAACTTGCTTGGCAATGCCTTGAGGGCCGGCAGGACATTTTTCTGATCCTCGTCGGTCCAGTCGAGCACCTCATCCGCAACGCTCTTGCGCCAGGCGTAGATGCTGGTGGATTCGTTGGTTTGCAGTCGCACCTGCAGGTCGAACCTGGTCAGCTGCCGCGAGAAGTCGTCGTCGGCTGTCAGGATGTCGATCCCTTCCTGGCGAGTAGCGAACCGAACCGTGGCCGTTTCGGTCAGCTGGACCGAAGCGGTTTGACCCCAGCAGACTCCGATCGCAGTGGCGGCTTCCAGTGTCAGCCCGATCGCCAACAGCAGAAGAATTCGAATGCATATCGTCATGGCAGGACCTGTATGGTTGGAGCTATGGCTGGCTGCCGCTATCCTAGCGGGCGAACATTCGCGACCGTTCGCAATTGTCGATTCCCACACGCCCATCATTGAATCATGGCTCGCTGGCCAAGGCACGTCTGGACCACTGTCTTTACGTACGGTGTGATGTTCGTGCTGTTTCCCATTTTGTGTTATCTCGCCTACGCTTGGGTACGGGGCTGGCTGTTTTGATATTCAACGCTTCAAGTATGGACGCATCCACCAGCCTTTCGGCAACACGCGAGCAGTTGCTACCGATCCTGCAGGAAGCGGGTCAGGCCCATCTGCTCGCTTACTGGGACCGGCTGACCGACGAGCAGCGACAGGAACTGGTCCAGCAGATTGCCGCGATCGATTTTCGTGCGCTCCGCGAACTGCGGACCCAGTATGGAGGCGGTTCGACAGCGAAAGCCCTCGAACAATCCCCTTGGGCTGCGCTGGCGGAACGAGCCGAGTCGCCCCCAGCCGTACGACTCGATGGCTCAGGCCTTCCTTGCAGCCTGGACGATGCTCGCCAGGCCGGCGAAGCCGCACTCTCGGCGGGCGAGGTGGGCATGATCCTGGTCGCGGGCGGTTTGGGAACGCGACTCGGTTTCGATCGCCCCAAAGGCATGTTCCGCCTGGGCCCGCTCTCCGATCGGCCCCTGTTTCAAATCATCGTCGATCATCTGCTCGCAGTCGGTGAGCGATATGGCCGCGCGATTCCGCTCTACGTGATGACGAGCGATGCGACCGATCGGGCCACGCGCGAATTCTTTGCCGAGAACGACAACTTCGGCCTCGCTGCGGAACAGTTGCGTTTCTTTCAGCAAGGCTCGATGTGGGCCCTCGACCAGCAGGGGGACCGCATCCTGTTGGAGTCGCCGGGACGTATCTTTGTGGGGCCAGACGGGCACGGCGGGATGCTTGCCGCTCTCGCCGGGAGCGGCGCCTTGGCTGACATGCAGCAGCGTGGACTGAAACATATTTTTTACGGCCAGATCGACAACCCGCTGCTGCAGGTTTGCGACCCGCTGCTGATTGGCAGCCACATCGTTGCTCGCTCGGAGCTGACCACTCAGGTGGTGCGCAAGCGCGATCCGCTCGAACGAGTTGGCAATGTCGTATCGATCGACGGCCGGGTGCAGGTGATCGAGTACAGCGATCTGCCCGAATCGGCCGCACGCAAGACCGCTCCCGATGGCAGCCTGCTCCTTTGGGCGGGCAACCTGGCCGTGCATGTGTTTGATGTCGCGTTTCTGGGGCGGGTTGCGGGCCAGCCGGACGCCCTCCCCTTTCACGTCGCGCGGAAGAAAGTTCCGTGCCTCGATGAGCAAGGGCGTCTCATTGAACCCTCAACGCCGAATGCCTTGCGGTTCGAGCGTTTTATCTTTGACCTGCTCCCGTCGGCGAAAAATGCTTTGGTCGTCGAAGCCGATCCCGCTGAAGCGTTTGCCCCGGTGAAAAACTCGGACAGCGAAGCGACCGACAATCCGAGAACCGCCCGCCAGGCGATGATCGAGCAGGCTCGCCGCCGCTTCGAGGAAGCCGGCGTTCAGGTAATGCCAGACGTGGCATTCGAAATCAATCCCCGCTGGGCTCTCCACGCGGGCGAAATCCGAACCAAGCTAAAGCCGGGCGCCACGATTGACCGACCAACCTATTTTGCGCCGGATGGCCCTGTCGAGCGCTGAACGGAACGGAGCCGAACATGCTGCATGCAGTGATCATGGCGGGCGGAGCGGGAACTCGGTTCTGGCCTCTCAGTCGGGCCTTGTCCCCCAAGCAACTGCTTCGCCTGGCTGGCGAGCGGACGATGATCCAGAGCACGGTCGATCGGCTGAAGGCGCTCATCGAAGCGGACCGACTGCTGATCGTCACCAATCGCTCGCTGGTCGAGCCCATCCAGTCTCAGCTGCCGGAGCTGAAACCAGAACAGGTGCTCGGTGAGCCCTGTAAGCGGGACACAGCCCCTTGCATTGGACTGGCGGCAATCCTGCTCAGCCATAACGACCCGGACGCGACGATGGTGGTGATGCCCGCCGATCACCTGATCCGGCCGACGGATCGCTTTCAGGAGGCAATTCGGCAGGGCATCTCTCTCGTCGACCAAAAGCCCGAACGCATTGTCACGTTCGGCATCAAACCGACCTTCCCCGCCGAGACGTTCGGCTACATCGAACGCGGGCAACCGATTGCGGGGACCGCCGGCGCGGCTGCCTTTCAGGTGGAACGGTTCCGCGAGAAGCCAGCTCGAACCGTCGCCGAGGAGTATCTCGCGTCGGGCAACTTCTACTGGAACAGCGGCATCTTCATCTGGAAGGCCGAGACGATTCTGGCCGCTCTCGCTCAGTACGAGCCGGAGATGTACGCCTCACTGACCACGATTGCCGCCGAAATCGGCAAACCGGGGTTTGAGGCCCGCCTGGACCGCGAGTTTTCGGCGATCCGTCCGAAGTCGATCGACTTTGCGGTCCTCGAACGGCATCCGCAGGTAGTGGTCGTGGAAGCCCCCTTCGAGTGGGACGACGTCGGCAGTTGGCAGGCGCTGGCTCGCACGCAGACCCTCGACGCCGACGGAAACGCCTTCTCGGGCAAGCAACTAGCGATCCGCACGCGCGGCAGCATTGTCCGCAGCACGGACGACCATCTCGTCGTAACCCTTGGAGTGAACGACACCATCGTCGTCCACACTCCGGATGCCACTTTGGTGGCTAGCAAGCACGAGGAGGAAGCGATCCGCGAGGTTGTGAAGGGCCTGCAAGAGCGGAAAATGGACGAATATCTGTAGGGTCATCCGCGGAACGACCGTCTCGGCTTGCCCCAAACGGGACTCGCGTCGGATAATAGGGCAATGCCCAGCCACGCCACTGCCTGCCGACGCCTCGCCTATAGGCAAGCGATCCCCTGCGCAGTCATGCTGGCCGCGGCCCTCGTCGCTGCCGCAAGTGCGCAAGAGCCGGCGGTCCGGCCCGTGCCCGCTCAGCCGGTGATCGAACGGAGCTTGCCGAACGTGGCGACCGGCACGCTCGGCGGCGCCCAGTTCTGGACCGACGAGTTCGTTTATCACGACTGGCGAATCCAGCGGCATGTGACGACCGGCCACTACCGGTTGCTCGACGACCGCAATTTCCGCCGAGCGTGGGGGACGTTCCCTCAGTGTCGTCAGCGATTTGAAGAGCTGAAGCGGGAAAACAGTCTCTCGTCGCTCAAAGGCCGGACCGTCCTGACGCTGCACGGCATTATCCGCTCGCGGTTGGTCATGGAAGGGCTCGGCGACTACCTCGAAGAACATGCCGACTACACCGTGCTCAATGTCTCGTACGCCAGCACGCGCGAGACGCTCGACGAGCATGCCGCCTCGCTCGCTCGGGTGCTCGACAACCTGCAGGAAGTCGACGAGATCAACTTCGTCTGCCACAGCCTCGGCAATCTGGTGCTCCGTCGCTATCTCGGCGAAGCGTCCCAGCCGGAGCCGCGGTGGAAGGTCGATCCACGTATCAAGCGCATCGTGATGCTCGCCCCTCCCAACCAAGGGGCCAAGCTCGCCGAGACATTCAAGAACAACAAGCTGGTGGGACTCATCTGGGGTCCCTGCTGCAAGCAACTCGCCAACGAATGGGCGACGCTCGAAAAGCAACTCGCCATCCCCACGCAGGAGTTCGGCATCATCGCCGGCGGCCAGGGGGACGATGAAGGAGCCAATCCTCTCGTCGAAGGAGATGACGATTTGGTGCTCTCGATCGACGAAACTCGCTTGCCCGGCGCTCGGGATTTCTCCGTCGTCCAGCGCCTTCACGGAGAACTCATGAAGGATGAAGAAGTCCGCAAGCAAGTGCAGACCTTCCTTGAGCACGGCTACTTCGTCTCGGCGGCCGCCCGCCAGCCGATTCCGCTCGGAGAGATCGTCGATCGCGGGGAGGCGCTCGGCAAGTGAGCGATTCCCTGCCCCGCTACGGCCGACTGGCTGGCATCGATTATGGGACGGTGCGCATCGGTGTCGCGATTTGCGATCCGGCACAATCCATCTGCAGTCCGCTGGAGAACTACAACCGTCGCACGCCGCCGCTCGACGCTCGCTGGCTGAAGACGCTCGCCGAGCAGGAGCGTATCGTCGGCTTTGTCGTCGGCCTGCCGATCCACACGAGCGGCCAGGAAAGCCAGAAATCGGCGGAGGCGCGGAAGTTCGCGACCTGGGTGAATGAAATCACCGGCCTGCCCGTGCAGTTATTCGACGAACGCTACACTTCGGCCCATGCGGAGGCCTTGTTGCTCGACGCTGGTTTCACCACCAAGCAGCGAAAGGCGCGGCTCGACAAGCTCGCCGCGTACATCCTGCTGTCGGCCTATCTGGAGTCGAACCGCAGCGAGGCAACGCCAGCCGCGCTGGAGGATCCGCCGACGGGTTAGCGTCCCGGACCAGCAAGATGAAGGCCAGTCTGGCCTGTCGGCCTTAGATGCCCGCCTGACCCAGCAGATCGATCACCCGAGTCACCACCATCGCCAGTTGCGGGTGTGACGCCTCGAAATCGACAATCCGCTCTCGCAGCGAGCCTTCGATATCCTCGGTCTCCGTCTCGCTGGTTGACGCTGTTTCTGCGACAGCGGCGTTCTCCTGGCGAGAGAGCTTGGCGTTGATGTCAGCCGCGGCCTGGCGCAACCTCGCCTGCGTCTCCGGATCGAGCGAGTCGAGATTGCGCAACTGCGCTTCCAGCTCGGCTAACGCTTGACGAAGTCGCTCGGTCGTGGGCATGGCTACTATCTTTGTCGGCAAGTGGGCGAATCGGAAAACGTCCTAAGCCCTACTGTACCTTCTTGTTAGCATCCTGCGACGGCGACTCCGCCAGATTCTGGTGCCCCGGCGCCTTGCTCATCAGCTTCTCGACCGCTTCGCGAACCACTTCGGACGTCAGGGCATAGCTTTCGACCCGCCCGGCGCGGGCAATGTTGATGCCGACGACCTCGCCGTCGAGATTCACCAGCGGCCCGCCGCAATCCGAAGGACGGAGCACGGTGTCGTGCTGGATCACCGACGAGAACCCAGCCCGCCGTTCACTGAGCGGCCCACCGAGGTTGTTCTGAAACTCAGCCCGATCGCCGTGCACCAGCGTCGCGAGGCTGCCAAGGGTGACGTTGAGGGTGATGTCCTCCTCGCCACGGCGGATGATCAGCTGCACTTGCTCGCCCGGCATAAAGCCGCGGATCGTGTCGACCAGTTCCTGACGTCCGCCAATTTTTTTGTCGTTTACTTGCACGACTCGGTCGCCTGACCGGATGCCCGCCTTCTCGGCGGCGCTGTCGGACATCACCTGCGCGATCCGCGCCGCCGTGTCGTCGTTTTCCAATTGGACCCCCAGCGCGCCAGACGGAGCGGCGATCTTCCGAGGCCCAACGCTGAGCACGCCGATTGCAACCGGCTCGCGCTCGAGGCCGGTCGTCACCACCCAGCTACCAACGGCGGCCGACTTGGCTTCGCCCCAGCGAACCGTCGGCAGTTCTTTGCCCTCGATCTTCAGCAGCGCCAGATCGAGCGCCGGATCGCGAGCGACAATGCGCCCCTCGACCTTCCGGCCGTCCTGCACCTGAACCTCCAACCGCCCTTTCAGCTCGCTCGCCTTGGTGATGACATAGCCATCGGGAGCGACAATAGCGCCCAGAGCCGCCTTATGGCCGTCGGCAAAGACTCGCACGGTCGACTTCGACGGAGTGCTGACGACGTCGCGAAAAGCGGCCAGCACCTTCGAGTGCGAACGCTCGCTCGCGGTCAGGCTGCCCATCAGCCCCGTCTGAGCCAGTACCGCTGCCATCACGCACCAGCCAGCCAAGCGCCATTTCATCGTCTCAATCTCCGTCTATGTACATCCTCGACAAATCGCTGCGATTAGCCGCCCCGCTTGCCGATGGTGAGTCGAATGTCCTTGGTCTCGTCGCTCCGCTTGATCTTCAACCGGACGCTGTCTCCTGGCTGCAATTCGCGAACCATCGCGGTGAGCGAGGCGAAGTCCGAAACCGGAGAATCGTTCAGCGAAAGCACCACATCCCCGACCTTCAACCCGGCCGTTTGGGCGGGGGAGTCTTCAAAGATGTGAGCGATCTTCGCCACTTCGGATTCAGGTTCGCCGCGGATGCCGATGTACGGCTCATGTCCGGGGAAATGCCCCCAGGCGTCCCCCTTCTCCAGACGAGCCCAGGTGTCCTTGAAGGTGTTGACCGGCACATGCATGTTGGCGGTCAGAGGTCCCGAGATTCGGCTGTTGATGCCGATCACCCGGCCGTACATGTCGAACAACGGCCCGCCGGAGTCGCCTCCCACGAGCGTGCAGTCGGTCGTAATCGCCATGCGGTCCGAAAGGAGAATGCGTCCGAGGCGCAGCACGGGAGTGCGGTCCGACTGGTATCCGCCGGGATGCCCCGTCGCCAGGCACCACTGGCCTTCTTTCAGGCCGTCCGAGACGCCAATCTCCGCAAACGGAAATTCGCTACCCTCAGTGATCTTCATCAAACCGGCGTCCATGGTGCGGTTGAGGCCGAGCGTCTTGCCCCGCAGCATGCGACCGTCCGCCATCAGGAAGATGACGTCCCGGTTGGGAGTGCCCGCCACGTGAGCGGCGGTCAGCACATAGCCATCCTTCGAGATGATCACACCGCTGCCCTGAGCGGCCCCGACTTGCACGCCGACCGTCGTTTCTGAAAGCCTCGGGCGGAGCTTAAAAACCTGATCCTGCATCGCCTTCAGATCGGCGACGCTGCCGGGCGTTCCCCCCTTCAGGATTCGGTCGAGTCGTTCCTGGGTGGCGTCGGGAGCCGAGGTGGTGCTGGTAGCCATCGTCTCTGCGCCGCTGGCAATGCTGCCAACCAGCAACAAGAACACGATCCCCAGCCGATTCGCCCAATCCTGCAGTCGACGGACTGTCACCATCTTTCAATCCCTCGCGAACAAATGGCGTGCAGCCGATCGGCCGCCCTTCTTGAAACCCCGAATTCTAGGCGTCCGACCGCGCAAGTAGATTTATCATACCGACCAGCCCCCCAAATGTCCCCTTTTTCTTGGGTTTACGGTTCCTTGGCGGGGACGCCCCCGAGCAAGACATTTGATTGCACGGGCGGCGGGCTTTCCGCCGCAACGGAATTCGGCAGAATCTGGGCTGACCGCGGTGCGACGCTCCGACTGTCCTAGCGAGACGCTTGAAGCGGGCTCCCCGTGATTCGGTCCGACCGCCGCGTTTCATTCCTTCTTATCATCGGCGACCACCCGCATGGCAAAATTGGTATTCGGCTGCGGCTACCTAGGTCTACGAGTCGCCCACCTGTGGAAGGTTGCGGGTCACGCAGTTTTTGCGGTCACCCGGAGAAACGATCGCGCCCAGGAACTCGCCAGCCAGGGACTTCAGCCAATTCAGGCGGACATTACCGAATCGCAATCAATCGCCGTTCCGGCCGACGTCGACACCGTCCTGTTCGCTGTCGGCTACGACCGCGGCAGTGGCAAGTCGATCCACGAGGTCTACGCGGATGGCTTCCGCAGGGTGCTCGACGCTTTGCCCGACACGGTCCAGCGCGTGATCTACATCAGCTCGACCGGTGTTTATGGCCCCGCCTCGGCAGGCGACTGGGTGAACGAAGAGAGCCCCTGTCAGCCGACTCGCGAAGGCGGCAAGGCCTCGCTCGCCGCGGAGGAGGTGCTGCGCAATCATCCGAGGTTCGCAACTCGGGGCATCATCCTTCGGCTGGCGGGCATCTATGGCCCCGGGCGGATTCCGCGAGCAGCCGATCTTATCGCGGGCAAACCGATCGACGCTCCCGCGGCCGGTTGGCTCAATCTCATCCATGTCGACGATGCAGCCCGGATTGTCCTCCTCGCGGAGGCGAGGTCGGAAACTCCTCAGTTGTATGTGGTTTCCGACGGCAGCCCCGTCATCCGCGGCGACTACTACCGCGAGCTCGCCGAACTTCTCGGCGCCCCAGCGCCCACCTTTGTCGCTCCTGATCCGGCGTCTCCGGCAGCGCAGCGGGCTGGGAGCGACAAGCGCATCGACAACCGCCGCCTGCGAGAGCTCTTGCAGCCGGAGTTCCAATATCCGTCTTACCGTGAAGGGCTGGCCGCCATCGTCGCCGCACAAAGCTAAGTGCTCGCTGGCCGCGACCGACCTCATGCAGATTGCCGCCGCTAACGGCGGTTTTGTTGACGCCCTCAAGGCGGCGGCTCTAAGATCAAGGCGGGGGCCTTTTGCCACGGAGGATTGCCAGCCATGACCGTTCGCTTCAGCATGGCCGCATTGGCGCTGGTCGTCGCGTTATTCCCCAGCGTCCTGTTCGCTCAGCAAAGCACCGTTGGCACACCGTTCGGCTCCGCAGGCCACAGCTTCCAAGAGAACATCGGCATCGGCTGGGGAATGCGAGGCAACGGCTGGTTCTTCAACGTTCCCGGACCTGCTCCCGGCGCCTTCGGCGGACCCGGAGGTGGCGGGGCCAGCTTTGGCGGCGGTTTCGGCGGAGGCGGATTTCGCCTCACGGCTGAACAAGGCTCCAGCACGTCGATGAGTTCGCAGTCGCCCTCGGTAACCGTCATGAACGGCGGCATGGGCTACTTCAGCGACACGACGATTCGCCCGTTCGTCACGGGACTGATCCCAGTCGTTGGCAACATGCCAAGCGCTCCGCAGATTCCGCTCAGGGCCGACGTGCCGGTCAATCCGCTGTTCGAGCGACTCGCCCGGCTGCAAGCGGAAGGAGGCGTGGCGGCGCCTGCCGCGAAGCCGGTTGAGCCGGCAGCGGCGAAAGCGGAAGCTCCTATCGTTCTCGGCGGCGGAGCAGCCGCAGCGGGAGCTAGTTCGGCAGAACGCGGCGATTTAAGCGTGGCCGAAATCAAGGCCCGGCGAGCCGCGGCCGCGCCGGATCACCAGGGGGAAGTCGACGCCTATCTCGCGAAGGCGCAGGCCTCGCTCGATGACGGGAAACCCGGCGTTGCCCGGATCTATTTCCAGATGGCCGCCCGCCGCGCCACCGGCGCTCAGCAAGCGGAGATTCAGACCAGGCTCCGAAACCTGGATGAGCGTCCTTAGAGAACCGCGAGCCGGAAATTAACGACGTCCGGCGTTTCCTCAATTGGGCGCTCCGCGCCAAGTCTCCGGCAGATGTTAGCTGCCGGCTACTGGCTCCCAGCTCAATTCGCAGCCGTCTGTTCCGGCTTTTCGGTCGATGTCGCAGGGAAAGTCCGCGGACCGTACATCTTCTCGCGGTACAGGATCAAGCCATGGGCCGCATGGAACAGGGCGCCGCACTCCATGTCGATCGGCTTGGTTTTGCGGAACAGTTCGGTCACTTTGTACGCCGCCTGCTTAACCCACGGTTGTTCGAGTTCTTCCTTGGTCATGGCCGTGGCGAGCAGTTCCATCACATGCCCAGCGGAGCCCATCGACGACGCGAGGTCGGCGGAGCGCCCCGGCCGCTGCAGATAGTTCGACGACAGCGAGCCATCCGGATTCTGGTACTCTTGCGCCTTAGCGATGCATTCCTTGATTCGGTCATCGCACTGCTTCCAGACCCCTTCGAGCTTGCCCCCCGCCTCCAGGTGCTTATTGCGAGCCATCGTCAGCCCCACCATCCGGTGCGTGCCACCGCAGGGGCTGCTGTCGAGACTGTGTTCCAATTCGATCTCGACGAGCTTCTCGATGCTCCACTCCTGGCCGTCGCCGGCGGTCCACTTGTAGTCGCTCGGGCGGTAGGCCGAAATCGCCATTAGCGTCCAGCTGTATTCCCGTAGCCCATTGCGATGCACGTCCTTCTCAGCCTGGAGCAGCAGGTCTTCGAGCGTGTATTCTTTCCCTTCCACGACCAGCTTTTCGGTCAGCGGAATGTTGCAATAGCTGAGATAGCCAAGCCATTGGTCGGCGTGACCTTGACCCGTTTTGCTCCCTGGCTCCATCACGGCGCGAACGCCATAGCGCTGCGTCTTCTCGTCGAGCAGGTCGCCTTGGACCATGTTCCAGCCGGTCATCTTGCCGCCGGCGAGCACATGATCGACGGCTGACACTTCTTTGTCGCCATCGAGAACGGGGAACTGCCGGCCGAAAGCCATCGAACCGTGGACGATCTGCCACGCCGCCTGATCGGCCAGACTCAGCCGCCGTTTCTCGTAGGTGAAGTCCAGAACGTCATCGATCTGTTTGAGAAACTCCTCGTCGCTCGGCAGGGCACGCTCGGCGCCCGCCGACTGGTTCCCTTCGGCCACCGAGCCCGTGCCGTCGGTCGAATTGGCCGAAGCGGCCGGTTTGCAGCCGCTCGAAACAACGCACAGCCCAGCCAGACCGGCCACTCCCAGGGCATACCCAAACTGGCGCATGAAGTGGCTCGTCAATTTGCTGAAACGCATGGCTTTCCTTCCAGAACGGCCGAGCTCGGCCGGCAAACATCGAGGCGGGGGTCGATCGCTGCAGGGCAGAAATACGACCACCAAATATAACCCTCACTTTGCGCACTCGCCAGAAGAATGGGCAATTCAGGGAAACTACACCGGTACGATCGCACCGGCTTTCCTACGCATCGCTCGCCACTGCGGTTTTTCACGCAGGTCGGAATAGCTCCAAGGTGCTAAACCGAGCGGCCAGCGATGAGATACGGTCTCAGTAACTCCAGTTTCCGTAAGATTTTACTGCAACAAACGGTTCGCGGCGGTTGCTGCCTGTCGGAGGCCTCTCTAAAATCCCGCCACAGGAACAGGCCGTCTCTCTCGTCCGTGCTCGACCGTATCAGGACCCGCCATGCTCGCCCGCAAGCCGATTTTTCCGAACGTCATCGAAATGAACTTCCAGGCGGGGGAAATTCTCGGCTGCAATGTCTACCTGGTCTTCGACCAGGGGGAATGGCTGCTGATCGACATCGGCTTCGAGGACACCGTCGAGGAAATCGTCGAACTCATTCGCCGGATGGATTTTCCGCTCGGCAAGTGCAAGATGCTCATCGCCACGCATGCCGACGTCGACCACATCCAGGGTCTCGCCAAGGCGAAGCAACTGCTCAAAGCTCCTGTCGTCGCCCATCCCAAGGCCGTTCCCCCGCTCGAAGCTGGCGACCGCCTGCGGACCTTCGCCGAGATCGAAGCTCAGAACATTCACATGGCCATGCCGCCGGTGAAGATCGACAGCACGATCGAAGACGGCGACAAGATCCAGCTCGGCAACCTCGAGCTCGAAGTCTGGCTCACTCCCGGCCACACCGATAGCCAGCTCAGCTTCCGGATGGGGGACATCCTCTTCAGCGGCGACAATATCTACCGCGACGGCTGCGTGGGGGCGATCGACGCCCACCACGGCAGCGACATCCCAGCCTTCATCAAGTCGCTGCAGCGGATTCGCGCTTCGGACGTGAAGTGGCTCTGCCCGAGCCATGGCCCGATCTTCCGCAAGGACGACAAGCTGATCGACGCCACGATTGCCCGCCTCGAAAGCTACCTGCACATGGCCGACTTCGGCACCTGCGCCATCGACTGGCCGCTGATGGACCAGTGGGCCGAAGAAGTGGCCGAGGGCAAGCTGCCCGAATAGCGAATCCCACAGCCGGACGCTAACAGCGTCCGGAGAAAAGCAAACGGACATCGCTACTTCAGCCGGTCGTCATGCGTTCTCGCCATCACGCGGCGGTATCCACCCCTCGGTCTCGCTCCATTTCCATCCCCGGTGATCCGGCAAGTAGGTGTCGTACACTTGCCGAAAATGTACGTCGCAGACAACGCGCCGAGCACTCGCTCCTTCACTTAACCATTCGCGCGTGCCGTACACCCTATTAAGCCGGCGTGTAATCGACGAGCGAATGCTTCCGCGCATCTTGGTCCATGTTGCCGCGTGTTTCCAACTCACGAGCGCATGAATGTGAGTCGATTCGGTCGCTAAGTAGTGGAGACGAAAATCCTGCTTCCGCCGTGCAACGAGCAGTTCTTCGACAACGAGCCGCTGGATTGCTGATGTAAGAAAAACAACTTTGGCTGAGGCCTGAGCGCGATAGATGTTTGCCAAGGGTCGATTCGCGGGCAACACACCGATGTCGCTCCGTCGCCGATATCCCTCATCCCGATCCGGCATCCAGCTGCCATAGCTGTGATACGTAAAGAGATAGCAGGGCATCGGTCCACTCCCGTTTGGGGAAGTGTAGCCGTGGCGGAGTCCATTTCGCAAACGCTTGGTTACAGCCGTTAACTTCTCGCTCTTCTCCGGACCGTGTTACGCTCCGGCTATGGATACTGCCGCACCTTCAACGAGTGCACTCGCACCACATTCTTTCCAACACTCAAGACCGGCGACTCCTCCGCCCAGTCTTGCCGTTCGGTCTTCAGCGACAAGCTCGCGCGTGGCCCGGACCAATCGACCCACGGTTCGCCGTCGACAGTGGCGACGATTCTTGCGTTCTCTCCCTCCACTCGGACCCGGGCCTCGATCGTATAAATCCGCTGCAACTCCAGTTGCCGGTTCAGCAGGCCCGACTTCGTTTCGCTGGCTGGCAGCAGGTCGACAAGCTCCAGGCCGTTGACCTTGCTTGCGCTTCCCGGCGGCTGCAGGACGGCCGCGACGTGGCGGTTGCCGACCGGCAACAGCAACTCGATCGCCTCTCCAGCGCTGCGAACCACGTGCAGTTCCACGCGTGCGTCATAGTCTCCCTTCACCGGAGCCAAACGCAGCCGTTCGCCCGCTCCCTCGTTCTCCCAAGCGAACTCCACTTCCTTCCACCCACCGATCCAGTGCGTCGCAGGATCGTCGTCGGACATCAGGCCGGTCCATTTCGGTTGGCGTGCGGCGCTGAAATGCAGGCCGCGGAAGTTCCTCACGTTGCGAGCGATCGCAGCCGCATCCATCGCCTGATTGTGAATTGCAAACCCAGCCACGCTGCCGCGCCACCGCTGAGCCCCAACCGAATCGCCGCCAATCGCGAGCGGCCCCTCGGGCCACGAGCCAAGCCCGCCCCGTACATCCTCCCGGCGGGCAACCTCCGTTCCATCGACATAGCCAATTAGCGCTCCGTCCCGATAAGTCACCGCGACATACGTCTGCCGATCGGCTTCGATGGGGCCCAAGTCGAGCGTCACCGGCGCGTCCATCGTCGCATCGGTGCTTAGTCGAAACGTCAGCCGGTCCCGCTCCTGGGCCAACTCAAAATTGCCACGGCCTTTCTTGAACGCCAACGCGGCGATCGTGCCCTCCATCCGCGGCCGCTCGGCGGTGATGATCGCCTCCAGCCCAAGCTCCGACGTCCGCTGGCAAAGCTGCACGACATCCACTCCGCCTTCCTCGGTCACAAACTGCCCGCCGAACATCTGCAGGTCGAGCATCTCAGCGGAGGCGGAGTCCACCTTCGTGAGCGGAGTGTCGCGGAAGTTTCCGGTGTTCGGATTGCGCGCGACCACCAATTCGTCGTTCCCCTCAAACAGAAAAACCACCGAGTCGCGGTTGTCCGGCCAGGCGAGACTTCGCTTGGGCAAGAGTTCCTGACCGCGTACCTCTCCCGTTTCGTTCGCGGCCACCAACACCGGCCGGGCGCCATCGGTCTTAGCCAATTGAACGAGCCCCTCGGTCACATCCAATCGAGTGGCCGCGTCATCGACGGTGATTCGCAGCTCGGTCCCCAGCACCGTCGCCACCGCATGCGGCGTGTTGAACAGCATCGGCCCAGCCGTCTGCTTGGCAACGCTCGCGAGCACCTCGCCTTGGGCCACACTGAGCGCCTTCGCGCCCGTGCGTGGGTTGCCACCGATGATCACACGCGTTCCACCCGCGAGTTCGACGCGTGTTTTGTCGGCGTACACAAAAACCAAACTGCCTCCCGCCGGCACATTCACGTGCTGGTCGGTCTTCAGCACTTCGCCGACCGCCAGATGATGGAATCCCTGGCCGACGACCGTCGCAACCTCACCTTGAACACTCTCCACACGGGCCACTGCCCTGCCCCGCGCCAGAAAGTCGGGCGCCAGGAACACGCCGGCGATCAGCGCCGCTGCGGCAGCCACCATCAGCAGGTTCATCCACAGCGAAGGCCCTCGCGGCCGATTCGGTCGCTCGATCTCGGTCTCAGCAATCGCGCGCAGGTCGGCAACCTGGCTATCGATCTCGTCCTGAGCCCGCTCATAGTCGGCGATTCGCTGTTCGACCTGGGCGAGGAAGTTCCGCCGGTCGACCGTCAGCTTCTGAGCGAGCAGGTCGTCGAGCATCAACTGCTCGCGCAGCCGCACTGCCATCTCCGGCTGCTCGCGCAGCGCGGCGATAATCTCTTCGAGTTGCTCGGGCGTGGCGGCGCCCGGGTCCTCGACAAATCGGCCGATCAGGTCGTCGACGGGTCTCATGCGGGACTCTCACTCGCCAGGCGGCGGCTGATGCACTCCTTCAAGGCGTTTCGGACTCGAAACAAGGCGATGCGGATGGCTTCCGACGTGCTGCTCAGGCGCTCGGCGATCGTCTGGCTCGGCAGCTCGTGCTCGTACTTGAGCGAGAGGAGCTTGCGGCTATCGGCGGGGAGCTTTTCGTAACACGTGTCGAGCGCCCGGCGGATTGGCCCTTCAGCGGTCGCGATGCCGCAATCCGGTTCAGCCCGCACGAGCAATTCGACGAGAGCTTCGCGCTGCAGTCGGCTGCGGCGGCTCGTCCGGCGGAAGTAGTTCAGGCAGAGGTTGCGGGCGATTCCCTTCAGCCACTGCTTCATCGGCACCTCGGCTGGCACCCGGTCGAAAAACCGGTACAGCTCGACGTACACATCCTGGGCCACGTCGTCCACGTCGTGACGAGGCACGCCCATGCCGGCGATGTACGCCCGGATGTGCGGACTCGTCTCCCGGACGATGTCTTCGAATTCCACCGGCTCCTCGCCAGCCCCTCGGCTGGCAGGTTCCGCCTGCCACTCGTCGCTCACAGCGATTGCGCCTCTCATAAAAACCGGTGGCCCTTGGGCCCCGGATCGTTACAGCCGCCAACACAAATCAACACGCACCGATTGGACAGTCCGCCAATGCCTAAATGTCCAACTTCTTAAGCCCGTTCCAGGCAACCACCAGGGCCGCTGAAGTCGCCATTCCAGCCCACCCAAAATACAACAGCTAGCCGGCCTCTTTCCGCGTCCACCATCC
>JAEZAS010000148.1 GCA_023430365.1 Planctomycetota bacterium
CCGCCTCGCCGCCGTACAGCGTCAGCGTTTTGCCGTTCACGCGGGTGCCGACGTCGGCTTCGTCCCGCTGCTTCATCAGCGCGAGCAGGGCGACCGACAGGGCCGACGTTCCCGACGACGTGACCGCGCCCCGCTCCGCCCCGTGCAGCGCCCGGCACTTCGCGGCGAGCAGATCGGCGTTCGGCTGGCTATCGCGCTGATAGACATGCCCGATCTCCGGCGAGCGTGACGCGTCAGCGTCACGGTAACCCGCGCCACCCAGCAGCGCATCCGCCTGTTCCGGACTATCGCACTCCCAAACCGAAGTCAGATAGATCGGCGGCGAGTGCGGCCGGGTCGACAGCGGCGGCACGTGCGAAGGTCGCGGACAAATGTCATCAGGCTTCATCAAACGGCTCCACATTGTAGTAG
Organism: Planctomycetota bacterium; assembly: GCA_023430365.1. Lineage (GTDB taxonomy): Bacteria > Planctomycetota > Planctomycetia > Pirellulales > Pirellulaceae > JAEZAS01. The sequence goes on from JAEZAS010000148.1 coordinate 412, forward strand.
GCACACTCCGTGTGCCGTCTCGACGGGCGAGAGTTGCATGTTCCAAGTTGCACGTTACAGGCGGCAGGACCTGCAACTTGCAACTTGTAACCTGCAACTCTCACCTGTACACGGCACACGGAGTGTGCCTACTACTTTCCGCTAGTGTATGCTGAAACGCATCCTCCCACCGGCCCCATCCCCGCCTGAGACTCAAGCCATGCGTATCGCTTCGACTCGCTCGCCGCTCGCCTGGCCCGTGCTCGTGCTGCTGCTGGTCGGCTTCGCGACGATTGCTTCCGCGGCTCCGTTCGTGCCGGTGCGCGATCCGCAGGTGGTCGCGTTTGCTCCGAGCGGCAAGCTGGCGGCGACCGGTTGCTCGGGACAGTCCGACGGCGGTTTTCCTCCCCGGCCGCATCCTGACGTGCGCAAGTGCGGCGTCGTGGCCATTTGGGACGTCGCCAGCGGCAAACGACTGCGGCGGATGGAAACGTTTGGCGATCTCACGCAGCTGGCGTTCTCCCCCGATGGCACATTGCTCGCGGCCACTCGTCTCTACGCCACGGCGGACGGCCTCACGCTGCACGAAGTGCGGTTGTGGGATGTCTCGACCGGCCGACCGGTGAAAACGCTCGACCGTTGTCACTACTTCGACTTCTCTCCCGACGGCAAACGCCTCGCTGTGCTCAGCCGAACTCGCTGCGTGGTCTACGACGTCGGCGAGTGGACCAAAGAGCACCAGATCAAACCGCTCGGCGGGGCTCTCGGCATCGCGTTCTTGCCCGCCACGGATCGGCTCGTTGGCATCGTCCGCGAGGGAGACAGGTTCGCCTTGCGCTCCTGCGATATCGCCACCGGCGACAACGTCCGCACGTCCGTCGGGCTTCAGCAGCCGTACTACCACATCGCCGCGGCCAGCGACGGCAGCCGATTGGCCACCGGCCACGGCGACGGAGCGGTGATCCTATGGAACGCTGCCTCGCTCGAGCCCGAGGGGCAACTGAACATGGGCGTCGCCGGCCTCGCCCATCCGTTCTTTTCTGCCGACGCCAAGCTCATCGCCGCGGGTTCGCAGGCCAGCGGCGATGTCGTGATCTGGGACCTCGCCACCAAGCAGGAGTATCGCCGCTACACCTTCGACAAAGGGAGCTTCAAGACACTGCTCGTTCGCTCCCCGTCCGACACCGTCCGCCCTGAAAAAGACCCGGTACGATTCGCCTTTGCTCCCGACGGCCAGTCGTTCCTCGTCGGCGCTTACGGCGGCATCGTGCGCCTGGTAGAAGACGGCCGCGACATCCAGCGGTTTGGCGAGTAACCGGGGCGAGTAACAGTCCGGAGCCCTCACCCGCGAAGCGTCCCGGCTACTTCGCAGCCCGCAGGTGAATCCACTCGTCCAGAAACCATCGCACCTCGCGGCGGGCCAGCAGCAGATAGAGCCCGATTCCTGCCAGCACGAGCAGCACCAGCCGCGGCGCGGTCCCCAGCGACTCCACATTCAGCAGCGCCTGCCGCATCGCCCACACGATCAGCCCCATCAGCACGGCAGGCTGGAGCAGCGGACCCAGTCGCCGGGCCACCATGCCGATCGGCGTCCCGGTCGAGCGGAAGCAGAACCACAAAAAGGGCGGCATCCACACAAAAATCGTGACCAGCGAATAGCCGATCGCCACGCCTAGCATCGGTCCCATCACCGTTGGCAGCGAGGTTCCCTCGAGCGTCGGCCAGGCGTATCCTCCTGCGAAATATCCCACGACAAAAGCCTGCCCGAGTATCAGGCAGGCGAGCAGCGACGTAAACAGCAGTTGCCCTCCCTTGCCCAACGAAGCCAGCATGAACATGCCCAGAAAGATCAGCCCCTGAGCAAAGATGGCTGGCGCCAGGGCCGACAGGATCAAACCGGAGTCCTTCCACTCCGGCCCCAAGAGCACGACCATGAAATCGGGCGCCACGGCAAACAGCCCCGCCGCACACGGCAACAGCCCGACCGCCGCGAGTCGGAAAAACCGCGTCGTCATCTCGCCAAACAACCGCTGATCCCCGCGCGCTCGGGCGAGCCCCGCCACCATCACCCCCATCAGCGGCGACGTGATCAAAAACACCGGCTTGATCATCAAGCCGAACGCCTGGCTGTAGAGCCCAATCGCCCGATCCGCCTGCGGACCCAGCAGCAGCGGAAACACGAGCTTCTCGAGGTTCTGCGACACGTAACCGACGAGCGAACTCAGCGAGTAGTAGCCGCTGAACGCCACCAGCGTGCCGATCCCCGCCCCTCGCTCCGGCCGGCCAGGCCACCAGGGCATCGCCAGCCAAACACCAATCATCAGCGATCCCAGCTCCGCATACTGCAGGGCCACGAGCGCCGCCAGATCGTACCCTGCCAGCGCCATCGCAATACCCACCGCTCCTCCAATCGCCTGCGACGTGCAGCGCGCGATCGACAATCGCTTCATCCGCAGCGTCCGCTCCAGCAGCGCCGAGTGCTGATTCAGCAAAGAGGCAATCAGATTCGTCCCCGCCATCGCATAGCAGAGCGTCGCCAGCACCGGCCGGTCGTAAGCGGCGGCCAGCACCGGCCCGAGCGCCGCCGTTGCCGCGGTCGAGAGCAGCCCGCCGACAAGGTTCAGCCAAAAGAGCTGCGACAGTTGCCGGTGGTTCAATTCCGGATGCTGCACCACCGCCATCGAAAGCCCGAGCGTGGCGAGCATCCGCGGCAGCATGAGCACCGGCAGAATCTGGCCGAGCACGCCGT
>JAEZAS010000159.1 GCA_023430365.1 Planctomycetota bacterium
TGCCACTGCTGGCTCGTCCAGCAGTGCGAACTGGGTACCCGCTTCAACACTGCTGGACGAGCCAGCAGTGGCGCCCAGCACGTCACCGTCTCCGTCGCGCCAACTACTTCGCCTGCATCGACCGCACAACCGCCTGCGTCACGCGCGACCCGCGCTGCCGCCGCCACTGAGCCAATGCCAGAAGCGGGAAGTAGATCGGATAGTAGTGATACTTCAGGTAGAACACCCGCGGGAAACCGGTTCCCGTGTACTCGTGCTCCTCCCAACTGCCGTCCGGCGACTGCGTTTCCATCAGGTATCGCATGCCGCGCTGCACGGCCGGATGATCGTCCAATCCCGCGGCGAGCAATCCGAGCAACGCCCAAGCCGTTTGCGAGGCCGTGACCGGCCCCTGGCCGCGCAGATCCGGCTGCTCGTAGGTGTCGGCCGATTCACCCCAACCGCCGCAGTCTTGCTGATGCTTCAGCAGCCACTCGACGCCCCGCTGCACTGCTTCGTCGCTCGCGGGAACACCGATCGCCGTCAGCCCAACGATCGCCTGCCACGTGCCATAGATGTAGTTCACGCCCCAGCGGCCGTACCAACTGCCGTCAGCTTCCTGAGTGCGGCGGAGATAGCGAATTGCCTTCTCCACATGCGTCTGCCCGCGTTTGCCGCCCCACAGGGCGAGCGCTTCAAGCACCCGCGCGGTCAGGTCAGGCGTGCTCGGATCGATCATCGCGTTATGATCGGCAAACGGCACTCGGCAAAGGAATTCGCTGTCGTTGTCCTTGTCGAACGCTCCCCAACCGCCGTCGCGGTTCTGCATCGCCAGCACCCAGCGGCGGGCCCGTTCGCAGGCCCCAATGGCCCAGCGGCGGCGATTCTGAGCGATCGTCTGCATGTCGTCGAGCGAATCATCCCAGGCCGGCAAGGCTTCGCGAGCGGCATTCTTGCTCGCAGCCACGCTCCCCAGGTTCTGCGCGCCCGGCTTGAACGTCGGCAGCCCCGCCGAATCGATCAGCTCGTCGCCGAGCACCTCGTGCAAGGCGATCATCGCCATGATCGAGTCGTCGACGTCCGGATAGAACTCGTTGTGGTACTCGAAGAACCAGCCACCCGGAGCGGCCGACACCGTCTTCGACCAATCACCTGGCCGAGTCACTTCCTTGTCGAGCAACCAGTCGACCGCCGAATCGGTCCTGCGCTCGCCGAGCTTCGCCCCGGCGGTCGCGAGCGCCCGCAGCGTGATCACCGTGTCCCACACCGGCGACAAACACGGCTGCAACCGAGCCGTTTCCTTTTCCTCGATCGTCAGCGCCGCCAGTTGTTCGAAGTTGTAGCGCAGCTCCGGGCTATCGTCGCGATAGCCCAGGCACTTCAGCGCCACGATGCTCCAGATGATCGGCGGAAAGATGGCTCCCAGGCCGTCGCTATGGGCGAAGCGGTCGGTCATCCACTTCTCAGCCTTGCGCAGCGCTCGCTTCCGGAGCGGCCGCACGCCGCGGCCTTCGCACCACTTGAATGTCTTGTCGACCCGGCGAAAGAACCGGTCCCACGAGAACCAGCCCGACTCGTCCTCCAGTCCCGGGCAGCGCAGTTCCGGCCAATCGGCGGGGTCCTGGAGAAACAACTCGGGAATGCTCGATTCGACGGGCAACGATCGACTTGGCCGATGGGCCCACATGATCGCCAGCGGCACGACGATGGTCCGCGACCACGAGCTCATCCGATAGATGTTGATCGGCGACCATTTTGGCAGCAGCACCAGCTCCGGCGGCACGGCGGGGCAATGGTCGTACGAGATCTGCCCCAAAAGCGCCAGGTAGAAGCGGGTGAAGCTGTTCACCGCGTCGGCGCCGCCGGCCGCGCGAATCGCTTCGCGGGCCTTTTGCATGTACGGGGCCTGCGGATCGTGGCCGGTCAGCTTCAGGGCAAAGTAGGCCTTCACACTCTGGCTGATCTCGAGCTTTCCGCCCGGATACATCGCCCAACCACCTTCGGGCAGTTGCTGCTGCACGATGTAGGCGGCCGCCTTGCGGGCGATGGTCGACTTCTCCTTGCCCAGCCAGGCGAGCAACAGGATGTACTCGCTCTCGAGGATCGTGTCTCCCTCGAGCTCCGCGCACCAATGCCCGTCCTTGTGCTGCCGCGACCACAGCCAGGCCGACGTGCGCGCAATCGACTCATCGAGTTGACCGACAAAATCCTGCAGCGCGTCCGACGATTCCACATCCTGGTTCGGCGCATGGCCAGCCGCGGCCTGCCGCTGCACGCGGAAGTGGGGACGCGGGATACGTGATTCGCCAGCAGCCATCCTGACCTACCCTTCCCAATCCGTGCCAAACACCACATTCACGCGCGGCTAATACCGCGTGCAAACGTATAGGAAATCCCCTGACGAGCCACAAGATCAAAGCCAGCCGATGCTAGCCCGCATCAGCAAAGCTCGAACCTGAAATGTCGAAGGAATGACGAAGCACGAAAGTCATAAACTCAACAACGTCGCCGCCAGTTCGGGCTTTGGCTTTTGTTTTTTGACTTTCCCTCGACATTGGAATTTCGACATTCCCGTCTCCTCATAGCTGAATTCGCCAGAATTCAGACGCCCCGCAAGTAGAACGTCGATTGTCTGAACTTTGGCGAGTTCCGCTACGAACGGCGCCTACACTCTGACCTTAACCCCAATACCCCCCTCGACTGTGATCGTAAGCGATCTCCCCGCCGCGCACCGTCCCGTCGATCTGCCCCTCCCGGAACACCTCGCGCCCCAGAACCCACGTCCGCACCGGCCAACCGGTCAGCGTCTCCCCGTGCCAGGGGCTCCAGCGGGCCTTCGTCTCCTGCTGCTCGTTCAGCACCACCGCGGACTTTTTCAAATCGACGAGCACCAGGTCCGCGTCATAGCCAACCTCGATGCGCCCCTTCCCCACCATATCCCACACCCGGGCCGGCGCGTCGCACATCCAGCCGACCACCTGCTCCAGCGTGCAGCGACCGCGGTGCACCTCGTTGAGCATCAGGGCGAGCGAGTTTTCGACCGCCGGAAGCCCCGAAGGGGACTTGGGATACGGCTGACGCTTCTCCTCAAGCGTGTGCGGAGCGTGGTCGGTCGCAATTACCTGAATCCGCCCGTCGAGCAGGGCCTGCCAGATCCGCTCGTTGTCCTGCTTCGTCTTCAGCGACGGGTTCATCTGCACGAGCGTCCCCAGACGGGCATAGTCGTCGACGCTAAACAGCAGATGATGCGGGCAGGCCTCGGCGGTGATCAGCCCGCCGTGATCGGCGAGCAGCTCGGTTTCGTCACCGGTCGAAACGTGCAGCACGTGGAACCGATGGTTGTGCCGCTTCGCCAGATCGATCGCCCTCCGGGTCGCAATCATAGCGGCTTGGTGGTCGCGAACCCGCGAATGGTCCGCCACGTCGGTCGATCCCGCCAGCCGGGCCGCGTTGGCGCGAACCGTCGTTTCGTCCTCGCAATGAGCACAGATCGGCAGCCGCGTCTCGGCAAAAATCTGCTCCAGGGCCTGCTGCTCGTCGACGAGCAGGTCCCCCGTGCTGCTGCCAATGAAGATCTTGATGCCCGGCGTGCGCGTCGCCTGCTGCAATTCGGCCAGGTTCGTCGACGTCGCCCCGATGTAGAAGCCGTAGTTCACCAGGCTCTTCTCAGCCGCCAGGGCGAGCTTCGCATGCAGCGCCTCGACGGTGATTGTGGCCGGTTTTGTGTTGGGCATCTCCAGGAAGCTCGTCACGCCCCCTTTCGCGCACGCCCGGCTGGCCGTGTGCAGATCCTCCTTGTGCGTCAGCCCCGGTTCCCGGAAATGCACCTGGTCGTCGATCACGCCCGGAATCAGGTGCAGCCCCGCCGCATCGACCACTTCGTCCGCGGCCGCATGCAGGGCCGCATCGACGGCGACAATCTTGCCGTCTTCGATCAGCACGTCCGTTCGCAAGGTTTCCTGGGGCAGGACGACAGTCGCATGGCGGATAAGCGTCTTCACAACGAACGAACCTTCCTCAGATGATGCCCCCGCAAAAGCGCAGCTTCTGGATCGGTGTTGATTTACTCCAGGGGTTTATCAACACCCACCCCGTCACAGGGGCCCCACACTTGTTGATAAACCTGCCGACTTTATCAACAGCCGGCTTGCCACTGGCCGGCTCCACGAGCAGGAGCCGAGCCGCCCCAAAGCGCGCCATCAGGACCAATTATTTATACAACTTATCAATCAATTTGTCAACAAGCACCAGCTTCAAGCCCGTAGCTGAATTCGCCAGAATTCAGACAAACCCGCTCCCAAGAACGAGCCCGAACCACGCCAAAGCCCGCCCCAGAGAAATCCAACTTCACCCTTCGCCTAAGTGTAACAAACCGACCCCGCTTGCGCCCGGCAGGGTTGGAACAGCCCATCCGCCGCACACTTCTCGAAGAGGCGCAAACCTATGGTCTCCACCAGCGACACCTATCGTCCCGACGAAGAGGATACCGTCACCCTCCCCCGCCCCACCGGTTCGCTGCGGCGGTCGCCCCCGCCCGCCAGCGGCCCCGAGGGCCCGGTGACGATCTACTACCTCGCCTGGCGACTCAACCCCAGCCACCCCTGGCGGAGCGAGGAGTTCTACAACCGCTTCGACGCCCACTGCGAGTACTTCGCCCGCATCCAACGCGGCCTCGAGGTCTACCTCGAAGTCCGCCGCCGCCCCGTAGGTTAGGCCTCCGGCCTGACCGGGAAGGGAAATGACGAACTTCAAATGTCGAAAGAAACTCAAAAACCGAAGCCCGAAGGACGCCCCCGTAGCTGAATTCGCCAGAATTCAGACAACCACAGCCTCCATCCACAGGCTGCCCGAATTTTCATAAAGTCAACCACCCGCAAGGCTATGCTGATGGCATGACCGCGACCGTCGACTCGCCGAGGACTGAGCCCCGCTCGCAAGGCCCGCGTTTCAGCCTGCGAGCGCTCATGATTGCGATGTTCCTGGTGAGCGTCCTGCTCTCTGGGCTTTGGTATCTCGCCCAGTCGGTCAATCATGCGTATCGTTCGGCGCTTCGCACGGCAGCGCAAGGCCACCTCAATCAGCTCGCGATGGCCCTGCACAACTACCACGACATCCACGGCGCCTTCCCGCCCGCCTACATCCCAGACGAAACCGGCCAGCCGATGCACAGCTGGCGGGTCCTGATCCTGCCCTACATCGAGCAGCAGGCCCTCTATGCCGAGTACCGCTTCGACGAGCCCTGGAACAGCCCCCACAATCTCGGCCTCGCGGAGCGCATGCCAGCCGTTTTCCGCTCCCCCACCGAGCCGCTCTCCCGGTCCAACACCAACATGGTCGTCATCGTCGGCCCCGGCACCGCCTTCCCCGGAGCAGAGCCCACGAAACTCACCGACTTCACCGATGGAACAGAAAACTGCATCCTGCTGACGGAGATCGCCCGCTCCGACATCTGCTGGCTGGAGCCGCGCGACCTCGACACCACCACAATGAGCTTTCGGGTGAACGACCGCACCAGGCCCTCCATCTCCGCGGCCCATTGGCGCTCCCCCTACGTCGTATTCGCCGATACGATCCGCGGCTACCTGGTTCCCCTCGACACGCCCCCCGACGACCTGAAAGCCCTCACCACCATCGCCGGCGGCGAACCCATCACCCGCAACCAAATCTGGCCCCCGTAGGTTAGGCCTCCGGCCTGACCGGGAAAGGAAATGACCAACTCCAAATGTCGAAGGAAAGTCAAAAAACAAAAACCGAAGCCCGAAAGGGGAAAGCGAAGCAGTCGAGCCCATTCTTTGAATTTCGAGCTTCGTCATTCCTTCGACATTTGAATTTCGACATTCGGGTCAGGCCGCCCCGTGCCTGACCTACTAGAATGCCCGCATGAACCTGCAAGCCCTTCTCGGCGAGACGCCCAAGCAGCAATTCGTCGCCGACTACTACCAGCGGCTCCCCTTCTCGCGTCGGGATGAAGCCAACTCGCTCGCCCAGCTCGCCAGCTGGGAAACTCTCGTTGAAATCGTCACTCGCGACGATGCCGACCTGCTCGTCGTCCGCCAGGGGCATCCCTACGTCGGCCCACCGCCGCGCACAGTCGACCAGGCAAAGCAGCTGACCGACGAGGGCTACACGTTCCGCGTCCGCCATGCTGAAAAACAGCACGCAGGGCTCGCTCAACTCGCCGCCGCCTTCGAACGCGACTTCGCGGCGCACGTCGACATTCACATGTACTGCACGCCCGCGGAGCAGTTCGGCTTCAGTTGGCATTACGACGCCGAGGAGGTGTTCATCGTCCAAACGACCGGCCGCAAGGAATACTCGCTCCGCAAGAACACGGTGAACCCCTGGCCGATCGAAGAAACCCTTCCCGCCGACATGCGCTACGAGCGCGAGATCATGCCGCTCATGAAGTGCGAACTGGCGGCTGGCGACTGGCTCTACATCCCGTCCGGCTACTGGCACATGGGAGCGGCCAAAGAGACGTCGATCTCCCTCTCCATCGGCGTGATGCCGATCACGGGCGTCGACCTGTTCGACCACCTCCGCCCCCAGGTGCTCGACTCCCTCCTCTGGCGCCAGCGGCTGCCGACGCCCGGCGAAGCGTCGAACCTGACCGACGAGGAGCTCAAAGCCGCCTATCGCGAACTGCTCGCCGAGTTCAGCAAGGACCTGACCAGGCTGCTCGCCAGCGAGCGACTGCTCAACGAGTTCATCGAGAGCCGCCGCGTAGGTCAGGCGCCCCGTGCCTGACGGAATGCGGCTTGCGATGCGAGTGCGGTCAACGAGGCGATCTCGGTTTTGTCAGGCACAGGCGCCTGACCCACGATTTACGCAACCGCTTTTTCGGGCGGCGCGGGGCGATAGAAGATTGCCACGGCGCCCATCATGCCGGCGCTCACCAGGAACACCAGAAACTTCGGCAGGCCGAACCTGGCAAAGAGCATGCTGGCCACGGCGTAGACGACGGCCGAGCCGGTGATGCCGATCCAG
>JAEZAS010000307.1 GCA_023430365.1 Planctomycetota bacterium
GTTCGTACCCGAGCATCGAGCGGCAAGCCGGCGAGACATAGAGAAACGTGGCTTTTTCATCCAGCCGGCCGATCAGATCCGTCGAGTACTCGGCGAGCATCCGATAGCGCTCCTCGCTATCCCGCAAGTTCTCCTCAGCCAGCTTGCGATCGTTGATGTCGATCGAAAAACCCTGCATCCGAACCGCCTTGCCGTTCCGCAGTACGGCGGCGAATAGTCCCTGCAACCAGACAATTCGTCCGTCGCTGGCGATCACGCGATATTCCAGCGAGAAGTTATCACCATAGCGGGCGGGGTTCTCGATCCGGCGCCCCAGTTCGGGCAAATCATCCGGATGAATGATCGTGGTCCAAAAATCGGCTTCCGCCAACTGAGCCGCCGTATAGCCGAGCAGCCTCTCGACCTGGTTTCCGATATAGGTGAAACGGCGTCCCTCGATGTCATAGTCCCAGGCAAACAGTCGGGCGAGATCGGCGAGTTGTCGAAAGCGCTTTTCGTTCTGCAAAAGAGAATTGATCTGTTTCCAGCGTTCCATGGCCAGCCCCGCCAGATTGGCCGCCGTCTCGATCAAGCGGATCTCGGCCTCGTCGGGCGAATGCTGTTCGCGGTGATAGATGGCAAACGTGCCGAGAATCTGGTCGTCGCTTCCCAGGATGGGCTGCGACCAGATCGAGCGGAGGTGAAACCGCGAGAAATGTTCCAGATAAGGCTGGCAACTTTCGTTCTGCGTCAAATCCTCGATGACGACACGGCGCCCCTGATAGGCGGCGGCGCCGCAGGCGCCCACTTCGGGACCGATCGCCAGCCCCTCGAAGACCGCATGAAACTCGTCCGGCAGGCTCGGTCCGGCGAGCTTATAGAGCCGGCCCGTCGCCTGATCCAAGCGGGCGACGACCGCCAGGGCGCCGGCATAGTTTTCTTCGATCGCGAGAATGAGCGATACAAGCACCTGTTCCAGGTCGTCCCCGGCGACCAGTTGCTCGATGATCTTCGCTTGCCAGCCCAGCAGGCTTTCTGCCCGATGGAGGGCCGTCTGCGACGTCTGCGTGATGAAGATTTGCTGGGGACTGCCGTCGGAGTAAGTGGAGCCGATGATCGCCCGCTGTCGCACCCATTCCCACTGACCGACACTGCCCAGCATCCGGAACTCTGTGTCAAAGGTGGCGCTGGGCTGCGCGAGGAATTCGGCGATCGCCTGCCGCAACCGGTGCAAGTCGGCAGGGTGAAAGCTCGCCGCAACGTCGTGCTTCCGCTCGCCGAGCGTTTGCACCAGCCAGACGTCCACGCCGGCCGCTCCTTGTCCCGGCAGCAGGTCAACCGTGATGATTTTGGCTCCCGTGTGGTCGAGCAGGGCCCGGAGCTGGACCCCCATGCTGGCGGTACGACGTTCCAAGCGGGTGATTCTCTGGGTCGTCTGGATGCGTTCGCTTTGAGCAATGACACGCCGCAGAACCTCAATGTCCTGATCGCTTGGCGGTTCGCTGCCGGAGATCTCGACACTTGGCGTGCCGCTCTTCGAGCGCGGGTCATGACTCGCAGCGGCTGCGAGGTCGCCAGGGGCGTCTGGGCCCGCCCGCAGTTCGTCCCGTCGGCGCTGGACGACAATCAGGGCGGCGCCGCTCAAACCGGATTGCTCCCCCCGGAGATGGTCCACCAGGGCAGGATCGTCCGTCAGAACGACGTGGAAGCCGCTGCCAGGCGATTCGTCGGACGAAGAGCCAACGAAAACATCCGCATCGGAGGCGAGTGCCCCCTGTACGATTCTCGCAATGCCGGCATCGCGGCAAAGAACGAGGACGCGCATCGCGTCACCTGTCGCGCGGTTACCCAATGGAAGAGCTCGGGATGGCCTACGGCAACTTCTCGTTCCGGGGGGTATCATACACAGGCTCCCCACCAAAAAGAACCTGCGCTTTTTGCTTCGGAGGCAGAAAGCTCAGACAAAACCGGGCGTTCGCGACATCGACCGGCAGCGGCTGAGACGACTTTATCCCGGATCGGCCCGTTGTCTCGCTCGCGAAGCGCTCCAACAATGGCCAGACTCGCGCGCCGTGCGAGGCCGCCGTGCAGTGGGTGCTTCAATGGGTAGGAACCCAGGTTCATGTCGAGTGTGATGGTTGAAACGCACGAGCTGACGAAAACCTACCGCACCGTACACGCGCTCGCGGGTTGTTCGCTGCAGGTTGCGCAGGGGGAAGTTTTTGGGCTTTTGGGACCGAACGGGGCTGGCAAAACCACGCTCATCCGCCTCCTGCTGGGATACCTCCGGCCGACCAGCGGAACGGCGTCGGTCGAAGGCCTCGATTGCCATCGGCACTCCGTACAAGTGCGACAGCGCGTGTCCTACCTCCCCGCGGAAGCTTCCCTATTCCCGCACATGCGGGGCCGAGACGTGCTTCAATTTTTCGCAGAGATCCGCCCGGGCGGCGACTTGCGACGTTCCCGCCAATTTGCGGACCGGTTGGAGCTCGACCTCTCCCGCAAAGTGAGCTTCATGTCGACCGGAATGCGGCAAAAACTCGCTCTGGCGGCCACCATGGCAGCCGACGCACCGGTCTATATCCTCGACGAGCCGACCGCCAACCTCGATCCGACCGTAAGGGCCGTAGTGCTTTCCATGGTCGCCGCCGCCAAGGCCGACGGCCGGACAGTGCTTTTTTCGTCCCACGTCCTCTCCGAGGTCGAGGAGGTTTGCGACCGGGTGGTCATCCTCCGGGCCGGACAACTCGTGCATACCCAGCCGATGGCTGAGCTGCGGTTGCAGCACCGAATTGTCGCCTGGCTCAGCGGGGCCCTGCCCTCAATCCCGCCCCAGTTCAACGGCCAGCTGACCGTCAGCCAGAAGGGAACCGGGGAAGTCGTGATCGAAACGCCGGGCGAACTCGCTCCGCTGCTCGGCTGGCTCTCGACGCTGCCGCTGAAGGAAATCCGGATCGAGCCGATCGGGCTGCGGGCCGTGTACGACCGGTTTCACGCAGAGGGAGACGCCCTGCGGCCCCTCTCCTCGCACCTCGGCAAACCGGCGCTCGCCGCGACGGTCAAATGAAGTAGCAGGCACACTCCGTGTGCCGTCCCCCGCGAACCAACGGCACACGGAGTGTCGCCGCGAAGCCTGGCAACCCGCCCACTCACCCACGGACGTAGTCGACCCAAGCCGCCATGAATCGCACGGTTCTGAAAAAAGCCCTGATCGAGGTGCGTCTGCTCTTTGCCGCCTGCGCGGCCACCTTGTTCGCCTTCTGCTGGCTCCGGGTCTGGATTGTCAGTCGGCTGGAGATGGAGTCGTTCGGGGCGATCATCGAGCAGCTATGGGACAAGTGGAAGGATTTTTCTCCCGTTCCCTTGAGTCAGCTGCTCTCCTATTCGGGTCGCATCGCCATGGGCTACGACGAGCCGATCGTGGTCTTCAGTGTGGCCGTGTTTGCCATCGCCCGGGGCAGCGACGCCGTCGCCGGCGAACTGAACCGGGGAAGCATGGAGATGCTGCTCGCCCAGCCGGTGAGTCGCCTGCAGGTCCTGTACTCGCAGATGCTGGTGACGGTCGGAGCTATTCTGCTGCTGGCCTTCGCCTCCTGGGCCGGCACCTGGGCGGGGATTCAAGCCAACAACATCGTCGAGGAAGTTCCGCCGCCCTCGCTCAGCATTCCCGGTTTTGGGGTCAAGATACCGCTCGGCTTTGGCTCGGGAGAGAAGGTGACCGTGCCGATGCGAGAGCGGGTCGACAGCCTGACCCTGGCGCCGGCGGCGGTGAACTTGTTCTCTTTCGGCGTATGCTGGGCGGGAATTGCCACGCTCGTATCGGCCGCCGATCGCTACCGCTGGCGGACGATCGGCATCGTCAGCGGCTTTCTCGTCCTGCAGCTACTCGCCAAGATCGCCGGCCTGGCGATACCGTGGCTTCGCTGGCTGATGAAGGCCACGGTGTTCACCGCCTACGAGCCGCAAAAGTTCGTCAGCGTGGCGGTCAACATGCCGGAGCAGACTTGGGCGATGCTCCTGCGCGACAGCCAGGGGCAGATCGTCGATCTGGGGCCGCTCGGCTACAACCTGATCCTGCTCGGCATCGGCGCGGCCAGCTACCTGATGGCCGGCGTCATCTTCCACAAGCGAGACCTCCCCGCCCCGCTGTAAGCCCCCACAGCCGGACGCTAACAGCGTCCGGAGCACGACCAGAAACGCCGACTATCACCCAAGAAGCAGCCGGAGGCAAACCTGCCTCCGGGCCATCGGGCGAGTGGACTCAACCACCACGGTCGACCGCTCAGCGTTGAGCACAGGACGCTGAGCGTCCGAGAGGTGCGTTCCCACGCAGAGCGGGGGTACGAGATGCAAGAAGCGGGACTAAAAAATCCCGAGTTGATCGCGGGCATCCTCGGTCATCTTGTCCGGCGTCCATGGCGGATCGAGGACGATTTTGACTTCGACCTCACCGACCTTCGGCAGTTGGCTGAGCACCTGCTTGCTGTTGGCGATCATCTGCGGACCGGCCGGACACATGGGGCTGGTCATCGTCATGTCGATCTTGACGTTCGACTTGCCTTCCTCGGCCGGGACGAGATCGACGTTATAGATCAGCCCCAGATCGACGATGTTGACGAACAATTCCGGGTCGATGACCTTCTTCAGCTCTTCGCGGATCAAGTCTTCCGAAAGCTCGCCGGAAGCGACCGGGGGCGGCTCGGGGATGGCGGGCGTCGCAGCGGTGGTTTCCGTCTGGGCCGTGCTGCCGGTGACGTCGGCGGAGCGAAAGGCCGGGTTGCTGGCGCCGCTGGAGGTGACGCTGCTCGCCGCGGGAGCGGTGGGCGTCTTCGGCTCGTTGCCGTCGTTGATGCGGATGTAGACTTCGCCGTTCTCGACCTTCACCTCGTGAGCCACCGTGTCTTCGGTGGCGGGCATCGACAGGACCTTGCCGGTGCGAATGTCGAACTTCGCGCCGTGCCGCGGGCAGGCGATCGTGTGGTCCTCGATCAGACCGTCGCTGAGCGGGCCGCCGTCATGGGTGCAGACGTCGTCGATGCAGAAGAACTCGCCCCCCACATGCAGCAGCACGACGATCCGATCGTCGAGTTCGAGCAGTTCTCGCCCCGGGTCGGGAATGTCGGCGACGCGGGCAACCTTCTGAAATTCACTCATGTCTGGATAAACCACGCTGTCCTTAGACGTATTCGCGAACTCGACGGGAAATCGCCTCGCCGAGGGCGTCGCGGACGCTTTCGATGGTGATGCGGTCGAAAATCTGCTGAAAGAAGCCGCTCACGATGATTCGCGTGGCCTCCTTGCGGGTGAAGCCGCGGGCCTGGGCATAGAAAATCAGCTCTTCATCGACCTTGCCGCTCGTCGAACCGTGCGTGCAACGCACATCGTCGGCCTCGATCTCGAGCCCCGGAATCGAATCCGCCCGGGCACTGCTGCTGAGCAGCAGGTTGTCGTTCCGCTGATAGCCGTCCGTCTTCTGGGCGTCGTGGTCGACCTTGATCATGCCGCGCCAAACGGTGCGGGCCTTGTCCTGAAGGGCGGCCTTGTAAAGGAAGTCGCTGCGGCACGACTCGGCGACGTGATGCTGAAGCGTGTGATACGAGATGTGCTGCTTGTCCTCGGCGAACAACACGCCATTCACCTGGCACTCGGCTCCCTTGCCGACGAGTTCGACGTGCTGGTTCACCTTCGACAGGCGACTGCCGATGGCGGCGAGCGTCCATTGCAGGTTGGCGTCACGGTTGACCATCGCCTTCTGGTGGCCGAAGTTCCAAACGCCATGTCCCCAGTTCTGCAGCGTCACCAGTCGCAACCGGGCTCGCGGGCCGACGATCACTTCCGTGCCGCCGCAGTGGAAACCGCCGTCGGTGTGGCTCGGGCTGGCCGTTTCGAACAGGATCGTGGCCTCGGCCCCTTCCTCGACGACGACCAGTGTATGCCCCAGATCGGTGCCACCCGCCGTCATGCCGTTGATCACGTGCAGCGGTTCATCGATCGTCACGTTGCGAGGCACATACAGCAGCGAACCACCCGACCAACAGGCGGCGTGCAGGGCGGCGAACTTGTCGTAGCCCGGATCGACCGCCGTGAACAAATGCCGCTCGATCAACTCGCCATGGGTGTTTACCAACTCATCGAGGCTGCCGAACACGACCCCCTTATCGGCCCATTTCTGCGCCAGGCGGGTTGGCAGCGGCCGGCTGTTCACCGTCCCCGTATCGCCGCCGAGGGTCACATTTTCGGTCAGCAGCGCCTGAACGGCGCCCGGTTGTGCCACGCCCTCGATCGGCAAGCCGAACTGGTTCAGCTTGAACAGGCGGATATCGGTGCGAATCCACTCCTCGTCATTGCGAGCGGGCCATTCCTTGGCGTTGAACATCTGCCAGTGGCGCTGGCGCTGCTCGGTGAGCCAGGCGGGCTCTTTGCGCGACTGCAGGAACGCTTCGAACGTTTGCTGGGAAAAACCGGGCGTGACGGCGGCAGTGGACATGGATTTCGAAAGAGCGTGTCTGCGTAAAACGTGCTTCAAAACATAGCCGGAGGCTAACAGCCTCCGGAGAAATTGCGAGCCGATGATCAACTCGCACGACATCCGGAGGCGGATCCGCCTCCGGCTGCTGTCACGGCGAGCGTTAGCCGACCGAGCCTTCCATCTGCAACTGGATCAGGCGGTTCATCTCGACCGCGTACTCCATCGGCAGTTCCTTGACCAGCGGCTCGATGAAGCCGTTGACGATCATGGCGCTTGCCTCGTCCTCGGTCAGACCGCGGCTGGTGAGGTAGAAGAGCTGCTCTTCGCCGATCCGCGAGACGCTCGCCTCGTGACCGATGCTCACGTCCTGCTCGGCGACTTCGATGTAGGGATAGGTGTCGCTGCGGCTCTTGTTGTCGAGGATCAGGGCGTCGCAGACGACGTTCGTCTTGACGTTCTTGGCCCCCTTCTCGACGCGAACCAGGCCGCGGTAGCTGCTCCGGCCGCCATTCTTGCTGATCGACTTCGAGATGATCTGGCCGGAGGTGTTCGGAGCGGCGTGGACGAGCTTCGCCCCCGCATCCTGATGCTGTCCCTTGCCGGCGAAGGCAATCGACAGGATCTCGCCGCGAGCGCCCGGCTCCATCATGTAGACGGCCGGATACTTCATCGTCAGCCGGCTGCCGAGGTTGCCGTCGACCCACTCCATCGTGGCGTCGCCGTAGGCCATCGCCCGCTTGGTGACGAGATTGTAGATGTTGTTGGCCCAGTTCTGGATCGTGGTGTAGCGGCAGCGAGCGCCGCGCTTGACCATGATCTCAACGACGGCCGAGTGAAGGCTTTCGGTGCTGTACATCGGAGCGGTGCAGCCCTCGACGTAGTGCACCGAGGCGCCTTCGTCGACGATGATCAGCGTCCGCTCGAACTGCCCCATGTTTTCGGCGTTGATGCGGAAGTAGGCCTGCAGCGGGAACTCGATCTTTACGCCCTTGGGCACGTAGATGAACGAGCCGCCCGACCAGACGGCCGAGTTGAGAGCGGCAAACTTGTTGTCGTCGACCGGAATCACCTTCGCGAAGTACTCGCGCACCAGGTCCGGATGCTCCTTCACCGCCGTGTCGGTATCGGTGAAGATCACCCCCTGCTTCGCCAGGTCTTCCTTCAGCGAGCCATAGACCACTTCGCTCTCGAACTGGGCCTTCACTCCGGCGAGGAACTTCTTTTCGGCTTCGGGAATGCCCAGCTTGTCGAACGTGTCTTTGATTTCCTTCGGCACGTCTTCCCAGGTGCGACCCTGGTGATCGGCGGGCTTCAGGTAGTAATAGATGTCCTGAAAGTCGAGCGAAATATCGCCGCCCCACTTCGGCATCGGCTTGGAGTTGAACACCTCGAGCGCATGGAGGCGGAACTGCCGCATCCAGTCGGGCTCGTTCTTCATGTCCGAGATTTGATTGACGATCTCGGCGTCGATCCCCTTGCGGGCCTTGAAGACGGGCTTCGACTCAGTGTGGAAGTCGTACTTGTTGATGTCGCCAATCGGATCGGCTTCGACAGCGGTGCGGATGTCGGTTGCCATTGCGTTCTACCTTCTATTCGTGCTCGCGACCGTTTCGGCGGTCGTCAGGTCGCGATTCGTTCGTGGGTTCGGGGACGCTTCACGGAAGCGTCGCTCGCCGGGGCCTTCGTCTTGGGTCGGTTTGCTGTTGCTTACTGGCTGACCACTTCCTGCGGTTCCTCTTTGCTCGCCATCTGGCGGTTGGTCTCTTCCGCTTGCGGATAGGCTTTGCGGATGCGGTCGTAACCCTGACCGTGCAATTCGTTCGCCAGGTCGACGCCACCCGTCTCGACGATCCGGCCGCCGAGCATCACGTGGGTGAACTCCGGCGGGTTGTGCTCGAGCAGCTTGTCGTGGTGGGTGATGATCAGCAGGCCCATCTTCTCCCGGCCGATCTCGGCGATGCTCTGGCTCGCCAGGCGGACGGCGTCGGCGTCGAGGCCGCTGTCGGTCTCGTCGAGAATGGCGATCTTTGGCTGCAGCATGGCGAGCTGCAGGATCTCGGCCCGCTTCATTTCGCCGCCGGAGAAACCGTCGTTCACATACCGCCGGCCGAACTCGGGATCGATGCGGAGCTGTTCCATCTTGCCGCGGAGTTCCTTGCGGAACTCACGCATCGGCAGCAGTTCCTCACCTTCCTTGCGTTCCGGATTGCGGACGTTGGTCGTCGCATGCCGCAGGAAGTCGGCCATCTTCACGCCCGGAATCGCGACCGGCCGCTGGAAGGCATAGAACAAGCCCTTGCGCGCCCGCTCGTCCGGAGACGCCTCGACGATGTTCTCGCCGTTGAGCGTGATCGTTCCCTCGGTCACTTCGTACTTGGGGTGCCCCATGATCACCAGGCCGAGCGTGCTCTTGCCCGAGCCGTTGGGCCCCATCAGCGCGTGCGTCTCGCCGCGGCGAATGGTGAGATTGACACCACGCAAAATGGGCGTGCCGTCAACGGAAACATGGAGATTTTCGATCTTCAGCGTGTCGGACATGGAACGGTTTACTGCTCTTCGAACTATTCAGTAATGCGGAATTCGGAATACGGAATGCGGAATGGAGGAAGTGGGATGCGTGTTAATTCCGCATTCCCTATTCCGAATTCCGCATTCGCCTCTACGGTGCGATTTTCTGGTGATCCGTCACCGCGGGATTTTCTACGGGCGGCTGAACCCAGCCGGAGTGGTGCGGGATCGGCAATTCGTCCTCGACCTTCTCGCCAAGCTTGCCGAACGGGCCGCTCTTCTTGCCGATCTTGTGACCGCGAATCTTGTCTTGGATACGCATCAGGCCTTCGAGCAGCGCTTCGGGGCGCGGCGGACAGCCAGGCACGTACACGTCGACCGGCACCACCAGGTCGACCCCCTTCACCACGTGGTAGCCATACTTGAAGTACGGCCCGCCACCGACGGTGCAGGCGCCCATCGCGATGACGAACTTAGGATCGGGCATCATGTTGTAAAGCCGACGCACCCGGCTGGCCATTTTGTAGGTCACCGTGCCGGCGACGATCATCAGGTCGGCCTGCCGCGGCGTGGCCCGGAAGGCGCCGGCGCCGAAGCGGTCCATGTCGTAGCGGCTCGCTCCGGCGGCCATCATCTCGATCGCACAGCAAGCCAGGCCGAAGGTCATCGGCCAGATGCTCGACTGCCGGGCCCAGTTGATCGCCTGCTCGACGGTCGTTGTGAACACATTTTCTTCGACCCGGGCTTCGATCCACGGCTGAGTCAGCGTCGTCGGTTGAATCATCGATTCGCTCCACCCGTCTGAAGATCAGGCAATTCCCTGCATGAAACCTACAAACCGGCCAGAATACGTCATTCAAACCCTAGCGAACAGTGCCGCGGACCACTCATCAATGAACCGCAGGCTCGAAAGTACAACAACGGTCGCCGTCCAACCGGCAGGTTGCCAGGTGCAGGCCCGTTCCCACGAGTTCCGAGAACAGCAACCGCTCCATGGCACACACGGTCCGATCCTGCTCGGCCAATTCCGGGTAGGGACAAGCGTGTGCGTGAAGGGTCGGCAGGTGGTGAGGCGCAGCCGACTCAACCTCGAAGGGAATCTGCCGCTCGCGGAACAGCGCGGCTAAAGCCTGCATCCGCTGCTCAACGCTCTCTCCCACTACCTCGCCCGTGTACGATTCGGCCAACCGGCGACTGAGTCGCTGCAGCAGGCCACGGCGGACTTCGGGATCCTTGATCTCCCGGATTTCCTGCCACAAGACCATTGCCAGGTCGGCAAAGTTGTTGCCGCTG
This sequence comes from Planctomycetota bacterium, assembly GCA_023430365.1. Classification (GTDB taxonomy): domain Bacteria; phylum Planctomycetota; class Planctomycetia; order Pirellulales; family Pirellulaceae; genus JAEZAS01. The sequence goes on from JAEZAS010000307.1 coordinate 10,250, forward strand.
CGCCGACGACCTTTATCGGTCAGCGCGTAGCGATGGACCGGCCGTCCCCGTCCGCCGCGATGCGTCGCGCGCTCGATATCGCCCGCCGCCAGCAAACGCGTCAGCCGCTGTCGGACGGCTGTTGCCGTAACCCGCATGCTGATCGCTAGTTCGGCCACGCTCAACGGTCCCCGCTTTCGCAGCAGGTCGACCAGAGCGAGGTCAGACGTTTCGGTTTCCATAAATCGCCGCAACCCTTTGCCAAGTTAGTAGCTTGGCCAATGGTTATGATAGGGGTTGAGGCAATTTTGACAAGGATGTATGCGAAAAAAGCGAAAGGCCGCACCCCTCGCCACAAGTCCTTAGTGGGCCGAGGAAAACTGACGCCGCCCCCCCTAGTCCGGGTCCCGCGTATCTTGGGTGTCGATTTCCAGCGGCGCGACGTTCACATCCTCGACCTCCACGGCCGGCAACGTGAGCACCTTGAAAAAGCAGTAGCTGACCAGCCCAAGGACGGAGCCGACCGAAACAATCATCATTGCCCAACCAAATGGCGTCATGACAGAACTCCGTGCGGTTAAAGACCCTTGTCGATTTCGTCAAAGCGCCCCTCCGCCCGCCACCGCTTGCCGGCGATGTTGGCCAGAACCAGCAGGAAGCCGAGCGTTAGCATGATGAAGAGCACCGACAGGCGTGCGACAGGATTGGTCTTGAACGTTTCGATGTAGCCGGGCCCCTGGGTGTAGATGACGCCAATAAAGATGGCCAGCAAGTAGACCGGCGTCACAAACTTCAGGATGTACTGCACGAAGTGCGGAATGCGAATGTGGGCGCCATAGTGGGCTTCCTTTTCTCCGACTTCGATTCCGAGCACCCAGCCGTAAAGGAAGGTCTGAACCATCGCCAGGATGAAAATCAGCATCGTCCCGGCCCAGAAGTCGAGCGTGTCGAGGGCGACCATCCCTTTCGAGAAATACACGACAAACGCGCTTCCCATGGCCGTGATCAGCCCCAGGAAAGCGACCGAAGCGTGACGCTTCAGGCCGAGCCCCTCTTCGATGAAGGCAATCACCGGCTGCAGCATCGACAAGCTGCTCGTGATGGCTGCCAGGAAGAGCATCGTGAACCAAAGAAATCCGAAAAATCGACCGAGCGGCATCGCCGCGAACACATTCGGCAAAGCAACGAACCCCAGGCCGAACGTTCCTTGCTCACCGGCCGCGGCTCCGAGAAACATAAAGGCCGCTGGGATCGTGATCAGTCCGCCCAGACAGACCTCGAAGAACTCGTTCATGCTCGAGGCGGTCAAGCCGCTGAGCACAACGTCGTCTTTCCGTTTCAAGTAGCTCGCGTAGTTGATAATCACGCCGAAACCGACCGAGAGGCTGAAGAAAATCTGCCCCGCCGCCGCCAGCCAGGTCTGTGGATCGGCGAGTTCCTTCCAGTTCGGGTTCCACATAAACCCGAGGCCGTCGAGCACGCTACGGCCTTCGCCCGCCGGCTGTGCGGCGGAGTCGGCCACAACCTCGCCGGCCGTGGTTTTGCTCACCTGCGCCGCATCGGCCTCATACGGGGGCAGGGTCATCACACGCACCAACACGCAAAGAGCACAGAGCGCCATGATGGGCATGGCCCATTTGCAGAAGTTTTCGATGCCCTTCGAAATGCCGCGATAGATGAGAATGAAATTGAGAAAGAACGTGATCCCGATGAAATAGATCACGCGCCCATGCCCGCTTTCGTAGAGAAAGCCATCCTCGCTGGCCCCGACGAAGTTGCTAAAGAACCGCTGATACTCGGTGTTCGAGGGCCCCTTCATCAACTCACCGGTGAGGTAGTACCACGCGTAGCCGAGGCACCAGGCCTCGATGACGACGTAGTACATGTAGATGATGAGCGGCACGACCAGAGCGATGGTGCCCAGGTACTTCGACAGTGAATTGCGCCAGATCACAGAGAAGACGCCCGGCGCCGAATTGAACCCGCGCGTGCCGCCGTAGCGCCCCATCGTCCATTCGGCCCAGCAGAGCGGAATGCCGAGGAGCAACAGCGCGACGAAGTAGGGGATCATGAACGCCCCGCCGCCGTTCTGCACCGCCTGCCCCGGAAACCGCAGAAAATTGCCGAGTCCTACGGCCGAACCTGCGACCGCGAGGATCACACCCAGACGTGTTCCCCACTGCTCGCTTGAACCCTTTTGAGCCACGTTCGCGCACTCCTAGCCTGTCGGTCGAGAGAGCCAAGAAACCATTCGCCAGCCGCTGTGGCTGCCCAATATAAGCAGGCGCAAGCAGTGCTGCCACTGCGATTTGGGAGAGGCGAGACGCAGAGAGCTGATGTAGCCGGAGCGTAAGCACGCTCCGGAGAAGTGCGAGTGCGACTTTATTCGCCTGTTGAGATCAACCGGCTCTTCCCCGGCGGCTGTTGGCCTCCGGCTATCGGCTCGTCGGTCGGAAAATACTTCTCGACGATCTCGAGGAACTGGTCCCGCGTCGAAGCATTGACCACATGCGTGCGGAAGGCTCGCGCCCCAGGCCGACCGACGGCGTAGTTGCAGGCAAACTTGCGCATCAGCAGCGTCCCCTTCGCCTCGCCGAAGCGTTCGACCACCAACCGGTAATGCCGCAGCATGCACTGCCGCTGGTCCTCCGCGGTTGGATCGGCCGGAATTGGTTCGCCCCGCAGCGCGGCCGCCGCCTGCTGAAAGAGCCACGGCTTGCCCAGGCAAGCGCGAGCGATCATCACTCCGTCGACGTTGTAGCGGCGGAACGCTTCGACCACCTTTTCGGCTGAATCGAGATCGCCGTTGCCGATCAGCGGGATATGTTTCAGGTGCGGCTTGATCTCGGCGATGCGATCCCAGTCGGCGGAGCCTTTAAAGAAGTCAGCCGCCGTTCGGCCGTGCACCGTCAGCGCCGCCGCTCCCGCCGATTCGACGACCTTGGCGACTTCGATGGCGTTGATCGCTGCCCGGCTGCAGCCGAGACGGATCTTGGCCGTCACAGGCGTCGGCGCGCAGGCTTTGACGACTTTCTCGATGATCGCCCCGATCTGTTCGGGATAGCGCAGCAGGTACGAGCCGCTGTGGGCTTTTTCGGTCACGTCCTTCACCGGACAACCGAAGTTGATGTCGACGACGCTGACCTGATACTCGTTGGCGAGGCGTTCCCCGACCTTGGCCAGCGTCTCTGGATCGTTATCCCACATCTGCACAGCCAGCGGCCGAGCCTCTTCCTTCACGCCCCAGAGGCGATCGGGGTGCTCGGCCTCGTTCTGATCCATCCAGACAAAACCGCGGGCCGACACCATTTCGGTCGCCTGCAAGCCGCTGCCACCGAACTCGCGCACGATCTGGCGGAAGGCAAAATTGGTGTATCCCGCCATCGGCGCTTGCAGGATCGGCGGATCGACCTTGATGTTGCCAATGTAGAGCGGCTTCACCTGCGGCAGCGGGCGCGAGGTCGTAGCTGCAGGCGTTTCAGCGGCCGGGGCATCGAACTTTTCAACCGTCGTACTCATACTGGCAGTTTATCCCGCAGACCGCCCCAAACGTAGGGCAGGCTTCCGACCTGCCGATGTGAGAATAGGGCCCAATTAACGAACTGACCTTTCTTTTTTGACGGGCAGGCTGGAAGCCTACCCTACGAGTGTTCCCGCCTTTCCATGTCTCCACTCCCCGCAGCCGAAGCGCAAGCCCTCAAGCAGCAGATCCGGAAGGCCGCCCAGGCTCGCCGGGCGCTACTGACCGATCGCCCCGGGCGCAGCCGCGAGATTACCGCTCGTCTTTTCGCTCTGCCCGAATTTCAGGCGGCCCGCTCCCTCGCCTTTTACGTTTCGATCCGTAACGAGGTGGACACCCGCCCTGCCCTGCTGGCCGCTTTGGCAATGGGAAAGACGATTGCAGTGCCTTACTGCCAAGACAATCGACTGCATCTGGTTCGGATCGAACAGGAGTCGGAGCTAGAGACGGGGACCTATCAGATCCCCGAACCGGCGGCCGACCTTCGTCACCGGCCGGAGCGGAGCGTGGAACCAGCCGAACTGGATTTGGTGCTCGTCCCGGGCGTGGCCTTTGATCGTCAGGGAAACCGGCTGGGTCATGGCGCCGGTTACTACGACCGGCTGCTCGCCGATGTCCGTTCGCCAGCCCTGCTTGTCGCACTCGCCTTCGATTGCCAGATCGTCGATTCGGTCCCGACCGAACCTCACGACGTTCGGATGCACCGCATTGTCACGGAGTCGACGCTCCACGTTCCCTAGCAAAACGTTCACTTCGTCCGGCGCAGGCCCACGGAACGGCGCAGTACCAATAAAGACGCCGCAACTATTCGGGCGTCTCGAGCGAGGCCCACGTCTCTCCCGCTGGTGTCGCTTGCCAGAGTTGGAGCGTGGCAAGCTCCATCGCCGACAGGCAGCCGTCGCCATAGCAGCAGGTATCGAGGCAAATCAAATGCGGCGTCTCGAGCACTCGCCGACCGCCTTGTGGAGTGTGACCGACGACCGCAACCTTCCCCGACCGGTGCGGCTTCGGCATTCGGTGGCGAATGTGAGTCCAAAGCAGGAGTTCGTCGCTCTGCTGGTCGAGCGGCAGTTCGGCATCGTAGTTGGCGTGGACGAAGAGATGCGAATCGGTCTCATAGAACCGCCGGCAGCGGGTAAAGAACCGCAGATGCTCGCGCGGGATGTCCGACAGATCCCCGCCGTAGCTCGCCAGCGTCGCTTCGCCGCCGCATTCACGCCACAAAGTGGCCGCCCGCTCATTGCCGAGAGCCTGCAGCAACATCACTTCGTGGTTGCCCAGCAGCGGAACCAATTTGCAGCGTCGGTCGAGCTCCACCAGCCGATCCAGTACGCCGCGACTATCCGGCCCCCGATCGATATAGTCCCCCAGCGTCACGATCAGATCGTCCGGGCGAGGATCGATCGCCTCGAGCAGCGCGTCCAGTGCCGCGACACATCCATGAATGTCCCCAATTGCAATCGTCCGTCCCGTCATTTCCCAAATGCCCCTTTGCCGCATTGTAGCGGACGCCCCTGTCAACCCGCTGGTCAACCGCAGCGGACTGGATTACGTTAACTCCCCGCCCTGGGGTCGACGGTTAGAAGGAGCACCGGCATGAGCGATTTGGACATTAACGTAAGTGCTTGTCGCGGAAGACAAAAGCGGCTGCTCGACGAAATGCGGCGGCTGCAGCTCGACCTGGTGATTGTGACCCAGATCGAACACGTCCAATACCTCGCCGGGCCACGCTTCGGCTGGGTGATGTCTCCGGCCGCGGCTCTGAGCAGCGACGGCAAGTTGACGCTCGTCGCTCCCAACAAGGAGCCCGACGTCGCCGCGGCCGACGAAGTGGTCACCTACGAGGCCCAGTGGCACTCGACCTTGCGCAACGACCAGCGCAAGGCCTCGTCCGAGGCGCTGCTGAAGACGTTTGCCGGCAAAGCGGCGCCGAAGCGCGTCGGTGTCGAGTTTTCCACATTTGGCCTGCACCTGGCCGCGGTACCGGGAGAACGCGTCGACATCGAGCCGACGCTCTACCGTCTGCGGCGTCGCAAGGACGCCGATGAACTGGCCCGCCTGCGGAAGGCGATTGCCGGCACGGGCGTCATGTATCAGGTTGCTCGCGAGATCATCGAGCCGGGCGTCACGGAACTGACGGTCTTCAACCACCTGCAAGCGGCCGCCGTGAACGAGTTCGGCGAGATGCTGACCGGCACCGGCAACGATTATGCCTGCGGCGAAATGGGTGGCCCGCCGCGCAACCAGCGCAAAGCCCAGGACGGCGAACTCTACATCCTCGACCTCGGCCCCGCCTTCCGCGGATACTTTGCCGACAACTCACGGGCGTTTGCGGTCAATCGCAAACCGACCGACGAACAGCTCGCCGCGTGGTCGCAGATCATGAAAGTGTTCGACCATATTCAAAAGACGGTGAAGCCGGGCAAGAGTTGCAAGGAGTTGTTCCAGGAAGCGCAGGCCATCCTCGATCAATCGCCGCACGGCAAGTTCCCGCACCACCTGGGGCACGGCATCGGTTTGTTCCCGCACGAAGGGCCTCACCTGAATCCGAACTGGGACGACGTCTTCGAAGTCGGCGACGTGTTCACGGCCGAACCCGGTCTGTACGCCCCGGAGCTGCGAGCTGGAATGCGAATCGAGAACGACTACCTCGTGACCGAGACCGGAGTGGAACTACTAAGCGACTTCCCGCTGGAACTGTAGCCCCTTCCCTCAGGCGATGCTTCAGCAAGGTAAATAGCCGGAGGTAAACCTGCCTCCGGGACCGCCCCGCGAGCGAACTTCGCCCCAAGCCGCTCGTTCCGCGTCCAGTGTCGTCGCCCGATCGCTCCCCTAGCTTGAAACAGAGGACGCAGAGCGTCCAGACTTGCGTTCCGACGCGGAGTGTCGGAACGAGAGGTATGCCATGGCAAACGGACTGAACCCCGAACAACAGGCGGCCGTCGATACGCTATCCGGCCCGATGCTCGTGCTGGCCGGCGCCGGCAGCGGCAAGACGCGCGTCGTGACGTTTCGCGTCGCCAACCTGATCCGCAATCGGACCGTTCCGAGCCGAATCCTGGCCGTGACCTTCACCAACAAGGCCGCCGCCGAAATGCAGGAGCGGCTCACGCACCAGCTCGGCAAGCGGAAGGACCGGCCGCAGATCTGCACGTTCCACGCCCACTGCGTGCGCGTCCTGCGGCGAAACATCCGCAAGCTCGGCTATCCCGAGCAATTCGCCATCTACGATCGCGGCGACCAGGAGAGCATCGCCCGCAGCGTACTCCGCGAAATCAAAGTGCCCGGCGAGTTGCTCCGTCCCGGCGACCTCCTGTTTCAAATCAGTAGCTGGAAGAGCCATTCGATCCGGCCAACCGACGCCGCGCAGGTGGCCAAGACCGACAAGGAACATCTCGCGGCGATGGCCTACCGCCGCTACCAGCGAACGCTGAAGAACTCGGGCGCCGTCGACTTCGACGATCTGCTGCTCCTTACCGAAGACTTGTTCCGCGAGCACGAGGACGTCCGCCGCGAGGAGCAGCAGCGGTTCGATCACCTGCTGGTCGACGAGTACCAGGACACCAACGGCAGCCAGTACCGGATCATTCGCGCGCTCGCCGGAGAGCATCGCAACCTGTGTGTGGTGGGCGACGACGACCAGTCAATCTACGGCTGGCGGGGCGCCGAGGTGGAGCACATCCTGCGATTCAAGCACGACTGGCCCGATGCAAGAGTCATTCGCCTGGAATGGAACTATCGCTCAACCGCCGCGATTCTCGACACAGCCAACCGGCTGATCGCCTACAACCGCAAGCGACACGACAAGGTGATCCGGGCCGCCCGTCCCGGCGGCGAGAAGCCGCGGATCGAGCAGTATCCGGGCGAAGTCGAAGAAGCACAGGGCGTCGTGGCCGACATGCAGACTCGGATGAAGCTGCATGGCCTGGAGCCGAAGGATTTTGCGATCCTGTTTCGCACGAACGAGCAGCCACGGCCGTTCGAACAGGAGCTGCGGAAGCAGAAAATCCCGTACGTGATTCTCGGCAGCCAATCGTTCTTCGACCGGAAGGAAGTAAAGGACCTGCTCTGCTACTTGCGCGTCGTGCACGAGCCGAACGACGAGGTCTCGCTGCTGCGCATCCTCAATACGCCGCCGCGCGGCATTGGCGATCGCACGGTGGAACTGCTCGTGGCCGAAGCGGTCCGTCTCGGCAAGCCGCTTTGGCATGTGCTGCACAACCTGCACCCCGGCCCAGCCACGTTCGCCAATAGCAAGGGCGTGAAGACAACGCTCAACGCCACGACTGTCGACAGCGTGCGCCGGTTCGTTGCCATCATCGAACGCTACCAGGCCGAGATGAAGCAGACGAAGGCGCTTCCGGAAACGGCCCGCCGGCTGATCACCGATGTGCAGTACGAAGCGGAAGTGCGGCGGCAGTATCCCGAACCGGAAGAACAGCAGTCGCGGCTCGCCGCAGTTGAGGAATTCGTCAACGCGCTGGGCAACTACGTGCAGCAGAACGAATCGCCGACGCTCGCCGGCTTCATGGACGAGATCGCCCTCGGCCAACGCGACATGGGAGACGACAAGGACAAGCAACTCGCCCGCAACGCGGTGGCGCTGCTGACGCTGCACTCGGCGAAGGGGCTCGAGTTCCCCCACGTCTACATGGTGGGTATGGAAGAAGGCATTCTGCCGCACCATCGCAGCGTGAAGGCCGAGGGGACCGACCAGGTCGACGAAGAGCGGCGACTGTGCTACGTGGGCATCACGCGAGCCCAGGAACGCTTGACCCTGTCGCTGCCGCTCAGCCGCATGAAATGGGGCAAGCCGCGCGAGACCCAGCCGAGCCGCTTCTTGTTCGAGATCATGGGGCAGGCGGACAATCCGCACCATCGCGGCGGTTCGGGGCCCCATCGGCCGCAGGCGAGCGAGGCGTCAGCCAACGCACGCCGGCCAGCACGGCCCGCGCGGTAAACGCCGCGGTCAGAAAGGCCAGCACAAGCACGGCGTTCACGAGACGATCCAGGTCGAAATCCCGAGACTGCGGCAGCAAGGAAACCGACACAAAGAAGGCCGCGCCCAGCACCACTGGTGGTCCGATCATTCCGAGCAGCGTTCCATCGACAACCCGACGTTCGGTAGCGCCACTGCTGCGTCGTAGTTCACGACGATGCGTACGCAGTAGATTGCCGGCGGCCCGCAGCGCGGGGCGACGCACACGCAGCACACCGGCGACGCGATCGACTTCGGCGTCAATCGCATGCCGCTCGAGGAGCACTGCGAATCGGTCAAGTTGCCAGCCATCGCTCCGGCTGGCGGCGACCACCCACGTGT
>JAEZAS010000472.1 GCA_023430365.1 Planctomycetota bacterium
CAACGCCAGAAACGCCCCCGGTTCCAGGATCACTTCGCCTCCCCAGGCCAGCCGTTCGAGCTGTCGTTCAAGCTTGCTGGTAGCCGTTCGGGGAGACGCCTGGCCGGAATCGACATGGGTATAGCGCGAGTAACTGTTGGTCATGAAGGCCATCGCGCTGTTGTGCAGCGTCGGATCATAACCGGCCGGATAGGCGGGCGAATTGTCGCGATAGACTCGCTGCAGCCGCTCCTCTACTTCGCGACTCGAAACCGCTTTCGCAGTCGCCACGCCGCCGGCTGCCAGGGATTCGACCTGCCAATAGGTCGCGGGCGTTGTTTGGGGACTGCCGTTCTGCGAGCTTACGGCAGCCGATTTGCGATCGGCGATTAACAGGTAAGAGACATCGGTGCCGAGTTGGTTCTTCACCTGCGGTGGCTTGCCCTCGGCCTGCGGCTGAACGATCAGCCGCGATTGCGTCGGACCCGCTCGAACCACGAGGAACTGCGTCGCGGATCGCGAGCGAAGATATCCCCCTTGGAAATGCTGATCTTCATCCCACTCAAGACGCTGCCCGTGCGCGCGATGGCCGCCGTTGGAAGTGGGCTCATGGATCAGGGGATGCACGATGGCGTCCGGGGGAAAGGTTAATCCCTGCGACGGAGCGATGGACGCGTAGTACGACTGCCGCGACCATGAGACGGCATGGCCGGTCCGCGCATCGAGTTCCGTAAAGCTGCGAATCCGCGATCGCACTCCGATTCCGTCGGTAGCCAGGGCATACAGAAACAGCCCGGCCGTCACGATCGCCGCTCCGGCGGGCACCGTGATGAGCAGCAGATACAACCGCCGCATTCGCCCCAGCAGGATGTAGTTCACAGGACCAATCACGGCGGCGAACAGCGTGATCAGCAGAGCGAACGAAAGGACCGGAGCCACGCCGACGCCGGGGATCAGAAAGTTCCAGAAGTCGTTGTTCGTGCGATGCTGCGACTGACCATGCCGCCGGAACCACATCCAGTGCTCGTTGGGAACCGTGTTCAACATCCACGTCCACTGCGAGCGGATACCGGGAAACGGATTCTCTTCGGCGATTGCCACGACATAGCCGAACCCAGCGTCGCGCACGAGAAACGGCCAGGTCTCCGGGGGCGAATCGGCGTCTTTCTGCTTCGCGTCGGTTCCCAATTCGTACAACGTCGATCCGCCAAGTGTCGCGTCGGGCATTGTTTCGCTATAGCCCCGCGCCTCATAGACCGTTTGCGGCAGATCGGCGTAACGCTTGCGCACGTCGGGCTCGATCCAGCCGCGATACTCGGCCTTCTGCGACTCCGATTTCGGCCGCTTGGGCAGCTTCAGGCGAGATTCAAGTTCCGCCAGCCGCTCGTAGCGCGTCCCGACATCGTAAACGCACAGGGTCCCTCCGGCGTGCAGCCACTCGCGGAGCGCCTCAAATCGCTTGGGATGTTTCGTGAGAAGATCGCCGAGATCGCCCGCGGAAATGCAGACCATGTCGAACGACGTGAGCGCAATCCACTCCTCCGGCAGCTCAGCTAGAGGCAACATCTCGGCCCGCGATTCATCGTTCAGCTGGGAAAGCAATTCCGAATCGCTCGTCGTCCGGCCTCGCCTCAGGGAGATCATCGAGCCGGAGAAATTCGAGCCCGGGAACGTGCGAACGAGATTTCGATAGTCCGGCAGCAAATGCGTAGGGCTCGGATCGGTTCCGGCTGCCCGGAAACCGGCGATCTGTGCTTCCCGCTGCGCTCTGTGCGGTGTGTCGGAATCGATAAACAGAATGGTGGGCGCCGCTTCCGTCCAGACAGATGGATTGGAGCGGTTGAACGAAGCATAACGAACCGAAAGTTCTTCGATCTGTGTTCCATCCTCCTCCACTTCGATCGAGACGGTTTGCCACAGCTCGTCCTGCGGCGCCAGCACCACCTTCTTCGCGCTGCGACTCCCCTGGGGAATGTCGACCAGGGTGGAGACTTCCCGTTCCGATGAGACATTCGGCCTGAGCGTCACCCGAATTTGCCGGTCAGTCGCCGCCGGCCCGGGGGTGGGTATCGCTTCCAGGGTGATCGGCCGATAGCCTGTGCCGTCCGCCCAGCGGAGGTCGACATTCAACCGCAGTTTGGCCTTCAACTTCGTACGGTTGTTCAGCGGCAGGTGGAGGACCTGCCCTGAGCCGCCCCAGGCGATCGGAACCGCCACCGACGCGCTCAGCGCCGCCACCAGCAAGCAGCAGAGCAGGGGGCGCGGCCACCGCACTGGTTGAAGAAGAGGCATAGGCAATCGAAATGCGCCGGCAACTGCCGACGATCGTTAGTCCGGATCGACCGGAGTGATTATCTGCTTCGGCGGTCCTGCATCGGCGAACGGAGAGCTGACAGGCGGCGTCCGATCCGCTCCCGTGATTGCCCGCAGCAGCGTCGAACATGCCCACGCGGCTGCAAACGCCCAGGCGTAGAAACCAAAGGCGAGCGTCACGCTCCCAGCCGCCACGAGAAAGGCGACCGCCGCGGCCGCTTCTCCTCGCACTGCCTGAGCCAAGACGAGCGACAAGACAGCAAACGCCGCTGTGGCGAGCAGCATTCCGCGAATTGTGAACTTGGGCACAAGCATCCGGCCGATTGTCCCACACTCGACTCGTTTTTCAAGCAACTCCCTATTCGCGTTAGCCGGACGAAGCTTGGCGGTCTATGAAAAAAGCGGTCCGACCGCAAACTTGCAGTCGAACCGCTTGATGGATCACAGATCGATGGTCAGGGAAGCTGATGCTCCGCGACCACTAACTTCGACAACCGCGTCGAGCGACGCGAACCTGCTTACAGGTCGCCAGCTTGCAGCGTTTGCGGCGCTGAAACCGAACGAGCCGGAGTGCCGGTCGCAGGAGCCGCCTTGGCTGGCGCGGCGTTCTGAGGAGCGGCCGCTGCCTGCGTGGTGACCGGTCCGGTGTAGACCGGCGTCGGGTCGGTGCCATAGACGGCGACCCAATAGGTGGCGCCGTTCGGAGCCACCGCGTAGCCGAAGCCGGCGTCGGTCGTGCCGCTCACGATCGAGGCCATGTGAGCTCCGCTCGCCTGCCAGGTGGCGAACGCGCTATCCACGCTCCGCTGGTTGAAGGCGATGTTCTCGCGAACTCCGCCGCGGAAGCCGTACCGCTGGGCGCGATACTGCGGACCGCCGTTGGTGTAGTGGCTGAAGCTGCCCGTGGCAGCCATGTAGTTCGCGTGATCTTGGGCGGCACGGGTGAGGGCGGGATTCATCCGGTGCGGACGAAGCCCCATGCGGCCACGAATCAGGTTGTTCCGGCCAAGCATTCCGAGCAGGGTGGGGTGCTCATGCAACAGCCGCTGCTTCCGCACGATCGTTTGCTGCGCTGCGGCAGGTTGAACGGCCGACTCCTCGGCACGGGCAACTCCCGCCATCATGGCGCAGAGAACGACCAGGGTGAAGCACTTACTCATACCTTCCTCCATGGGAACTGGGTGGGAACCGGAACCGGGCGAGGCCCGATTCGTGCGGGAAGCCGGGCAAGGTGGCCCGACTTTGCGGGGCCGACTATGGTTCAGACGAGTAATGGCTTCAAGCCCCGAGCTGTCGTAAGTCCTTTAAACTGGCCTTGACAGGAGAAAAATTAACCGAATCTTAACATTTCCAAGCCTTGCCTAGCCAAAATGCGTGCTATAGGCAAGCTGGCGTCCAACCGCTATCGGCTCCGACAGCATTTTGGCCAGAACTCAGCCACTTCTACACACGTCTGGCAAACCTTTCCAACACCGCCCGGGACATTGCCAAACCCGGCCCGGTATGCTCAAACTTAAAGCTTGCCGCGGCAACGCTTTGCCCCCTTTCGGCCGCCCCGCTCCTCCACCCCACACGTTCGATGAACATTCTCGCCGAGCTCAAATCCCGCTTCGACCCCGTCCTGCGCAAGCTCGTCGCCGACCCCGCTCCGTCGCTCGACATGATCCGCGTCGCGCAGGACTCCAAGTTCGGCGACTATCAGGCGAATTTCGCGATGTCGCTCGGCAAGCAGCTCGGCAAAGCCCCGCGCGACGTCGCCCAGCAGATCGCCGCCGAAGTGCAGCTCGACGACCTCTGCCACGCCCCCGAAATCGCCGGCCCGGGCTTTATCAACCTGCGACTGAAGGACGAATGGTTGGTCCACCAGACCAATATCGCCGCCCACGACGAACGACTCGGCATTGCGCCCGTTGGTTCGCCGAAAACCGTCGTCGTCGACTACTCTTCGCCCAACGTCGCCAAGCCGATGCACGTCGGCCACATCCGCTCGACCGTCATCGGCGACGCTCTCTACCACATCCTGAAGTTCCTCGGCCACCAGACGATCAGCGACAACCATCTCGGCGACTGGGGCACCCAGTTCGGGATGATCCTCTACGGCTACAAACACTTCCTCGACGCCGACGCATATAAGACGAATCCCGTCGCCGAGCTCGGTCGACTCTACAAGCTCGTCCGCCAGCTCGCCGATTATCGCGACGCCCTCCGAACGATCCCCGAACTCGAAAACCGCATCGCCGATCGCGAGTCCGAACTGGTCACCCTCAAGGCCCAACCCAAGACCGGCGACAAGGCTGCCGACAAAAAGACCAACCAGGCCATCGCCCGGCTCGAGGCCCAAATCAAGGAACAGCGGGAAACCATCGAAGGACTGCGCAAGAAGGTCGCCGCCGTCGATAACAATCCGCCCCTGATGACCCTGGCCGGCAACCATCCGGACATCGAAGAACTCGTCCTCGCCGAGACCGCCAAGCTGCACGCCGGCGACGCCGAGAACCTGCGCCTCTGGCACGAGTTCCTCCCCAACTGCCGCGACGAGATCCAGCGGGTCTACTCCCGCCTGAACGTCCGTTTTGACTACGAGTATGGCGAGAGCTTCTACCACGATCGACTCGCCCCCGTCGTCGAGACCCTCGAACAGAAAGGTCTCGCCCAGGAGAGCCAAGGCGCCACCTGCGTCTTCCTCCCCGGCTTCGACACGCCGATGATCGTCCGCAAGAAGGACGGCGCCTTCCTCTATGCCACCACCGACCTGGCCACCATCCAGTACCGGATGGAGACCTGGCGTCCGGACGCCATCCTCTACGTCGTCGACCACCGCCAGAGCGAACACTTTGACAAACTCTTCGCCGCCGCTCGGCTGATGGGCTACGAGGGGGTCGAACTGCAGCACATCAAGTTCGGCACCGTCCTCGGCTCCGACGGCAAACCCTACAAGACCCGCGAAGGAACCGCCGAAGGACTCGAAAGCCTCCTCGACGAAGCCGTCGCCCGCGCCCTCAAGATCGTCAGCCAGAACGACGACGCCAAACCCTCCGGCCGAGAGCTCTCCGACGAGGAGCGGCAACAAGTCGCCGAGATCGTCGGCATCGGCGCCCTCAAGTACGCCGATCTCTCCGCCAACCGCACGAGCGACTACGAGTTCAGCTACGACAAAATGCTGCAGATGAACGGCAACACCGCCACCTACATGCAGTACAGCTACGCCCGCGTCCGCAGCATCTTCCGCAAAGCGGAAACCACCCCCGAAACGGTCCGCAACTCGGGCCTCGCCATTCAGTTCACCAATCCCGTCGAGCGGCAACTCGCCATCCAACTGCTCCGCTTCAGCGAAGCCCTCGACGAAGCGGTCGCCGGCTATCTGCCGCACCAGCTGACGACCTACCTGTTCGACCTCGCCAAGACCTACTCCAGCTTCTTCGAAAACTGCCCCGTCCTCCGGGCTGAGTCGGACGAAATCCGCGCCAGCCGCCTCCTCCTCTGCGACCTCACCGCCCGCACCATCGCCACCGGCCTCGCCCTCCTCGGCATCCAAGTGGCTGAGAAGATGTGAGCGGGGCGGGGCAGAGAGGTAAGAGGTAAGAGGTAAGAGGTAAGGGACAAGGGACAAGGGACAAGGGACAAGGCAAACCCAGCCCTTGCTTCCCGCGTAGCTGAATTCGCCAGAATTCAGACCAATCCAGCCCCACTCCATCCGCCGCCGCAGACCAAAGCAGCCCCAAGCAACCCCCTCGGCGACTGCAATCGACATCCGTCCGCCTCTCCTCCTCCGTCCCACTTACGTCGACTGCCTGTTGATAAACCTCAGGGGTTTTGCAACGCCAAACCGCCCCCTAGGGGCCCCCAACTTGTTGATAAACCTACCAGGTTTATCAACACCCCGTCGACGTAAGTCCCCAAACTCTCACACGCGTCACCCCCTACGGATGCACACTCTCCACCACACCGCACGATATCAACAACCACAACACTTGTCAATATTTTTTAACAACTCTACCAATCAGACCACGACCAAAGTCGTACCCGTAGAGCCTCAGCCAATCGCCGCAAAACTCCCGCTGACCTCGACTCAGCCCAGCGAGTCGCTTTTAGAATAGAAGGAGCAGCAGCACCGCCCGCTCCCGGCAGCCCCCTCCCATGTTCACCGAGCAACAGCTTCAGCAGCTTGAACGCCGCCTTGTTGCAGCCTCGGCCGACGCGCTCCTTTGGGGCGGCGGCTGGTATGCCCTCGTCCGCACCGCCGCGGTTCCAGCCGAAGAGCGAAACCTGCTCATTGCTCTTCCCGCCGCAACGATCCTGCTCGCCGTGGCCGCCGGCGAACTGCTGACCGGCCTCACCCCCGGCAAATGGCTGACCGGCCTCCGGGTCCGCAGCCCGGAAGGAGCCGCCCCAACCCAGCCCCGCCTCCTGCTGCGCGGCGTCCTCCGCCTCCTCCCCCTCGCGATCCTGCTGACCGCCCTACCCGCCGCCAGCGCCATAGCCTACCTGGCCGCCTTCCTGTTCGCGGGTACCGTCACGCTTTCCTACCTGAGCGCCGCCTACCTCTCCTTCATCCGCCACAACCTCAGCCCCTTCGACCTGGCCGCAGGCACCGTGGTAGCCCGCCGAGCTGAATCCCCCTCGTAGCTGAATTCGCCAGAATTCAGACAAACCACGCCTCAAATCCTGACCGCTTTCGCGATCGCGACAGGGTGGCTGCCGCACGGGGTGGCTGGGGCATAGCGGAGCGGTGCCCCAGCGAACTGCAGCGGGCCTTTGCCACGGCGCACGGCTCGAGCAGTTTGACTGCACTTCTGGCGAAGCGTTACGCTGCCCCATCATGCGTCCGCAGCGAACCCATCGCCGCAACTACAACATTCCAGGCCATGCCCACGCTCTAACATTCAGTTGTTACCACCGCTATGCCCTGCTCTCTGCCGATCGAACCTGCAAGTGGCTCTGCAACGCGATCGACGGGCACGCGAGGAGTCCGATTTCCTGCTATGGGCGTATGTGGTTATGCCAGAGCATGCCCACTTGCTGATTCTCCCTCGTAGCTCCTCCTACGACATTGCCGACATCCGCCAGGCAATCAAGGAACCCGTCGGCCGCCATGCCTTCCGCTATCTGCGGCGCTACGCTCCGCATTGGATATCGAAGCTAACTCGCCGCCGTGGCAGCCGCCACGAACATCTGTTCTGGCAATCCGGCGGCGGCTACGACCGCAACATCGATAACGGCCGGACACTCCAATCCGAGATTGCCTACATCCACATGAACCCTGTTCGGCACGGATTGGTCGAAAAAGCTACGGATTGGAGATGGTCGAGCGCATCGTGGTATGAACTCGGCGAGCCTGGGCTCTTAAGAATCGACCCGATATCAGCCGATTGGCTGGCATGACGTCGTCCCGGGTTATGCACAGCAAAGGCCCGTAGCAGATCGCTGGGGCACCGCTTCGCTATGCCCCAGCCACCCGTCCGAAAGGCCGAGTTCGTGACACTTGTCTCGCGCAGGTTCTGATACGCGGCACTGACGCGGTCGAGGCTAGGTTTCACCAGATGGCCCGCCTCGCGCGGTGATCCCGAGCCTTCGGCCTCCGTTCTTCAGCAGCGCTTTGAAGTAGCTCATCGAACGCATCGGCGGACAGTTCAGCACGGCCTCGCAAAACTCCGCGGGAGGACAGAAACCGTGGGAGTCGATGTAGTGCGTGATGCTCGTGAGAAACGAAAACAAATGGCCGTCGCCGGGGATCAGCACACTACCGCTGGAACTCGTCGCTGAAACTCGCAAACCGGGCGTCCGAATCGCATTCGGTTTGCCGGCAATGCCTTGGTAGGAGGCAACACTGTTTCCAGTGAAGCGGCATAGGTTGCAGTGGTGGACGCCGGCAGCGACCTGAAAATGCCAGGGGTCCTTAGTAAGCTCACACAGTCGCTCGAAGACTAGCTGATCGACAGCGCCAGTTTCGTAAGGCACGCCACGCACGAGAAAGCCAACTCCGCGGACGATTGAGCCAACTTCTTCATCCATCGCTTCACAACTTCCATCCAGTCTTAAGTGTAATGATACGTGCCAAACCTCTTTGCTCTTACCTCCCGTTACTCCTCTCACGTAAACATCTGCCGATCCAGCATCCGGTAATTAATCGCCTCATGCAGGTGCGACTCGGTGATGCCGGTGGGCGAATCGAGGCCGTCGAGGTCGGCTAGGGTGCGGGCGACTCGGAGGACTTTGTCGTGCGCTCGGGCGGAGAGTCCCAGTTCGTGGACGCTCGTTTTGAGCAGGTTCTGGCAGCCGTCGCTCAGGCGGCAGAAGGAGCGGATTTGGCGGCTGTTCATGCCGGCGTTCGTGCGGGTCTTCGCGCCGGTGAACCGGGCGGCCTGGATGCGGCGGGCGGCGACGACCTGCTCACGCATCTCGTGGCTGCTGGTGCCCGCCCGGTCCGCCGACAGTTCCTTGTACGGCACGGCGGGGACTTCGAGGTGCATATCGATCCGGTCGAGTAGCGGCCCCGAAATCTTAGACATGTACCGCTCCACCTGCGGCACCGAGCAGTGGCACGGCCGACGCGAGTCTCCGCGATAGCCACACGGACAAGGATTGAGGGCAGCCACCAAAATAAAATCGGCGGGGAACGTCGTCGCGTGGAGGGCCCGCGAGATCGTCACTGTCCCTTCTTCCAGCGGCTGACGGAGCACCTCGAGCGTCCGCCGCTGAAACTCCGGCAGTTCGTCAAGGAACAAGACGCCATTGTGCGAAAGCGAAATCTCGCCTGGCGAAGGAGGATTGCCGCCGCCGACCAGGCCTGCCTCGCTGATCGTGTGGTGCGGCGAGCGGAACGGCCGCCGAGCGAGCAGCGGCTGACCGGGTGTGAGCCGGCCGAGGGAGCTGTAGATACGGGTCGTCTCGATCGACTCCGGCGCGGTGAGCGAGGGCAAAATGGTCGGAACCCGCTTGGCGAGCATCGTTTTGCCACTGCCGGGCGGGCCGAGCAGTAGGAGATTATGGCCGCCGGCCGCGGCGACGGTGATCGCGCGTTTGGCCATCTCCTGGCCGCGGACGTCGGCAAAATCGTCTTCGTACTTGCCCAGTTCATCGAACAGCTCGCCGATCCGCGAGGGCACCGGTTCGATCGGCAGTTGGCCGGCAAAAAACCCAGCCGCCTCGGTGAGACTGCTCACCGGGATCACTTCGATGTCTTCGACCACCGCCGCTTCGCCCGCGTTCTCCCGCGGCACGACAATCCCGCGCAGCCCCTGCTGCCGCGCGGCGGCCATGGCCATCGACAGCGCCCCCTTCACGGGGCGCATGATGCCTTCGAGCGCGAGTTCGCCGACAACAGCGTACTGGCCGAACAGATCGCTATTGAGCTGCCCGCTGCCGGCGAGCATGCCGAGCGTGATCGGCAGATCGAACGATCCCGCGCTCTTGGGCAGTTCGGCCGGCGCCAGGTTCACCACGATCCGATCCTTCGGCCGGATGAAGCCCGAGTTGACGATCGCCCGCTCGATCCGATGCGTGCTCTCCTTGACGGCCGCCTCCGGCAAACCGACGAGCACCGTCTTGGGGAGCGCGCCGGGCGAAACATCGACCTCCACCTCGACCGGCACTGCGTCGATGCCCAGCAGCGAAAAGGTGTGGAGCTTGGCGAGCATAGAGCGCCGCTTCGTTCGTCACAGAAGTTCGATCGGGGGGTATGAGGCACCTATTGTTGTGGCCTGGACGAGCGTTTCGCAAGCGATTCTTTTACGGAGAAACACCCGCAGCCGGAAGGTAACACCTTCCGGAGCAGAGCGCGAGAACGCTCCAGGCGACGTAAAGATCGAAGGAGCAACCTGCACTCGACCGGACTTCGTCCTGAAGCGATCGGGACCAGCCTCCAACGACGTGGCGAAGAAACAGCTGTCGTTCTCCGGAAGGTGGTTACCTTCCGGCTCTGGAATCCGTGTCCTAAAAGTTGTTTGAAGTCGCGCGCGCTTCAAGATATATTGCTCGCGGTTGATTGGTTCATCCCGCCTCTCCGCGTTTCTCCGCATCCTCTAGCGCCGGAGTTTGCCCTCGTTTTGCGTACCCGCAACAACGATCCTGTTTTGCTCTCGTCGTTCCGCGAAATGCTCGTGGTGCTGGCCGTCTGGATTGCGGCTGGAGTCTGGTCGATTGGCTACTGCTACACGTATGGCTACGTGGGTGGTCCCGGTCTGCCGGCGACGCGTGAGATTCACTATGTGCTGGGATTTCCCCATTGGATTTTCTGGGGCGTGGTAGTTCCGTGGGTGGCCTGCTCGGTGGCTTCGCTGCTGATCAGCCTGTTTGTCATGCGTGATGAAGATCTGGGCGTCGATCCGGACGAGGAGGAGTTCGACGATGCCTGAGATATTTTTTCCACTGCTGGCTCAATCGAGCAGCGACGCCCTGCCGACGCCCGGCCCCGGCGTGATCGCGGCCCTGATCCTGTTCATCGCCGCGTCGGTCTGGCTCGGGACGATCGCGCAGAAAGTCGTTCGCAAAAGCTCATTCGTCAAAGGCTTTTTCCTCGGCAACCGCGGCCTGGGGGCGTGGGCTCTCGCCCTGACCGCCACGGTGCAGAGCGGCGGCACGTTCATGGGATTTCCCGCCCTGGTCTATAGCCACGGCTGGATCGTGGCCCTCTGGATCGGCAGCTACATGGTGGTGCCGATCACCGGGTTTGGCATTGTCGGCAAACGGGTGGCGCAGATCTCGCGCCGCACGGGCGCCATCACGATGCCCGATCTGTTCCGCGAACGCTTCGGCAGCCCAGCCCTAGGTCTGGCGACGTCGCTGATGGTGATCCTGTTTCTCTCGGCGGCAATGGTGGCCCAGTTCAAGGCGGGTGCGACCGTGATGAAGCTCGCCTTTCCGGGAACCGGCTTTTTGTCGTTCTCGGAGGAGGCGGGGGGAAGCCTGCTGAAGGAGCCAGCCGCCGACAGTTCCGACTATGCTGCTGCGTCGGCGGAGTTGAGCGAGAGCAGTCTGGCGGCGCGGATCGAGTGGCTGAAGCAGAACGTCGATTGGCCCTACATGCTGGGTCTGCTGATTTTTTCGTTCACCGTGGTCGGCTACACGCTCATCGGCGGTTTCTTGGCCGCCGTTTGGACCGACCTGTTCCAAAGCGTGATGATGTTTTTCGGCGTGCTCACGCTGCTCGCCCTTTCGCTGCTGGCGGTCGGTGGTCTGGCTGCCGCTTCGAAGGGGGCGGCCGAAGGCGCGCAGCTTTGTGCCGAGGAGGTCGCCGCCCAGAGCGATCCGCCACGCGAGGCCAATCCTGAGGCCGGCAATCGTTACCTGACCGGCCCGGGCTTCTCGACCGACGGCCGAGCGTTCTTGCCGATAAGCCTGGCGATTTCGTTCTTCGTCCTGTGGCCAGCCGCCGGTTTTGCCACGCCGGCAAGCGTCACGCGCGTCATGGCCTGCAAGGACACGCGCACGCTGCGACGCTCGATCTTCCTGCTCTGCGTTTACAACCTCGGCATCTACCTGCCGCTCATCTGCATCTGCATGTGCGCTCGCACGCTCATGCCGAACCTGGCGAAGCCCGATGAGGTGGTGCCGCGGATGGCCCTCACGATGACCGACGGCCTGCCGATGGGCCAGCTGATCTCGGGTTTGATCCTGGCCGCCCCCTTCGGCGCGATCATGGCTTCGGTCAGCACCTACCTGGTGGTCATCGCCGCAGGGCTGGTGCGCGACCTCTACCAGCGATTTTGGAATCCCGAAGCCACCGAGCACGATCTGAGACGCATGTCGCGGCTCGGCATGGTGCTCGTTGGCGTGTTCGCGTTTGCTCTCAATGTTTATCCCGTGAAGTACCTGCAGGCCGTGATCGTGTTCGCTTCGGGGGGCGTGGGAGCGGCGTTCATCGTGCCGGTGATCATGCTCTGCTACTGGCGGCGGGCGACCGGCCCCGGCGCACTTGCCGCGATGCTCGCTGGCTCGGGCACACAGGTGGTTCTCTACCTGCTCGGTCCAGTGACCCCCGATTCGATGATCGGGGCCGAAACGTCGTTCCGGCCGTTCTATCTGCTCGGCATGGAGCCGATGATCTGGGCCGTCGCCGCCTCGGCCATTGCGGGCATCGTCGTCAGCCTGGCGACGGCGCCGCCGGACGAGGAACTGGTCTCGAAGTTGTTCGACGCCCAGGAAGCCTGACGCGCGTACTGCCCTACCGAAAAGAATCTCGTTCCCACGCTCTGCGTGGGAACGCCCGCACCGACGCTCTGCGTCGTGTGCAGCGAAGGACGCGGAGCGTCAGCCAACCAGCCCGCATGTCCGCCCTATCGGCGCAAGCCCTTTCGGCTGACAATGGCGGCATGAATCCGCCGCCACTCACTCGCGACGCCATTGCCTCGCTCTACTTCGAGCAGCTTCCGTATCCGCCGTACCCGGTGCAGGAAGAGGCGCTGCTCACCTACTTCACCGCGGAGCAGGGGGTGCTCGTCTGCGCTCCCACCGGCACCGGCAAGACGCTCATCGCCGAAGCGGCGCTTTTCGAAGCCCTCCACACCGGCACGAAGGCCTATTACACCACGCCGCTGATCGCGCTCACCGAGCAAAAATTCACCGAGATGCAGGCCGCCGCCGAGCGGTGGGGCTTCAGCGCCGACGACGTTGGACTGGTCACTGGCCACCGGCGAGTGAATCCCGGGGCCAAGGTGCTCGTCGTCGTCGCCGAGATTCTGCTGAACCGCCTGCTGCACAAGGAAGCGTTCGACTTCGCTGACGTCTCGGCGGTCGTCATGGACGAGTTTCACAGCTTCGCCGATCCGGAGCGTGGCATCGTTTGGGAGCTTTCGCTCGGCCTGCTGCCGGCGCATGTGCGGACGCTGCTCCTGTCAGCCACCGTCGGCAACGCGTTCGAGTTCACGCAGTGGCTGCGTCATCAGCACAACCGCTCGCTCGAACTGGTGCAGGGGACCGAACGGAAAGTACCGCTGCAGTTCTACTGGGTCGGCGATCAACTGCTGACCGAGCAGATCGAAAAAATGGCGGAGGGATCCGACGAAGCCCGCTACACGCCCGCGCTGATCTTCTGCTTCAACCGCGATACCTGCTGGAACGTCGCCGAAACGCTGAAAGGCAAATCGCTCCTCGCCGATGGCCAGCAAAAGCGGCTGAGCGATGAACTGGCCAACTACGATTTCAGCAAAGGGGCAGGGCCGAAGCTCAAGGCATTGCTGCAGCGCGGCGTCGGCATCCATCACGCCGGCATTCTCCCGCGCTATCGGCGGATCATCGAGGAGTTGTTTCAGAAGAAGCTCCTCAGCGTGTGCGTCTGCACCGAAACGCTCTCGGCGGGAATCAACCTGCCAGCCCGCAGCGTGGTGCTGCCGACGCTGCTCAAAGGCAAGCCGGGCGAAATGAAGCTCGTCGACCCGAGCACAGCCCATCAAATCTTCGGCAGGGCAGGGCGACCGCAGTTCGACAAGCAAGGCTATGTCTTCGCCCTCGCCCACGAGGACGATGTGAAAATCGCCCGCTGGCGTGAGAAGTTCGACAAGATTCCCGAAGACACGAAGGACCCCGGTCTGCTGCGGATGAAAAAAGAGCTCAACCGCAAAAAGCCCATCCGCCGCCAGACCGAACAGTACTGGCAGGCGAGCCAATTCGAACAACTGCGCAACGCCCCCCCCGGCAAGCTCTACAGCCGCGGGCCCATGCCCTGGCGATTGCTCGCCTATTACCTCGAAGCCTCGCCAGAGGTCGAACCGCTCCGCAAGATCGTCAGCAAGCGCTTGCTCGAGAGCACCAAGCAGGCCGCCGCCCAAAAATCGCTCGACCAGATGCTGATGAACCTCTGGGCGGCCGGCTATGTAACCCTCGAACCACCGCCTCCAACCAGGCAGGAAGTCGAAGCCGCCCAAGCCGAAGCCGAGGCCGCCAAGGAATCGCCCAAAAAGCAGACTGCCGTCGAACGGGCGCTGCTGCAGTGGGAGAAGCAAGGCCTCACGCGCGAACAGGCGCTCGGCGAGGCAGGCGCCAAGCTGCCCGAAGCCAAGAAGCAACCGACAGTCGAGCCGACCGGATACCAGCCGAAGTTTGCCCACCCGACTCCTCAGCTCGCCAAGTTGCTCAAGATCCGCGGCATCAACCCGCTCTACGCCGTCTACCTCGCCAACCAGCTCGGCATTGCCAGCCGAGAGGAACGGATCCAGGCCATCGAGAGCGTGCTCGAAATGCCCGGATCGGTCGCCCGTCTTTGCCGCGTGCCGCGCTACGACGAGATGCCGCCCGGCCCGCTGGCAACGACTCGCCTCGACATCGAGCTGCTCCAGCTCGGCCTCGCCACGCCCGAGCAACTCGGAGCTCCAATCGAGGAGAAGGAAGAAGAAAAAGACCGCCGCGGGATGTTCGAGGAAGAAAAAGTCTGGCCGCTGACGCTCGGCGAAAAGCTGCGGCTGCTGTTCGACGCCAGTTTTCCCGGCGTTCACTCGCTTTTCACCAACTCCGTTTGGGCGGCGGGGGAAGTGCTCGAGTTCAACGGCAATTTCGACAAGTACATCACCAGCCGAGGCCTGCAGAAGCAGGAAGGCGTCATCTTTCGCCATCTGCTGCGGATGATCCTGCTGCTGAAGGAATTCGAGGCCCTCACTCCTCCCGACGTCGAGCCCGACGCCTGGCGGGCCGACCTGCGCGAGCTCAGTGACAAGCTGGTCGACTGCTGCCACCAGGTCGATCCATCCAGCACGGACAAAGTGCTCGAAGAAGCGGAGGAGGAACTCGAGCCGCTGTAGCAGGCGCACACCCGCATCCCGCTCGTCAGGCGAGCGAATCCGGCACGAGTCGCAGGCTGACTTCTCTGCCGTGCCGCAGGGAAGGGGGCTGTGCTATGCTGAGCCTATGTCCTCCGCCTATCCCGGCCCTGGTCACGACGGGCCGCTGCCATACGACGCTTCGGTTCCTCGTGGACCCTCTCCGGCCGTTCCGGGGCCCTACTCAAGCCTGGGCCCGCGCCCCGGCGAGCACTTTGACGCCAGCTCGCTCCCGCAGGGAGACGCGTACAACCGCCAGCCAGCCGTCATCGACGAGCAGCCGGCCAGCGAAGCCCCGCCGCGCCGCACCTGGCTGCCGATCATCCTCTTCCTGCTGACCTGCGCGTCGACGTTTTTTGTCGGCTGCATGCGGTGGGTTCCGCTGGACTACATCACCAGCTGCTTTCCACCGAGTTCGCCTTACGAACCGCCCGCCTTCCACTTCGACGCCACTCCGCTCCGCCGCGCGATCTATTCCAATTGGGACGAAGGCCTCATCTACATGGGGTGCGTGCTCGGGATTCTCTTCGCGCACGAAATGGGGCACTTCATCCTGACGCTGGTTCACCGCGTGCGGGCGAGCTATCCCTACTTCATTCCACTGCCGATCACTCCGACAGGGACCATCGGCGCCGTGATCGCAATGGATAGTCGCACCGCCGACCGTCGGCAGATTTTCGATATCGGTCTGGCCGGCCCGATCGCGGGGCTGATCGTGGCAATCCCGGTGCTCATCTACGGCACGGCGATTCTCGATTTTGAAAAGCCTGCCAGTGGCGGCCTGACCGTCGGGAATCCACTGCTCGTCGAACTGATGCTCGACTACTGGCAACCCAAGGGCTACGACCCGGATGCGGGCGTCGCGATGAGCCAGGCAAACGCCTTTTACATGGCCGGCTGGGTCGGCCTGCTGGTAACCGGCTTGAACATGATGCCGGTCAGCCAACTCGACGGCGGGCATGTGACCTACGCGCTCCTCGGCCGGCGAGCCCATCTCGTGGCGCGCTTGTTCATCCTGACGGTCTTTGCCTACATGGTTCTCGCGTTGAACTTCATGTGGATCCTGATGGTGCTGCTGGTGCTGTTCATCGGGACCGATCATCCTCCGACACGCGATGACCGCGTGCCGCTGGGACTGTTTCGCACCATCCTCGGCTGGCTTTCGCTGCTGATCCCGGTGCTCTGCTTCGCGCCGCGCGCGATTCTTATGTAGGCGAGGCGTCGCTGGTAGCCGGTTTTAGGGGCCAGCCTGCGGTGGTGTTTGTGCTCGCTCGAAAACCCGCTGAAACCCTGCGGCGATACGCGGCACAACTTCCATCACTCGTTGTCTTTCAACCAGGCAGACCAGCTGGCACTCGAAGTCGAAGGCCACGATCGCTGAACGGTCGTCATCGCTCAGCCGCATCGCATGTGTCCAATGGGGCGCACAGTCATCCATGGCCGGCGGCCAAACAAAACTGGCATCCTCGGTCAGTGAATGGCGCGCGTGGATGAGCCCCGGCGAGCGAGCCAGGTCGAACGTCGCGACGACCTCGTACTCCGCATCCGAGATACTTAGCGTCTGCACCGGCCCGCTCTGAGACTCGGGTTCTCCGTCCGGCGATTCCGTGTTTCTCTTCTCGGCAATCGGCCGGAGCAGGAGCAGCTCGGTCTGCCGGGCTCCGCGGATCAGCCGCGACGCCTCCGGACCCCAGACCTCCGCCGCCCGATGCCCTTGCTGCCACCGCCAATACCAAGCAAAAACGGCCAGCCCCAGGGCCAGCAGCAGGATCGAGGCGACAACAAGCTTTCCACGGTCGGGCATGGGAGTATCAAAGTAGCAGGCACACTTCGTGTGCCGTGTGGCGCCGTATCTCGTAGCTGAATTCGCCAGAAGTCAGAAGCCCCGCAGTTTGAGCCCCATCTGGGCAAAGTGCCAAAACGTGCCGGTTTCCGTTGCCAGGAGCCCCGCCGAAGCGAAGAACTGCCTATTTTCCGCAGGGAAAACGTGGCTTATATTAGTCAACTTTCCGCAGGAGTGCTGCAACGTGGCCGACAAGTTCGATCCGTATCGCGAAGCTCAGGTGGTCGAGATTGAAACCGTTTGGCCGGACGAACTCGAGTACCTCGACGCTGTCGAGCGGTCGAAGATCGAGGCCCGCCTGCACGCCGACCCGGCCAACTGTGCCGGTCTGGAATACGTGCGAGTGCATACTGGCTTCTGCCGCAAGATCACGGTCAGCCTGGCCGACGTCGAGCGGGTGCAGGCCGCGGCACGCTAACTTCCGACCATAAAGTAGTAGGCACACTCCGTGTGCCGTGCCTCTGCACCGCCACACCGACGGCACACGGAGTGTGCCTGCTACTTTGTGATTTGCCCTCTTCCGCCATCCTCTCGGAGCCGCCAGTGACTGACGAGCCTACCGTAGTTCGTGTCTCGCTGGCCGAACGCAGTTACGAAATCCACATCGGCAGCAACGTCAACGCCGCGGCGGGCCTCCTCGTCGCCATGCAGATGGGCAGTCGGCATGCGGTGATTGTCACCGATCCGAACGTGCGTCAGCCGCACGCCGAGCGCGTGATGCAGTCACTGACGGAAGCGGGCGTTCGCGTTGATGGACTGATGGTCGCTGCCGGTGAACAAACCAAGTCGCCGGAACAACTCGTCCGCCTCTGGAACGAACTGCTCGAAACGGGCGCCGATCGCAAGTCGGTGATCGTAGCCGTCGGTGGGGGCGTCATCGGCGATCTGGCCGGCTTCCTGGCGGCGACGTACACGCGCGGCCTGCGATTCCTGCAGGTTCCCACGACGCTGCTGGCCATGGTCGATAGCAGCGTCGGGGGCAAGACGGGCATCAACCTGCCCACCGCCAAGAACATGGTTGGCGCGTTCTGGCAGCCGACCGCCGTACTCATCGACACCGAAACGCTCAGCACGCTTCCCGAGCGCGAGTATCGTTCGGGCCTGGCGGAAGTGGTGAAGTATGGCGTGATCCTCGACGCCAATTTCTTCGAGTATCTGGAAGCCAACGTCGACGGGCTGCTCAAGCGCGACCCTGAGGTGCTGAAGACGATCATCGCCCGTAGTTGCTGGTTGAAGGCGGGCGTCGTCGAACAGGATGAGCGCGAGGAGAGTGGTTTGCGGGCGGTCCTCAACTACGGCCACACCTACTGCCACGCGATCGAAGCGGTCGCCGGCTATGGGCAATACTTGCATGGCGAGGCGGTGGCGATCGGCATGGTCTGCGCCTCGCGGCTGGCCGAAAGCTTGGGACGCATCGACCATCGAACGACCGAGCGTCAGGAGCAGCTTCTCGCCAAGCTCGGCCTGCCGACAGCAGTGCTGGGCCTGGACGACGACGAACTGATTGCCGTGATGCGTCACGACAAGAAGGTCGAGCACGGACAACTTCGTTTTGTCTTGCCGACGAAGCTCGGGCATGTGGAACTCGTCGGCGGAGTCGATCCCCAAGCGGCCCGCGCCGCGTTACACTCCTAGATTCCGCGGAACCCATCGACATTAGGTGTTGCCTTGGGTCGGCTTACCGCAAAAATTAGCTGTCAGTCCGCGCGGTGCGCGGTCGGACACGCTAGGGCAGAGAAATCCGCCACAACTGCAAGCACTGCAGTTTGTTAGGGCACAAACGGGCATCCGGAGAAACAGATCATGGCAGAGCAAACGGTCTTTGTTGTCGACGACGACGCTGGCGTACGGGATTCCGTCGTGGAAATGGTAGGCGTCAAAGGGTACGCCACGCGCAGCTTTCCGTCGGCCGAGGCCTTTCTTGCCGAATACGACCCCTCGTGGACCGGGTGTCTGGTCACCGACGTCAAAATGGAAGGCATGACGGGCCTGCAGTTGCAGCAAAAGCTGATCGAGCTCGGCTGTTCGCTGCCGATCATCATCATCACCGGCTACGCCGACGTGCCGATGGCGGTGCGGGCCATGCAGGCCGGGGCGGTGACGTTTCTCGAGAAGCCGGCCAAGGATCAGGAATTGTGGCGGGCGATTGAGCAGGCGCTCAACATCGGCCAATCGCAGCAGGCAATCCGTCAGCAGAAGTCCGAGATCGAAGGCCGCCTCGCGACGCTTACCGAGGACGAAGTGCTCGTCTTGCGTAAGCTGCTCGAGGGTCTGCCGAACAAGCGCATCGCCGCCGATCTCGATATTGGCCTGCGAACGGTTGAACTTCGCCGTTCAAACATCATGCGCAAGATGGGCGCCGGTTCGCTGCCGGAACTCGTGCGCCTGGCGATTGCTGTCGACTTCCTGAAGGCCGTGGATACGCCCGCCTAAGGCGTCCCAGCGAAGTCGGATAACGCGAGCATGCTGCGAGGCTCCCCAGTGGAGCCTCGCGTCGTTTTCATCCCAAGCAAGGGCTTGGGACGATGCAATTCTCTCCATTCGCTGTGAGCAACGCAGCGATGCGTTAGTTCGTCTTCGGCTTGGCGTACGACAGGGCCAACAGCGCGTAGCCAGTCGACAGGCTGGCGTCTCCTTCGAGCCACCGCGGGTTCTCGTTCACGAACGAACCGTCCCCGCGCTGCCGGCTGGCTAGTTCTTCAACCAAGTCCTTCCGCCAGTCGTGGGCCTTGCCCTTGTCGTCGACGAACTTTTCCTCACCCATGGCGTCGAGCGCCTTGGCGAAGGTGTTGTAGTAGTAGTACAACCCAGCTGAACCCATGCCCGGATTGCTGTCCAGGTCGTAGTTCTTCTTCAGCCAGTCGACGGCGGCCTTCACGCGCGGATCGTCCGGGCCCACGCCCGCATAGATCATGCTCTTGAGGCCGGCGTAGGTCATCGAGGCGTAGCATCGCAGGCCCCCCGTCTCGGTTTCGCCCGCCTGGCTCGATC
>JAEZAS010000501.1 GCA_023430365.1 Planctomycetota bacterium
CGACGCGGAGCTTGGCCCGCGCCAAAATACAACAGATAAGTCAACCCGCCAATTCACTGTAACCGATGTTGATTATTGCGCTTAAGGAAATCTGCCTCCTCAGCTTCACAACACTTCGTCCAACGCCGTTTTCGGTCGCACAACACTTCCTCGGCACTCCGTTTCACAATAGCTAGCACGGCTCGCTCACGACCCGTGCGGGCTGATGGGCCGCCACCGCTCCATCGACCATCATTTTTCGTTCCGCGCAGCAGCGAACGCCGCACGCCGGCTCTCACCGACGCACGTTACGCCGGGTTTGGTTGTAAATACATTTTGAAGAGTTGTCAATCCACAGTCGCAGCCCTGCTGCCGCCGGCTTGCTAGCGGCCTGTGATACGGCAACCGGCGGGACGGACTCGATTGGGGTGGCCTTCGCCGAATCTCCTTTGGTATAGCTCCACCCCCGGAGGCAGGTTGGTCGCCCGACCGCTCCGCCTCCCGGCCGGCTCGCTACCCCGCGAGCCCCTGTCTCGCCCGCCGAGAACTCGAACCAATCGAACGATTGCTCCATGTCTGCACACAGGCTCCCCTCCCTGCCGCGAGTCCTCCTTTCGACCACCTTGGCCATGGGCCTCGGCCTGGCGAGCGTCCTCAACACGCCTGCCGCCGTTTCCAGCGACGCAATCGTCCCGGTCGTCTCGTCGCAAGCGGTCGCGGCGACTCCTCCCGCCGCATCCCCGGCAGCGACGCCCGCCCAGCCAGCCCTCAACCAGTTGGCCGACAAGGGTTCGCCGAAGCTGACCGTCGAAAGCAAGGCCAGCCCCGCTCCGCGCGCGGCGGAACTCTCGCAGGCGGAGCAGATCACCCGCCTGGAACGAACCATCGAACGCGACCAGATGCGGCTCAGCCAACTGCACGCCGATCTGAACTCTCCGGAGAGCGAGTTCAACTTGGCGGAAGCCGCCTTCAAGGCCATCGACCTCTCCCTCGCCGACGCCAAGGCCGTCGCCGCCACCCTGGAAGAAGACGAAGATGCGGCCGGCCTCGCCGAGACGCAGGCCAAGATCGCCGATCTGACCAAGACCTGGAAACTGGCTCGCGAACGCTTTGACCTCGCGATCGAAACCCGCAAGACGCAGCAACAGCAGATCGCCGCCCTCGAAGCCAAGCTCGAGCAGGATCGCTCCGCGCTCGACAAGCTGAAGGGCAACGTCCCGCCGGTCGTCAGCAAAGAACCAACCGAACCAGCTGCCGCCGCTCCGGCTGAACCGGTCTCCCCCACGGAACCACCCTCCATCTCCGCGTTGCCTGCGCTCGCCGCGGCGCCGATCGGGCTGCCAGTTCTGCCAGCGCCCGCGCCTGCCGCCCCGACTCCAAAGCCCGAACCAGCTCCCGCCGCCAGCCCAGCCGCCAGCCTGTTGCCAGGACTGGAAGCCGCTCCCGCTGCAGCCGCCCCCACCAAGCCCGTCAGCAAGGAACTGGAAAAAGCCAGGTCCGACGCCGATCAAAAGCGCGAAGAAGCGGCCGCCGCCGAGCGCGAGGTGCAATCGGTCGCCGCCCGCATTGCGGCGCTCGAGCGCGATATCGAGCTCGAACAGAAGCTGCTGGTCGCCGCGCAGAAAAAATCGGACCTCGCCTTTCAATCGGGCGCTTCGATCGATCAGGAATACGACAAGCGGGCCGCCGAAGGGACCTCGCCCATCGAGTTGCTGGCCATGCGCAAGCAGCGACGCGAAGCCGAGCAGCTTTTCGCCCGCGCTCGCGAGGAAGTTCGCGACCGCACCACCCGACTTACGCATCTTCAGCAACAGCTCTCGTTGCTCCAGCGCGAAGAACTCGCCGCCCTGAGCGAGGCTCAGGCCCGGCAGCACGAAGCGGCCCAAGCGGAAGAAATCCTGAGCGAGCTCTCGAATCCCTACGCCCTCCGCAACCTGTTGCAGTGGTTGCTCGATCACGGCCCAAAAATCGGCATCATCCTGATTTCGATGCTCGTTCTGCGACTGTTTGCCATCCTGAGCAGCCAACGCTTCGTGATGTTGATCATCGAACGCGGCGCTCGCGGCACCAAACAGGAACGTGAAGACCGCGCCCGCACGCTGATGGGCGTGTTTCGCAACGCGTTCTCGACGACGATCGTCGTCGGCGGCTTGCTCATGCTCTGCGAAGAGGCAGGCATTGCGGTCGGCCCGCTGATGGGTGGTGCCGCGGTCCTCGGTTTGGCAGCCGCCTTCGGCGCCCAGAATCTGATCCGCGACTACTTCTACGGCTTCGTGATCCTGATCGAGAACCAGTACAAGATCAACGACGTGCTCCGCATCGGCAACATCTCGGGACAGGTCGAACAGATCACGCTTCGGATGACCGTGCTCCGCGACCTCGAGGGCGCCGTCCACTTCATTCCCAACGGCAAGATCGACTCGGTCACCAACATGACCCACGGCTGGTCGCGGGCGATGATCGATGTCCGCGTCTCGTATCGCGAGAACGTCGATCAGGTGATGGACGAACTGGTTCAGCTCGGGCTGGCCCTGCGGAAGGACATCACGTTTGGCCCGCTGATTATCGACAATCCCGAGATGCTCGGCGTCGACGGCCTCGGCGAGTCGGCCGTGACGATCCGGATGCTGATGAAGACCCGGCCACTGCAGCAGTGGAAGGTCAAACGCGAACTGCTGCGACGCATCAAGCAACGCTTTGATGAACTCGGCTGGGAAATTCCCTTCCCGCAGCAGAAGGTGCAGCACCGCTTCGATGGCCAATACCCGGTCAGCGAATCGCTGGCCCTGGAAGCCACGCCGCGCCTGCCGCTCTCCACCACCAAAGCCGCTTAGTTCGTAGGGTAGGCTTCCAGCCTGCCCGTGAGAAACTGCGACAAAGCATCGCTTCTGCCTGCGTAGCTGAATACGCCAGAATTCAGAGACGGGTGCGTAGAGTATCCATCTGCGGTGCATCTGAATTCTGGCGAATTCAGCTACGTTGAGTCTTCGACCGCGAATTGCACCCCCCATCCCCGCTCCCCTAGAATGACCTCCATCAGGGGCAGGGCAGAGGGGATCGTTTCATGCGTTGGCTGCAACGCGTTTTCGCCTGCGCGATCGTTGCGGGCCTATCTCTCGTCGGCACGGCTGTACTGAACGCTCAGCAGCCGCCGTTTCCGCCGGCCACGACCGTTCAACTGCCGACATTCGGCATCTCGATCGACGCCGACGGTGTCGTCGAAGTCAAAACGTTCGCCGCCGACAGCCGCCTGGCCGCCGAGCGTTTACGAGCCGCGAAGGCTGGGCTGCCAGCCGATCTCTTTAAGCTCTCGCCGCTTCGCAAGGTCTCGCTGCGGCGTCTCGAACGCCAGCTCGCAGCCGACCTGAAGGCTGGCAAAACCGACGACGTGCTCACGCATCTCGCCGGCCTGCAGCGGGTGCAGTATGCGTTCTGCTACCCAGCCAAGGAGGGCGAACCGGGCGACATCGTCCTCGCCGGCCCCGCGGAAGGCTGGGTGAAGGACGCGGCGGGGCGACGCGTTGGTGTGACGACCGGCCGACCGACGTTGCTCCTTGAGGATCTGGCTGTCGCTCTGAGGGCCTATCCGTCTGGCGGCCGCGATCGACCGTTCCTGGGCTGCACGATCGATCCTCGCCCGGAATCGCTCGAGCGGGTGCAGGAGTTTCAGCGAACCATTCCCCGCAGCGTACACGCCTCGCAGCGAACTCGCGTGGCCCAGCAAGTCGCCAGCGGCCTGCAGCAGGCGCTCGGCATGGCCGACGTGCGCGTGTTCGGCATTTCTCCCCAGACCCACTTCGCCCAGGTGCTCATCGAAGCCGATTACCGGATGAAGTTGATCGGCATCGGCGCCGAACCGCCGCCGATCAAGATGGCGACGTTCATCAGCGCCGTCGACAATCCGACGAATGGCAATCTGCAGCGCTGGTGGTTCACTCCCGACTACGATTGCCTCCGCGTCACCGACGACCGCCTCGGCGTCGAGCTGATCGGTCAGGGCGTTCAACTCCAGTCGGAAGACAAAACGATCGGCCCCGGCGGCAAACTCGGCGAAGGAACCCCGCCAAGCAAACCGAGCCTCGCCTACACGACCGCTTTCACCACTGAGTACGAAGACATCGCCG
Source organism: Planctomycetota bacterium (assembly GCA_023430365.1). GTDB lineage: Bacteria > Planctomycetota > Planctomycetia > Pirellulales > Pirellulaceae > JAEZAS01. The sequence continues at coordinate 4,104 of JAEZAS010000501.1, forward strand.
CCAAGAGCCCGGTCTATGCCCAGCTTCGCGGCCTGATCGACCTCGCCATCCTCGCCGCCTTCTTCCGCAAGCACGACTACTACGCCCAGGCCAGCTGGCAGGCGGAACTGCTGCGCGACGAGAAACAATTCCCCGTCGAAACGCACGACACCCCGAAAGAAGCCCAATGCGTCGCCATCTCCCTCTGGAAAGGCAGCCGACTGCTCACGCCAGCCGGCGGCGGAGTATCGATCGTGGCCGACGAGGCGCTGGACGAAGAGCGGTTACAGCGAGATGCGAATGGCGAACTGGCGCAAGCGCGAAGCCAGACTTCGGCAACTGCCGCCGGAAAGAGCTGGTGGTGGGATTGAGCCACTCGGTACGTTTGGCTGACGCTCAAAAGCCCATTAGCCGGCGGGTCACCACCCGCCGGAAAACGACCGGAAGTCCCAGCCATTGAGAACAGGGCCCAGACTGATCGGCATCTCCTCGCGCGGGACTTCCGGCGGATGTGATCCGCCGGCTGATGGGCGACGACACACTTGGACGTAATTTCAGGCCCCGCTTCACAGCGGCTTTCGGATGGCTTTGTCCGTCGCCAGGTTGCCAGCATGATGAGCGTACGTCCCATCCGAAAACACGGACAGGACGTTCCCTTCTGGCTCGTACAGCGTCCAGAGTGGCGCCTCTTCTTGCTGGGAAAAACGTCGACATTCTAGAACGCCGCCGAGATCGAAATGCAACCGCGTGCGGCCGGTCTGGGAGTTGATCGTGGGAAACGTCAATCGCTGCCCCTCCAAGGCCAGAAAAGCGTCGTCTCTCTTTTTCCGCGATGACGCGTGGCTGGCTGCTACCTTGCCGTCCAACTCAATTCGCCAGAACGAGGATTGCAGCCACAGCCACCACGCTCCTTTGATCGTGACATTCCGCTTCCGAGCGATCCGTTGCACCACCTCCAACTCCGATGTGACTGTGAACGGTTCTCGAATACGCATCTGCGGAGGGCCGAAGCTGACAGAGAGGTTGAGCTGAGTGCCGTATTGAAAGCCCCAGCAAATCTCTCCCTGCAGGCGCTCGAAAACGGCGATCACCGGTTCTGCGGTCATTTCAGCAGGAACTCCGCGGTGCGGGCTGCACCTCGGGTCGGTGCTCGCCGAAGGTCACCTGGTACATCCAATTGAGCTGGTCAAACGGCGGCAGCTTGCTGAGTGCCCTGAAATCACTGTGAAAGTGGATGCGCTCCATGCCGTGGGCTCCTCTCCGGCCGACACGACACTCCATCCACGTGACTGTGTCCTCCTCTGGTGAGATTTGAAAGCGTACGTGAAACGGGGCTAGTGTCTGGTCGGCGATCAGGATGGCCAACCCATAGAGTTCCGCTTTGTCGGCAGTCGTTGCACGCGCATAGCTCAGGTTGAGGCCGTCGAAGCTCTCGTACTTCCATTCGCGGTGCAGCTCCGCCAAGACGCTGGGAATGAAATACTCCAGGTAATCGAGAAGCGTGCGCAGCCGATCGCCCTCCGGAAGCGGATCGCCTGGCTGGCAATCCCCAAGCAATGAACGCAGATTCCGGGCGATTTCAAGCTCTGTGTTCGAGATGCCTCGTGGGGAGTTTTCCATCCATCCTCCGCGAATGATGCTCCATTAGCCGGCGGGTTACCACCCGCCGGAAAACGACCGAGAGGCTCAGCCACCAGAATAGGGCCCAACCTGATAGCCATGTCCTCGCGCGGGACTTCCGGCGGATGTGATCCGCCGGCTATTGGGCTGCTGCTACTCTCCAATGATTTTGATCAGCACCCGCTTGGGCCGGTTGCCGTCGAACTCTCCGTAAAAAATCTGTTCCCAGGGGCCGAAGTCGAGTTTGCCGGCGGTGATGGCGACAACGACTTCGCGTCCCATGATCTGCCGCTTCATATGGGCGTCGGCGTTGTCCTCGCCGGTGCGGTTGTGGGCGTACCGCGTCGGCGAGGCGTCGAACGGCGCGAGCTGCTCCAGCCATTTCTTATAGTCGCCGTGCAACCCGCTCTCATCGTCGTTAATGAACACGCTCGCCGTGATGTGCATCGCATTTACAACGCACAACGCACTACCACCTTGAAATCCTGTTGACCGGCGAAACCCCGAAGGGAGTGCCGGCCGATGCTACTCACCGATGATCTTAACCAGGATGCGCTTGGGC
>JAEZAS010000001.1 GCA_023430365.1 Planctomycetota bacterium
TGCCCACGACGACCTTATCGCGCACTTCTCGTTCCTGCACGACGCCGGCGATGGCTGGGGCGTTGTAGGCCCAGATGCCGAACAATGCCGAGACGCGGTCCCCCTCGTTGTCGAGCGTGGTGCGAACGTTGTCGCGGGCCTTGTCGCGATCCCCTTGATCGGCCCGGCGGGTGATTTCTTCGTACTCGCTGCCGATGGCGTCCTTCACGCCGTCCATCCGCTTGCGGGCGTTGTCGTTGTCGGTGTAGCCGACGAACTGCACGTAGCCGCCTTTGTCGACTCCCTTCGCCTGGAGCACCTGCCGGCTGGCCTTGCCGAGTTGTTGGCCGGCGACGAAGTTGTCGGTGCCGATGTAGAACGTGCGGGCGTCGCGGAAGCGTTCCAGGTTCACGTCGCCGTCGACGGTGATGACCTTCTTGCCCGCCTTCTGCAGGTCTCGCAGCAGGTCGGCGATGGTTCGGTTATCGGCCTGCACGACCGAGATGGCGATGCCGACGACATCGGGCTCGGTCATGTACTGCCGCAGCTTGTCGATCTGCCCTTCGGGCTTGAAATTGCCCTTGTCCATGACGACCGTGAAGCCGTCCTTCTCGATGTCGAGTTCCTTGGCCCCTTCTTTCAGGCCGGCATGGCACGTGTCCCAGTAGGGATCGTCGCCGTTGGTGAGGAACACGAGGCGCTTGGTCCCCGAGCCTCCGCCCGCCGAATCCTTGGTGGCGGCCTCGCCGCCGCAGCCGAGAAACACCGAGCCGAGCAGCAGCAGAGCGCCGCCCAGCCAGCCTGGAACCGAATTCATTCGCATGTGAGGAGTCGCCCGCTGCTTGAGAAGCAGCTCAGAGAAGGAGAGAGGTGTGTGGGCGGCCCGCTCGCGCTGTAGCCGCCTGGCTTTCCGACTTGCGATCGACTCAGCGAGCTTAGGTCTCGGTCGAGCCCGCCTTCTTCGGGGCGTCCGGACCGCTGCAGCCAACTACAGCGCCAACACCGACCACTGCCAGAATCGCCAAAACAAGCCACGTGCGAACCATGAAACCATTCTCCTTCAAATTGTTGCTACAACAGACTTTCGGATTTTAGTTTCGCCGCAACTCCGTTGCAAGCAGCAAGATGCTGCCACTGGCGTCCCGCCCGTCAAAGCTTACCGGTGAGGCAAAACATGCCGTTGACTTTGCGGGCCGCGGTGGGCACTGCAATCCGCGAGGCCCCTGCGACCGATGCAAAGAATAGACCCGCCTCGCCCGTCGACTATTCCCACCTCGCTTCGTCTGGCGGAGTTCTCCGCCCGCTGCAAGTCCTCACCATGCCCACGCTCGGCCAACTTCCGCGTGCCGCCCTGGCGACGCGCGCACGTCCATTGCCTAACCGAGAAGGAGCGACCACCTCGCGCCGCTTCGCGCCGCTGGGGCCTTGGCAACCGGTGCGACTGCTGGGACGCGGCCGCAAGACGATCGTCTTTCAAGCCCGGCCGATTCACGCGCCGCCGACCGCCCCCGCCGACTACGTCATCAAGGCGCTCGATCCGGACTTCGACGACGACTCACTCGCGCTTGCGGCCCTGAAGCGCGAGGCGTTGGTCGCAGGCAGCGTGACTCACCCGAACCTGCCCGTGCTCCTTGCCTCGCAACTGCAACGTCAGCCGTGCCACCTGGCTTTCTTGCACGAGCGGGCCGTCAGCGGCCGGCGGCTCTTGATCGCCGGCGGAGCAGACGACGAGGTCCAGGGACTGAAGATCCCCCGCGCATTGCGAATCGTTCGACAGGCGGCCGATGCATTGCGGGCTCTGCACGAAGCCGGCTGGCTGCATGGCGACGTCAAGCCGGACAATCTGTTGGTGGCGCCCGACGGGAAAACGACGCTCATCGATTTGGGATTCACCCGCCGCCTCGAAGACGAAGAATGCGCCTGCAGTGAAGCCTTGTCAGGAAGTTGCATCTACACGGCACCGGAGATGATCGTTCCCAGCGATCCGCTGACGGCTGCGAGCGACATTTACAGTTTGGGGATCACCCTGTTCGAACTGCTGACCGGCTCGCCGCCGATGGAGACGCGCGACCGGGCAACGGTCGTCTCCTGGCATCTGCGTAGCGTCGCGCCGGAGCTGCGCGAGCGGCTCCCTCACGCGCCGCTACGACTGGCTCGCTTGCTTCGGGCGATGCTCGCCCGACAACCTCTTCGTCGGCCGAGCCTCGCGGAATTGCTGCCTTGGCTGATGGAGTTGGAGATCGAAACCCTGGCGATGCAGTGAACGGCAAAACTGCTTCCCCGTAGCTGAATTCACCAGAATTCCGACTGTTGCTAAGTGGGTCAGGCATTCTTGTCTGCCTGGGGAGGCGTCCGAATTCTGGAGAAATCACCTACGCATGGGTGGCACGCCGTGGAGCGCAGCGAAGGGCGTGGCCGAATCTTGCTGCGGAGCCCCACGCCCTTCACTTCGTTCCAGGGCGTGCCACACACTCGGGCGCCGTAAACGGGCACGGGCCTCTAAAACGGCAGCGGCTCCCGCCGGTAGCTCAGATCGAGCACTTCCATCGGGTGCATGATCTTCAACTGCTCTCCCTGCATCCGCGCTTCGCGCATGATCTGCAGCAGGCAGCCGGCGTTGGCGGTGATGACGACCCGAGCGCCGGTCTTGCGGATGTTCTCGAGCTTTCGCCTGCCCAGACGCTCGGCCATTTCCGGCTCGGTCAGGTTGTAGGTGCCCGCCGCCCCGCAGCACAGCTCCGACTCGGGAAGCTCGACGAGTTTCAAGCCGGGAATCTTCCGCAGCAAGTTCCGCGGCTGTTCTCGCACCTTCTGGGCGTGCACCAGGTGGCAAGCGTCGTGGTAGGTGGCCGTGAGCGGCAATTTGCCCGTCGGCGTGATGAGGCCCAGCTGATCGAGAAACTCGCTCACGTCGCGGACCTTATCGGCAAAACTCTGCCGCTCCGGCGAATGCTCGTCAGCCCAGTGACGGCCGTAGTCCTTCAGCATGGCCCCGCAGCCGGCCACATTGGCCACGACGGCGTCGACGCTGTCCGCCTCGAAGGCGGACACATTCTTGTCGGCCAACTCGCGCGCCGGTTGGCTGCTGCCGGCATGCAGGTGGATCGCCCCGCAGCAGACCTGCTGTTCCGGCACCACGACGTCGCAGCCGTTTTGCTGCAAGACCCGCGCGGTCGCCCAGTTCGTCTGCCGGAACATGACGTCCCCAATGCAGCCGGTGAACAACGCCACGCGGGCTCGCCGCCGACCAATGGCGGGCAGGAACGACGGCAGGGCAGGGAGCGGCTTTTCGAGCGGCGGCAGCATCGTCACCAGTCGCCCCAGACGCGATGGGAGCAATCGCCACAGCCCGCTTCCGATCAGCAGCCGATCGAGCTTCAGCCATTGGGCAATCCGGGCTGGGATGAGCGACTTTCGCAACCGCTCGGGGTAGGGGAACAGGCCAAACAGGATGTAGCGATGGAACCAGTCGTCGCGCTTCCCGGCGTCGCCCCCCTCCGCTTCTCCGGTCCGTTCCATGCCGATGCGAAACGGCTCAATCAGCCGGCCATACTGCACGCCGCTCGGACAGGCCGTCTCACACGCCCGGCAATCGAGGCACAGCTCCAAATGCCGCCGCACTTCATGGTTCAACTCTAGCCGGCCATCGGTGACGGCCCGCATCAGGTAGATGCGGCCTCGCGGACTGTCATTCTCGTTCCCGGTCTCGACATAGGTCGGGCAGGAGGCGGTGCAGAGTCCGCAATGGACGCAGTCGAGAAACCGCTCGTAGACGATCGACGCTCCCGGATTGGTCGACGGCGGACCGATCTGCACCAGGTGCGGCGCGGGATCGGCCGGAGGAGTCGCCACCGTCGGCTCCGTGGTCGGGCTGTGCGAACTGGCTGTAGTCATATCAAAACAATCGGCCAATGCCGCCTGGCCGCTGGATGTCGGCAAACCATCAAATGTACACGAACCGGCCGCGGTTCAGCAGATCCTTAGGGTCGAACCGCCGCTTCACCTCGGTCATCAGATCGAACGGCGCGTCAATGCCGCCCCACACGCTCTGATGAGTCATTTCCGCGCCGGAAGGATTGGAGAGCACGCTGAGCGAGCCGTGGCGCCGCGCGGCCACCGGTTGCAAGTTGCCCACCAGTGATCGCGACAGCCCTTCGCTCGGAAACGTCGCAAACTTGAGAATCGCCACGCCGTTCCCCGCGTGAGCCTGCACCGAAACCTGGGGATCGATCCGCCGGGCCGCTTCGACGATCGCGGTCGTGCCGCTCGGAACCACGCTCGCCTTCAGCACCAGCGGCGACTGGCCCGCCGCGGGAAACTCGATCAGTTCTCGCCACAGGTCCGCCGAACTGCCGAGTGGAAACGGCATTTCCACACCCAGTGCGCTCCATTCATCGGACAGCTGGCTGCACATCCATTCCACTTCGCTCGCGGTCCCTTCGAGGCCTACCACGATATACATGCCGCCCGGCGGCACTGGGCCAACGGCGGCCAGCGATCGGTTTGCTTCCCAGGCTGGCCCCGCGAGAAGCTCGATGGCAACCGGCGTTGTCTTGCTCGACGAAAGAGCGGCCAGCATGCGCTCGGCTTCGGCTGCATCCTTCACGGCGCAGGCCATCAGGCGCGATTGCTCAACCATTGGCTTGAGCTTGAGCGTCACCTGCGTGATGACACCTAAGGTGCCGAGCGATCCGGTCAGTAGCTTGCAAAAGTCGTAGCCGGCCACGTTTTTTACTACCCGGCCGCCACCTTTGAACGTTTCGCCCCGACCGTCGACAGCCGCGATGCCGATGACATGATCGCGCACCGTTCCCTGGCCGTACCGGCGAGGCCCGTTGAAGTTGGTCGCGATGACGCCGCCGATCGTCGCCCGGTCGGCCTGGGGAACGTCGATCGGCAGCCGCTGCCGTTCCTTGGCGAGCAGTTCAGCCAGCGCCTGCATCGTGATGCCGGCCTCTACGGTCACCGTCAGATCGCGGGCCGGATAGTCGACGACGCGATTCAACTGCCCCAGCGAGAGCGCGGCGCCCGCTTCCCGGGCCGGCAGGCCAAAATCGAGGCTCGTGCCGCCACCGACGATGTAGAGCGGAGTACTGGCGTCGTACGCTTCGCGGACCAGCGCGGCGACGTCCGCTTGCTCAGTCGGCTGAAGCGTGGTCTTGGTGGGCAAAGTTGAAACAGCAGCCGCCACAGTATCTCTCTCGTAGCTGAATTCGCCAGAATTCAGACCGTTACAAAAGTAGGGCAGACATCCTTGTCTGCCATAGGAGGACCTCTGAATTCTGGCGAATTCAGCTACGGCGACGCACTACATCGC
>JAEZAS010000006.1 GCA_023430365.1 Planctomycetota bacterium
GTAGTAGATCCCCTGCAGGACGGCGAGCCATGCAGCCATAGAATTCCTTGAAGCGGGAGGGGTGCTGGAACCGAAAGGGACGGCTGCCGCACAACGCTTCAAGCGGCATGCCGTGCATCGCGTTGTGAGTTCGCCGAGGGAACGCACTTTCGACGCAAGGTGGGTGTTGTAAAACCCCGCGAAAGGTTGTGAAAAATGCAGGTCGGAAAATCGGTTGTGGTCCTTGTAGACGTAGTAAGCCTTGTCGTCTGAATAACTTGTGTTCGGTGGGGATGGCCTAACTGGTTGAAATGTGGCTGAACGCATCGGTTGTAATGCAACTGCGTTGCAAAACCACTTCCGGCGGCATTTCGCATGAACCAAGTGTCGGGAAGACGGGCTGAGGTTGGCCTCAGCCCTGAGGGGCTAAGAAGGAGACCGGAATTACCCAGAGCGCAGCATTTACAGCTTTCGGGGCAGTTCGCTACAATGCACGGTTTCCGTCGATCCGGCCATCGGTCGTGTGCTGCGCTAAGCACTGACAGTGTGCCAAGTTAGGGACATTTGAACCGCTTCCGCCCCAGAGCGTGGCAGCGGCCCGGTAGAAGTTTCGCCATGTTCGAGTCGTTACAAGACGGCCTCACCTCCGCGCTGAAAACCTTGCAAGGCAAGGCTCGGCTGACCGAGGGGAACATGCGCGATGGGCTAAAGCTCGTCGAGCGATCGCTGCTCGAAGCGGACGTCAGCTACTCGGTCGTGCAGGACTTCATCGGAAAGGTTTCCGAGAAGGCGCTGGGCGAGAAGGTGCTGCTGGCCCTGAATCCGGCCCAGCAGGTCGTGAAGATCGTTCACGACGAGTTGATCGATATCCTGGGGCCCGTCGACCCAGCCATTCCGCTGAAGAAGGACCTGACGGTCCTGATGATGTGCGGTTTGCAGGGTAGCGGTAAGACGACGACCTGCGGAAAGCTCGCCCAGCTTTTGAAGGGCAACAAGGTGTCGGTGATGTTGTGCGCTGCCGACTTGCAGCGCCCCGCCGCCATCGAACAGCTCCATGTGCTCGGCCGGCAGCTCGATATTCCGGTCTATTCCCAGCCGGGAGCGCAAGACCCGGTCAAGGTGTGCCAGGACGCGGCCCAAAAGGCCCGCGAAACGCACGCTCAGGTGCTCATTCTGGACACCGCGGGCCGACTGGCGATCGATCAGGAGTTGATGGACCAGCTCGTGCGGATCGACAAGCGGGTTCATCCCGACCAGGTGTTCCTGGTGGTCGACGGCATGACCGGTCAGGACGCCGTGAACAGCGCCAAAGCCTTTAACGAGGCATTGGAGCTCGACGGCGTCATCATGACGAAGCTCGACGGCGACACTCGTGGCGGCGCCTTGCTGTCGGTGAAGCACGTCACGGGCGTTCCGATCAAGTTCATCGGCACCGGCGAACATCTCGACGCTCTCGAGCCGTTCCGCCCCGAAGGCATGGCCAGCCGGATCCTCGGCATGGGCGACGTGCTGGGGTTGGTTGATGTCGTGCAGCGCAGCATCGACGCCAAGCAGCAGGCTGAACTGGAAGCCAAGCTGAAGGCGGGCGAATTCACGCTCGACGACTTCAAGGCTCAGTTGCAGCAAATCGCTCAGCCGGGCCTGATGCGGAAGATGTTGGGCCTGCTTCCGGGCATGGGCGAAATGACCAAGATGCTCGAGGGCTCGAATCACGAAGGGGACGTGAAGAAGCTGATGGGCATCATCGATTCGATGACCCCCGGCGAGCGTCGGTCCCCCAAGCAGATCGATCCTAGCCGCCGCAACCGCATCGCCCGCGGCGCCGGCGTGCAGGTGCAGGAAGTCAACGCACTGCTGAAACAGTACGACATGATGTCCCCCATCATGAAAGCCATGGCTGGCAAGGGGGTCGGTGGTCGGATGGCTGCATTGCAGGAACTGCAGCGCAGCGGCATGCTCAACCCGGGCGCCCAAAGCTTCAAGCCTAAGGGGGATACCGGCAAGCGGCTGACGGCCGCGGAGCGGGCCGAGCTGAAAAAGAAGCGTGAAAAGGAACTGCGGAAGCGGAAGCGTGAGGGAAAGAAGTGATGGCTTGATGGTGAGGGCTGACTTAAGGCAAGCCTCTCTCACCTCCCGCCCTCTTCCGGTGGGAGAGGGAGTGAATTCTCGGCCTTCGATCCAGTACCTGCAGTTCGTTGCGATTCAATTTGATACATAGCGTGTTCACTCGTTCGTTAAGGAGTTTTTCGTGACAGTTCGAATCCGAATGAAGAAGATGGGGCGCAACCGGCGACCGTTCTATCGCATTTGTGCGATGGACATCCGAGCCCCGCGTGACGGCAAGGTGATCGAAGAGCTGGGCCTCTACGATCCGATCGTTCCCGACACCGACGCCCGGGCCCGGCTCAATGGCGAACGGATCGCCTATTGGTTGAGCGTTGGCGCCCAGCCGTCGGACAAGGTCGCTGTGCTGATCAAGAAGTATGGTCTGAACGGCACGCACGTCGCCCAGCAGCAGACGGCTCTGGAGAAGCTGAAGACGACCAAGCGTCAGGCTCCGGCTCCCTACGTTCCGCCGCCGCCGAAGGAAGAGCCCGCTCCGGCTCCGGAAGCGACCGCGGAAGCCCAGGCTGAGGGTGGTGAAGCTCCGGCCGAAGGCGGCGAGCAGGCTGCCGAGTAACTTGTCATGCGCTTCGATGTCCTGACCCTGTTCCCGGGGATTTTCGACGGGTATCTCGGTCAAAGCCTTTTGAAGAAGGCGATAGAGAAGGGGTTGGTCGACGTGCAGCGGCACGACATTCGCGCGTGGACGCGCGACAAGCATCACAAGGTGGACGATCGGCCTTTCGGCGGCGGCCCCGGAATGGTGCTCAAAGTCGAGCCGGTCGTCGAGAGTGTCGAAGCGGTGCAGGAGATGGCTCCTTCGCCTGGGCATCTGGTCATGCTTTCGCCGCAAGGCCGGAAGCTGACGCAGGACGTGGTGAAGGAGCTGGCAGGGCACGACCGATTGGTTCTGCTCTGCGGAAGGTATGAAGGATTTGACCAACGCGTGGTCGATATCCTTCAGCCGGACGAGATTTCGATCGGCGACTACATCCTGAACGGCGGTGAAGTTGCGGCGATGGCGCTAATTGACGCGGTCGTGCGACTTGTGCCAGGCGTTTTGGGAGACGAACAAAGCAGTCAGGACGACTCCTTCTCCACCGAACACGGTTGGTTGGAGTTCGGGCAGTACACACGGCCTCGCGAGTATCGCGGCCACGTGGTGCCGGAGATCCTGATGAGCGGCAATCACGAAGAGATTGCTCGCTGGCGGAAAGAACAGAGTTATCGAAAGACACGACAGCGGCGGGCCGATCTGCTCGATCGGTCCGGCGAGTGAACACGAACGAGACGCGAAGTCGAAGTTAGAGTGAAGGACAAAGGCCATGAGCCAAGAGATTCTCAAGCTGGTTGAACAGTCGAGCCTGAAGGCCGAGCCGCCGAAGTTCGACGTGGGTGACACCGTCGACGTGCACACGCGAATCCTGGAAGGCAAGGACGAGCGGATTCAGATCTTCAGCGGCACCGTGATCGCCCGCAGCGGCAGCGGCACCCGCGAGATGTTCACCGTCCGCCGCATCGTGGCTGGCGAAGGTGTGGAGCGCAAGTTCCCGCTGCACTCCCCCAAGATCGCCAAGGTGGAAGTGAAGCGATCGGGCGTCACCCGCCGCGCGAAGCTGTACTACCTGCGCGACCGCGTGGGCAAGGCCGTGAAGCTGCGTGAGCGCAAGGTGAAGGTCGCCGCCGAGTAGTCCTCGGTGGAGCAGCGGAAAACGTTTGTTATCCGCTCGCCAGCGGTCATAATTTGGGACGTTCTCTCTTCTCCGGAGGACGTCGAATGCTGCGCTTCTTTCAAGCCCTATCGCAGAGGCTACGCGTCTGGCGTCAGCCTCTTTCGCTTGGCCAACGTGGCGAGCGCGAAGCGGCTCGCTACTTGCGCCGCTTGGGCTATACGATTGTGGCCCGCGGGCAGCGCGATCAGTTGGGCGAAATCGACCTGATCGCTGTCGAGGGACGGACGATCGTGTTCGTCGAGGTGAAGACCCGCACCGGCGACGTCGCAGGCCATCCCGCCGATGCAGTCGATCATCGCAAGCAGCAGCGTCTGACGCGACTGGCCACGGCCTATCTCAAGCGGCACGACTTGCTCGATTGCAAGACGCGGTTCGACGTGATCGCGGTCACCTGGCCGGGCGGAAAGAAGCGGCCCGTGTTGGAGCACTTCAAGGACGCCTTCGAAGCAATCGGACCGGCCGGGATGTATTCTTAGGCAGATCCGTTCTTCGGCGAACCCGCCGCTCGCTTCGGCTGACTTATTCGTAAGCGGCTGACTGGCCTCGCGGAGAAGGTAAACTAGCGGAGTAAGCTCTGTCTTTCACGGGCGCGTCGAACAGGCGAGTCCAAGTCTTGTACACAGCGATCGGTCAACGTACTTCGGGAGTCTGACGATGCATCACCTGATGTCCTCTCCTCGCTCGCTCGTTCTGTTCATTGTGGCAAGTGCTCTCCTTGCTCCAGCCTCGGCACAGGAGGCCCCAGCCCTTGCGAAACATAAACGCTGGGTAACTTCTCTGGCGTTCAACGGTGATGGTTCGCAGCTGGCTACGGCTGGGGGCGAGAGCCTGCAGTATCGGCCGGGAGAGGTGGTGCTGTGGGATGCGAAGAGCGGCGCCGAACTGGCGAAGCTGACCGGCCATCCCACGAACATTTGGTCGGTCGCGTGGTCGGCTGACGGATCGCTGCTGCTGACCAGCGGCTACGACGGCAAGGTGATTCTCTGGGACGTCGCTGCCAAACAGCCGAAGACGACCATCGAGAAAAAGGGTTGGGTTCGCTCAGTGGCTTTCGCTCCGGATGGAAAGCACTTTGCCGCCGGTATGGAGGATGGCAACATCGTCATCTGGGAGACCGAAGGGGCGAAGGAAGCGAAAACGATCAAGGCACACGAGGCGGCCGTTTATGGGCTGGCGTTTTCTCCGGACGGGGCGACTCTGGCCAGCGTCTCAACCGACAAGCTCGGCAAGCTGTTCGATTGGCAGGCGGGCAGCGAGAAGGCGAAGCTCGAAGGGCATGGCGACGCAGTCTGGTCGGTCGCCTGGTCGAAGGATGGCAGTTTGCTGGCAACCAGCTCGGCGGATCGGAAGATCAAGCTGTGGGATGCGGAGGGGAAGGAGCAGGCAACGCTCGAAGGG
>JAEZAS010000060.1 GCA_023430365.1 Planctomycetota bacterium
CACCGACATCTACACGATCGAGCTTCCAGCCGAAGGCGGTCAGCTCAGTGCTCTGCGCCTCGACGCCCTGCCCGATCCATCGCTGCCGTCCCAAGGTCCCGGACACGGCGGCGGCAATTTCGTCCTCTCAAAACTCACCGCCACGATCGTCCCGCCCGCCGCTGCTCCCGCCGTCGGCCGGTTTGTTCGCGTTGAACTGCTCGGCAAGGACGCGGTTCTGCATCTGGCCGAAGTGCAGGTATTTCGCGGCGAGGACAATGTTGCTGTTCGCGGTGTGGCAACTCAAATCAGCACCGGTTTCGACGGCCCGCCCCAATTGGCCATCGACGGCAATACCGATGGCAACTACGCCAACAAATCGGTCTCCCACACCGCCAAAGCGAACCATCCGTGGTGGGAAGTCGACTTGCAGAGCGAGCAACCGCTCGATCGGATCGTGCTTTGGAACCGCACCGACGGCGCTACCGGCGCTCGGTTGAACCATTTCCGTGTGGCGCTGCTCAACGACAAGCGCGAAGTCGTCTGGGAACAGACGGAGTCGAATCCGCCGAGTCCCACTCGCGAATGGTCACTCGACGGCGAACGAACCGTGACGTTCAGCGTCGCCTACGCCGACTACGAACAACCGGGCTTCGCGGCAGCCAACGTGCTCAAGCCGCAGGCTGGCAAAGGCTGGGCGATTGGCGGCCAACAAGGCAAACCCCACCACCTGACGCTCGTCACTGACAAACCGGTCGACCTGCCCGCGGGCTCCGTGCTGCGGATCGAACTGGAGCAGTTGTCCCCGTTCGAGAAGCACACGCTCGGCTGTTTCAAGTTGAGCTACACGCGAGACGCGAGCGCGGCTCGACTCGCCAAGATACCGGCGAGCGTCCTGGCGATCCTGCAAACTCCGGCGGACGTTCGCACCGAGGCCCAGCGATCCGAACTGACGCGGCACTTCCTCGGCCAGGCTCCTCAACTGGCTCCGCAGCGGGCCAGGTTGGCCAAATTGCAGAAGCAACTGGCCAACCTGAAGCCCGACACGGTGCCCGTCATGCGGGAGCTTGCTCCCGACAAGCGGCGGGTTACGAAGATTCAGCACCGTGGCAACTTCCTCGATGAAGGAGCCGCAGTGACCGAAGGCACGCCGGCCGCGTTTCATCCGCTCCCGGCAGACCAGCCGAAGAATCGCCTGACGCTCGCCCACTGGCTCGTCGACGACGACAATCCGCTCACCGCCCGGGTAATCGCCAATCGCTACTGGGAACAGATTTTTGGCATCGGCATCGTCTCGACGAGCGAGGAATTCGGTTCGCAGGGAGAGGCGCCGTTTCATCCCGAGTTGCTCGACTGGCTCGCGACCGAACTAGTCCGGCTGAAATGGGATCAAAAGGCGATGCTTCGGCTGCTGGTCACCTCGGCGGCCTACCGGCAATCGTCGCGGCTCACTCCTGAGCTGGCCCAGCGCGATCCCGACAACCGCTTGCTCGCCGTGGGACCGCGGGTGCGTCTGTCCGCGGAAATGATTCGCGATCAGGCGCTGGCGGTGAGCGGCCTGCTCAGCAAGAAGATGTTCGGCCCACCGGTAAAACCACCGCAACCGTCGATCGGCCTCAATGCCGCGTTCGGCGGCGGCATCGACTGGCAGACCAGCGCCGGCGACGATAAGTATCGTCGGGGACTCTACACCACCTGGCGGCGGTCGAACCCGTATCCGAGCATGGCGGCGTTCGACGCCCCCAACCGCGAAGTCTGCACCGTCCGTCGCTCGCGCACGAACACTCCGCTGCAAGCGCTCGTCACGTTGAACGACCCGGTCTACATCGAAGCGGCGCAGGCCCTCGCCCGCCGCGTGCTCGCCGAAGCTGGGCCCGAGCCAGACCAGCGGATCGAGCGGCTCTACAAGCTCTGCCTTGCCCGCCCGCCGCGTTCCGTCGAACTCGAGCGAACGAGAACGCTTCTGGAGCAGGCCCGCGCCGAGTTCCAGCAATCACCCGAAGAAGCGAAGAAGATGGCCACGGAGCCGCTCGGCCCACCGCCGGAAAACACCGATCTGGCGGAACTGGCCGCCTGGACCGTCGTCAGCAACGTGATACTGAACCTCGACGAAATGTTCCTGAAACGCTAACGGTCGCCCCTCGCGATGCCTATCCATCGCCACAGAAAGTAGCCGGAGCAAACCTGCCTCCGGGCCAGCCCCACAGTAGGACACCAAGCCCGCAGCGCCACCAAACGCAAGCTCGATCATTCGACCGAGGAAAACCATCGTGCATCCGATCCTCGAAAACATCCAGCTCCAAACCCGCCGCCACTTCCTCCGTCAGAGCCAGATGGCTCTCGGCGGCATTGCCATGTCGGCGCTCTTCGCGCGCGACGGCGTTGCGGCGCCGGAAGGAGCACCGGGAGCGTCCACGGTCGTCAATCCGCTCGCCCCGAAGGCGCCGCACTTCGCTCCCAAGGCGAAGCGTGTGATCTACCTTCACATGACCGGCTCGCCGCCCCACCTCGATCTGTTCGATCACAAGCCGGCGCTGGTGAAGCACAACGACGAGCCCTGCCCCGAGTCGACCATCAAGGGAAAGCGTTTCGCCTTCACCTCGGGAGTGCCCAAGCTCCTCGGCACGCCGCGAAAGTTCGCCCAATACGGCGAAGCCGGCATCTGGATGAGCGACGCAATTCCGCATTTCCATGGGATCGCCGACGAGATGTGTGTCATCAAGTCGATGAACACCGACCAGTTCAATCATGCCCCCGCCGAGCTTTTGGTCTACACCGGATCGCCGCGTTCCGGCCGACCGTCGCTGGGCTCCTGGGTCACCTACGGCCTGGGAAGCGAGAACGAAAACCTCCCCGGCTTCGTCGTCCTCATCTCCAGCGGCGTGCAGCCGAACGGCGGCAAGAACAGCTTTGGCAGCGGCTTTCTGCCATCGGTCTACCAGGGCGTGCAATGTCGCTCCAAAGGGGACCCGGTGCTTTACGCCTCGGACCCGCCGGGTATGGATCGCACCCTGCGCCGCAAGAGCCTCGATGCCCTGCGGGATCTGAACGAATTACAGGCCCGGGAACTCGGCCATCCGGAAACTGCGACGCGCATCGCCCAGTATGAACTGGCGTTCCGCATGCAGGTCTCGGTGCCCGAGGTGATGGATATCAGCCGCGAGCCCAAAGAAGTGCTCGAAGCCTACGGCGCTCAGCCGGGCGGCGCCAGCCTGGCGAACAACTGCCTGCTCGCCCGCCGGCTGGTGGAACAGGGCGTCCGTTTCGTCCAGCTCTTCGATTGGGGCTGGGACTTCCACGGCACGAGCGACGACTCGGCCCTTACCGAAGGCTTGACGAAGAAGTGTGCGACGATGGACAAGCCTATCGCCGCACTCATCAAAGACTTGAAGCAGCGCGGCCTGCTCGACGAGACGCTCATCGTCTGGGGAGGCGAATTCGGCCGCACGCCGTTCCGCGAAGGACGGACCGCGGCCAGCGCGAACCTGGGCCGCGATCACTACCCCGACGCCTACACCATCTGGCTAGCCGGCGGTGGCGTGAAAGCCGGTTTCTCTTTCGGCGAGACGGACGACCTGGGCTTCCAGGTCGCCAGCGACAAGGTTCACGTCCACGATCTGCAGGCCACCATCTTGCATCAGCTCGGCTTCGATCACACCCGCCTGGTCTATCGCTTCCAGGGACGGGACTACCGCCTGACCGATGTGCATGGCAACGTGGTGAAGCAGATCCTCGCCTAGCGCAGGACCGGCGAGCACCAATTAGGTCAAACCGACCAGCTCCCAGCCTTTGCGGTACTCCTTCGACAGGTACTGCTCGGCCTTGTCGGTGTTGGTGACCTTGAGGTTTTTCGCGTCCCACTCGATCTTTTCGCCCGTGCGATAGGCGACGATGCCCAGCAGCACGGTTTCGGTCAGAGCGCCGGAGTAGTCGAAGTTGCAGCTCGTCGGTCCGCCGGTCTTGCACGCTTCGACGAACTCCCGCCAGTGGCCGATCGAGTTGGGAATCGTCGGCTCGGGCGCTTTGAAGCCAGTGAACTTGTCCTGCGGCAGCAACTGGCGCCGGCCATAGTCGGCGGCCAGCATTCCCTTCTCACCAACGAAGAGCACACCCAGGCCCCAACTGCTGAGCGGCTTGTCGTTGTGATCCTTCGTGTTCTTGACCAGATCAAAGTTCTGACTTCCGTCGGCCCAGTGGAATTTGAGGGCCGGCATTCCCTCACGGGCAGGGAACTCGTAGGTGCACTTGGTCCAGTTCGGGGTTCCCACGTCGTCCGGCGTGGGGCCTTCGCAGACCACCGACGTGGGATGACGCAGCTTGAGAGCCCAGAACGGCAAGTCCATCACGTGGCAAGCCATGTCGCCGAAGGTGCCGCCGCCGTATTCCCAGAACCGACGCCAGTTGGCCGGATGGATGCTCGTCGAGTAGGGCCGTTCCTTCGCCGGGCCCAGCCACAAGTCCCAGTCCAGGTTCGACGGCGCCGGTCCGGCGTTGGGCGTAAACTTGCCCCCCGACCCACCCTTGCCGCACCAGTTATAGACCTCGGTCACAGGACCGATGGCGCCCCCTTGAATGAGCTCGACCACCCGGCGGTAGTTGTCCCCCGCGTGAATCTGCGTCCCCATCTGCGTGACGAGCTTGTTCTTGCGGGCCAGTTCGGCGATCACGCGAGCTTCGGTGACGGTATGGGTCAACGGCTTCTCGCAGTAGACGTGCTTGCCCAGATCGAGGGCAATCGCCGTGGCGGGGGCATGCGTGTGATCGGCGGTCGAGACGACGACGGCGTCGATGTTCTTGGCTTCGCTTTCAATCGCCTTGCGGAAATCGCGATGCTGCCGAGCCTGAGGGAAGGTCTCGCCTGCCTTGGCCAGATAGTTGGAGTCGACATCGCAGAGCGACACGATGTTTTCGCTCCGCAGTTGCAGCACGTTGTCCCACCCCTTGTTGGCCACGCCGACACAAAGCAGGTTCAGCTTTTCGTTGGGAGACTTCGACGGCTGCGCCGCGGCCGTGTTGATGAAGTAGCCGGAGGCAATCGTGGCGGCTGCGGAGGTGGCGAGAAACTGGCGGCGGCTCAGGTGGGACGAACGCGAGCGGGCGGACATAGGGCGGGTCTCCAAAAGCGAGGTGGGCAGAAAAACGTTCCCTACGGCGATCAGCGTAATCGACCGCGGGTGCAGAAACTACACCCGCGGCCTGGGGAACTTGCCTCGCGGTAGAAACATCCCACCCAGAAGCGGCAACTAGGCCGGCTGCAGTTCGTGCTCCTGGGCTGGAGCGGTCTCGTCCGTCGCTCCGTGCGATTCCGATTCCTTCGGCTTGCGGCGAGAGGTGAATCGGCTCCAGAGATTCACGAAGTCGTCCCAGAGCGAGTAGGCCACCGGAGTGACGAGCAGCGTCAGCAGCAGCGAGAGCGACTGGCCGCCGATGATTACCTTCGCCATGCTGGCCCGCGAGCCAGCGCCCGGCCCCTGCCCCATCGCCACCGGCACCATCGCCGCCACGAGCATCAACGTGGTCATCAAGATCGGCCGCAACCGCGTCTGGTTGGCATCGAGAATCGCCTTGTCCCGCTCGATTCCCTGCGCTCGCAGGACGTTCGTATAGTCGATCTGCAAAATGCCGTTCTTCTTCACGATGCCGAATAGCATGAAGATGCCGAACATGGCATAGATGTCGAGGTTCGTCCGCAGCAGAAAGAGCGACAAGAAGGCAAACGGCAACGTCAGCGGCAGGGCCAGCAGGATCGTGATCGGATGCACGAAACTCTCGAACTGGGCCGCCAGCACCATGTACATGAACAAGAAGCTGAGCAGGAACGCCACCAGAAAGCCGCTGTTCGACTCCTTCAGCATCTTCGCCCGGCCGATGAACTCGTGGTGATACCCGGCCGGCAGGTTGAGCGATTTGACGTAGGCGTCCACCTCGTTCACCGCGTCGCCGAGAGCCTTGTTCTCCAGGTTTGCGACCACGACGACCTGCCGCTGCCGGCTGGAGCGTTCGATCGTCGACGGCCCTTGGGCCGGCTCGAGGTGGGCGAGATTCGACAGTCGCACCAGGCCCACCTGCGGCGCAGGAACCATGAGGGCGTCGATCGTCTCGGGCGCGTCGCGAAATGGCTTTTCGGCCCGCACCCAAACGTCGTACTGGTCAGCCCCTTCCTTGTACTTGCCGACAAGTTCGCCGCCGACGAGCAAATTGAGGGTCGAAGCGATCGTCTCCACCGGCACCCCAAGGTCCGAGGCCCGTTCGCGGTCGATCCGCACGCGCAGCTCGGGCTTGCGCAACGAGAGCGAAGTATCGACGTCGACGTAGTGCCCCTGCTGCCGCATCCACTCGGTGATCTGTTCGGAGATCTCTGTCAGCTTCTCCAGGTCTGGACCGCGGATATTCAGGTCGAGATCGACCTGCCGGAAACCGCTGGCCGAGATAGCGCTCACGTCCTGCACGGCCACGCGGACATCCGGATAGCGCGACATCAGCTCGCGAGCGTCGCGCATCACATCAAACTGGCTGAATTCCCGCTCGCCGAGCGGCAGCATGCGGACATAGATGCTGGCCGCCGTCACGTCCCCCTGCCCTTTGCCGACGCGCCCGGTGGTGTCGCCGACCACGGTGAAGATGTGCGTCACCCCGCGCAGCGTTCGCAGATCCTGCTCGACCTCCGCCATCAGCTCATCGGCTTGTTCCAGCGAGTACCCTTCGGGCAACGTCATCGCCAGCTCAAATTCGCTCTGGTCATCGCGCGGCACAAAGTCGAAGCCGATCAATCCCAAGACGGCGGGCGTTGAGAAGAGCGTTCCAATCGTCAGCAGAACGACAGCCCAGCGATGCCGCAGCGATAGGCTCAGGATCCAGCGATACGAACCCTCGATCGCTCGCGTGATGAAGCCCGACTTGCTGCTGCTATGGCCGTCCTCCGCCTTCAAAAAGCGAGCGCAGAGCATCGGCGTAAGCGTGAACGAGACGAACATGCTCATCAGGATCGAAAAGCCGACCACGAAGCCGAAGCTGTTGAAAAACCGCCCCACTTGCCCCGACATGAAGGCGACGGGCACGAAAATCACGAGCAGCGAGATCGTCGTCGCAACCACTGCGGTGGCAATTTCGCGAGTCGCGGAGAAGGCCGCGTCCCAGGCGCTTTTGCGATGCTCTTCCATATGGCGGAAGATGTTTTCGTGCACCACAACCGCGTCGTCGATCACGATACCGATCGCCAGGATCAAGCCGAGCATCGTGATGTTGTTCAGCGTGTAGTCCATCGCGTACATGAACGCGAAGGTCGGCGCCATCGACGCCGGAATGGCGATCGTGGCGATGATCGTCGTGCGCCAGTCACGGATGAACAGCAGGATCGTCAGGCTCACGAGCACCGCGGCCAGCACGAGGTGGAATTTCACTTCGTGGATCGAGCTCTCGATGAAGCGCGACTGGTCGCGGATCACCTCATAATGGATGTCCGCCGGCAGAATTTCCTGAATCTCGGCCAGCCGCTCCTTCACCGAGTGGACGACCTGAACGGTGTTGGTGCCCGACTGCTTCTGCACGATCAGGCTCACCGCCGTAGCGCCATCCAGGCGACTCAAGCCCCGCGGCTCTTCGTAGGAGTCCTCTACTCGTCCAATATCGCGGATACGCACCGGATAGCCGTTGCGATCGGTGATGATGAGGTCCGCAAAGTCGGCCGCCGTCTCCATGCGTCCCATCGTCCGCAGCACCATCTCCCGCGAGCCCTGGTCGACGCGACCACCCGGCACTTCGAGATTCTGCCGCTGCAGCGCAATCCGGATCTCCTCCGCCGAGAGTTGATAAGCGGAGAGCTTATCGACGTCGAGATAGATGTTCACCGCCCGCTGGCGGCCCCCCACGAGCGTCACGGCCCCCACGCCGCCGACCGTTTCCAGTTCTTCCTTGATCTGCTTCTTGGCGATCTCGGTCACTTCCCGAGCGTCGCGGTGACCGCTGATGGCGATCGTCATAACCGGGGCCGCATCGACGGCGAACTTGTCGACCAGCGGCGTCTCGGTGCCGGTCGGCAGACGGTTGATCACGGTCGACACCTTGTCGCGCACTTCCTGCGCCGCGACGTCGCCGTCCTTCGTCAACTGAAAGGCGATCACGACCTGCGAGAAGCCTTCCTTCGTGGTCGACTTCAGCTCGTCGATCCCCGAGATCGTGTTGACCGCCTCTTCAATCTCCTTGGTGACGCTCGATTCGACCTCTTCGACCCCTGCGCCCTTCAGCGTGGTCGTGACCACGACCGTCGGAATGTCGACGTTCGGAAACAGGTCGACCCCCAGCCGCGGATAAGCGGCCAGGCCAAGAACGATCGGGGCCGCCACCAGCATGCAGGTGAAGACCGGGCGGCGGATGCAGATTTCCCAGATACTCATGGATAGGGCTCGAGCCTTACGGCGCCGAGTTTCGGCTGGCAGCCAAATCGCCGGCGTTCGGAGCCCGGCGGGAACAGGAAAGGGTGTTAAGGAGTTACTTGTTTTCGAGGCGCGCTGTCTGTGCCGCCGCGGTCGTGCTTTGGCGGAGCGTCACCGCGGTTCCATTGGCCAATTGGCTCTGGCCGCTCGTGACCACCACAGCCTCCGGATCGATCTGACCGACGACTTCCACCCAGCCATCGCCGCGAAGGCCGGTTTGAATCGGCACTTCCTGAGCTTTGCCGCCGACGACGGTGAAAAGCTTCGTCTCGCCGGCGAAGTTGATGACCGACTCGATCGGCGCGGTGATCGCGTCGGCAGCCTGCCGGGTCACCACCGACGCCTTCGCGAATCCGCCATGCTGCAGCCGATGGTCGGCGTTCGGCACGTGGGCTTCCAGTTCGAAAGTTCGGCTCTGAGGATCGATGGTCGGACTGATCCGAGCGACCACCGCCTGAAACGTGTCGTTCGGATAGGCTTCGACATGCAGTTCGACCGGCTGACCGACCTTCACTTCCGCCGCATATCGCTCCGGCACGGTCGCCTTCAGCTTCAAGACATCGTCGACGACGAGTTCGAACATTGGAGCGCCGATGCCGGTCGCAATCTCACCCGCCGCCACGTGACGACGAGAGACGACATACGAAGCGTCCCCCAGATTCACATTCGTAAACACTGCCAGCGGAGGCGCCAGGACATGGGTTTCGGTCAACTGCCTTTGAGCCGTCGCCAGCACCGACTGGGCATAACGGATCGAAGCCATCGTCGCTCGCACATCGAGCATCACCTGCCGCAAGGAAGCCTCTTCCACACGCAGCGTGGTCTCGGCCTGCTCGTACTCCTGGATCGAGCTGGCGTTGCGTCCCACAAGTTCGCGCAGCCGTTCGTACTGCCGCTTTGCGTTGGCGACGAGCAAGCGTCCCCGGACGATGCTGGGGAGCGTTTCGGCGTCGAAGCGTTCGGTCGGCACTTCATTGAGCCCGAGCTTCGCGAGCTCTCGCTCCAGCGCCCGCTGGGCTTCGTCCACGGCGAGGCGATAGTCGGTCTGATCAATCTCGGCGAGCACCGAGCCCGGCGCGACCCGGTCGCCGATGTCGACGTTCACTTTCTCGATCCGCCCGGACACCTTGGAGCTGAGTTGCACCGTCTCCAGCCCGTGCAGGGTGCCGACGACCGAGATCGTCCGTTTCACGGGGCGAACTTCGATCGGAGCGACGGTGACGGTCACCGTTCGGGGCGCCACCTTTGCTTTTTCCGCTTCCTTGGTCGCGGCTTCGCCCGACTTGCCGCAGCCGGTGGCTGCGAGCGACAGCAGGCTGAGCGCAACGCCTGCCAGGAGAGAGCCCCGGCGAATCGGCAGTCGGCGAGAATTCTGGTTGCTAGACATGTGGGTTGGCCGAGCCTTTCGACAGAACAATGCCATGGAAGATGGCGTCGACAATCTGTTCGCTTTGAAGCGCCAAAGGCTTTCGGCCCCCGGCAAAGTAGTTCACAAACACCGCCCCAAAGAGCATGTGACCGATGATGTCCATGATCTGCTGGGCAGGCAGCGGGCGGAGAATGGTTTGCTGCACCATCGCTTCCAACTCGGCAGCCCAGCGGTGGCAGTTCTCGTCGTCGCCCGGATCGAAAAAGGTCGGCGTCTGGCGGTCCCGGAAATGAGCCCGCTCCTGAATGACCAGTTCCAGGTACTCGCTGTGCTCGTCGAAGAAGGTCAGGAACGCCACGCACGCGGCTCGCATCCGCAGCAGCGGATCGTCCGAGACGGTTCGGGTGGCTTCGATGGCCGCCCGCAACTGCCGAGCGCCTCGGTCCGCCGCAGCCAGGAACAGCCCTTCTTTAGTTCCGAAGTGGCGATAGACCGTCCCCTTGCCGACTCCTGCCTTGTCGGCGATTTCCTGCACGTCGGCGGCGGCAAAGCCGCGGCGGGCAAAGACTTCGACGGCTGCCGCCAGGATGTCCTCGGATCGGCGCAAATGCCCCTCATCGGGCTTGCCGCTCGCGGCGGAACCATCCGCCAGAAATGATGATGCCATTAGGTTTTCGAACGCTGACCAGAAGAGGCGAAATCGTGCGAAGCGGAGAGGTCGCTCACTCGGGCGGACTCGTCCGTCCGCTCCAAATTCTCGCAATTACCCCCTCTTGGTCAACGTTGAAACTCTCGCCCAGCTCCACCGCGGCCAAGATTGCGGGGGGCCGTAGGGACGAATCAAGCGGGCCATTCAGCCCGCCTGTCGGACTCGGCCACGGGCGAACTACCAGGTCGTCTGTTCACCGCCGAGTACGGTCATCACCTCGCCCGTGATGTAGCTCGAGTCCCCCTCACTGGCAAAGAATACGTACGACGGGGCCACCTCCTCCGGCTGACCGGCCCGCTCCATCGGCACCTTCTGCCCGTGCTTCTCGGCCTTCTCGGCGCTCGTGGTCGGGATGAACGGGGTCCAGATCGGCCCGGGGGCCACGCAGTTCACCCGAATCTTCTGATCGACGAGCGACTGCGCCAGCGACTTGGTGAAGGCATGGATCGCCCCCTTCGTCGCCGCGTAGTCCATCAACTGCTTGCTGCCGCGCATCCCCGTGATCGATCCGCTGTTGATGATGCAGCCGCCTTCCTTCAGGTGCTTCAGCGCCGCCTTGGCCATGTAGAAGTAGCCAAAGATGTTGACTCGGAACGTGTGCTCGAACTGCTCATTGCTGATGTCGAGCAACGTCTTCTGGTCTTCCTGGAAGGCGGCGTTGTTGACGAGCACGTCGAGCTTGCCGAACTCCTTCACCGTTCGCTCCACCGCCTGCTCGCAGAACTCCGGCTTCGTGACGTCGCCCGGAATCAACAAGCAGCGGCCACCTTCTTTTTCGACGGCGGCCTTCGTCTCTTCCGCGTCCGACTGCTCCTGAGGCAAGTAGACAATCGCCACATTCGCCCCTTCGCGGGCGTAAAGCACTGCCACGCTCCGGCCGATGCCCGAATCGCCCCCGGTGATGAGCGCCGCTTTGCCCTTGAGCTTGTCGGCCCCTTTGTACAGCGGCGCTTCGT
Source organism: Planctomycetota bacterium (assembly GCA_023430365.1). Classification (GTDB taxonomy): domain Bacteria; phylum Planctomycetota; class Planctomycetia; order Pirellulales; family Pirellulaceae; genus JAEZAS01. The sequence continues at coordinate 11,446 of JAEZAS010000060.1, forward strand.
AGCGGGGCCTCGGAGTCATCTTCGACTCCAGCCCAGGCTTGGGTTGCTCTTGCGCGGGTTGCGATTTCGGTTCTTCTTGCACCTTGCCCATGGCTTGGCTCCTTGGCGGATGTTCGGAATGGTTTCAGCGAGGTTTCGGGGAAGCCGCCGCAAAACTCGCACCAACCGGCGTGTGCTGGCCGTTCAACGCTCCGCCCGCCTCCGCCTCCTCTTCCACCTGATCGGCGACGACCCGCTCCTTGTCGGCCACCGCACGCTCTTTTCGAATCTCGACCCGCAGCCGGTTGTAGGCTGACATATAGACATTGGCCACCGCGACCAGCGCCAGCCAGGCGAGCACATAGCCCCGCCAGTCGTCTAGCAGCAGCGTGAATCCGGTGAAGGCGACAAACCCCGCCCCCACCCAATGCGAGAAGCAATACTCGCAGGTCCAGACATAGCAGAACTTGCGCTCGTACCAGCGCTCGCAGGTGCGACTCCTTTCCGTCAGCCACTCGCGCGGCTCACGAAAGATCTCTTCGTGGGTGATCGTCCACGAGACGCACGCCACCGGCAATGCGAGCACAAACAGCCAGACGATTTGTTCCCACACGCCAGAAGCCTCCCCTTATCGGCCTGCGACCGGCGCGCAGGCCTTTCCTACCCAATCAGGCTCGTGGGGAGCAAATGCCGAGCCCAATTCTCGCGGCCGCGTCGCCGCTATTTGCAAGCCTGCAAAAACGCCAGCAGGTCGGCCAGTTCCTGCTCGCTCAACTGGCGAATCAGGCCGTCCGGCATGATCGAGACCCGACCGGCCTGAATTTCGTCGATCTGGTCCCGCGGAATGCGGACCTCGGTCTTGGCGTCCTTGGCGATCACCACCTCGTCGGCCGCATTCTTGCGAAGCAGCCCGGAGACCGCCTCACCGTCGGTCGTGAGCACCAGGAACGGCTCATAGCTGCGCACGAAGCTCGCGCTGGGATACAGAATCGCTTCCAGCAAGTCGCGCTGATTGCGAATGGCGCCGATCTTCGTCAAATCGGGCCCCAGCTTTCCGCCGAGATAGCCAATCGAGTGGCACGAAGCGCAATTCACCTTGGCGCTGTTGAACACCGCTTGTCCCCGCCGCACGTCACCCGCCTTGAGCGAGCTGAGCCGTTGCTCCAGCTCCATCGCTTGCTGCGAATTGTCGAGCCGGGCTCGTTGCAGGATGTCGGCAGCCTGCTGCACGACCTGCGGGCCGAACGGTTTCAGATAGCGACCGACCGTGTCGGGCGTCATCCCGCGCAGATGCGGACTGGCTTTCAGCGCTTCGAGCAGTTGCTCGCCAAGCGACGAGTCCGCATAGCCGGAGGCGATCAGCAGGACCGTTTCGACATCGGCTGGAGTCAACGTCGTGGCTTCGCCGCCGATCGTCGAAATCAATGGTTCCACCTGACCGCGTTTCAGTCGAGCGCTGCGCAGCGCCTTGAGCACCACCGCCCGCTGCTGCGCGTCCGCGTTCTGCGCAAGATTGTCCAAGAGGAACTTGAACTGCCCCTCGTTGAGTTCCAACCCAGGCACACTCGCCAGGCTGGCCAGCCGCGCTTCGACCACCTGCTGCGCATCGCCGGCGACTCGCAGCAACGGTTCTCGCAGCCCAGCCAATTGTTCGTTCTTCAGCGCCAGCGAAGCGATGTTGCGAGCCGCTTGCAAAACGAGCTCCGGCTCCTTGCTGCCTAGCGCCGCTCCCATTCCCACGACCCACACATCCGGAACCTGCTGCGGCCGGGCCAGCGCCATGGCCTTCAGCGCGGTGAGTCGCTCGGCGGACGTCGCGTCACTCGCCGCCGCTCGCTCGCCGAGAAGCTTTTGAATCGTCGCCGCCGCGGCTAGCTCGGCGAGTTGCTGTTCGAGCTCGCTCCGCTCGTCGGCAGTCAGCTTTGGGTCCGCCAATCGTCGCGCAAGGCCCGGGGTCAGCACGTCGCCCCAGGCTGGATGCCGCCTGAGGATCCACTGGGCCGCGGTCCTCAGCTCGCTTCCGGAGCCGAGCAAGGCGTCGGCGACCATCTCGGGTTTCAGCCGATCGCTCTCCATCTGATCGAGAGCCACGAGCGCCGCGCGCCGGACTCGCGGCGACTTGCTCGCTACGCCTGCCGCCGTGGGCTCGTCGGCGGCAATCTCGATGAGGGCGAACGTGAGCGAATGCTCGAGCGCCCAGTCGGTTTGTTGCTCCGCGTCGAGCAATTCGATGGCGGCGAGAATCGCCGGCACATGGGTCGAGTCGCCCATGCGTCCCAGCGCTTCGGCGGCCACGCGGCGGGTCGCCGGCGAGCGACTCTGCAAAGCGTCAGCCACCTGCGCCGCCGCTTCGCGATCGCTCCGCAGGCTGACGACGTGCAGCGCCGTCTGGCGCACACCTTCATCCGTATCCTTCAGCGCCGCACGCACCGCGGCCCGGGCGTCGGCATGGTCGATGCGCGCCAGCGTCCAAACGGCATCCTGCCGCACGCGCGGTTCTTTGTGCGAGGCGAGCGTTTCTCGCAGCGGAACGATCGCACTGGCCCCCAGCCGCCCCAATTCGTCCATTGCCCGCTCACGCACCGCATGCCGCTCGTCGGTGAGGCGTGTGACAAGCTCAGCAGCCGGCAGGTTGGTCCACGCCAGCTGGAGGCCGCGCGGATCGGCAACGTTCGTCGCGTCCTTCCGCCGCACGCGATAGATCGCTCCCAGCACATCCGGCTTCACCAACTGCGACGTCGGACAGCAGAGCTTGTACCAGCCCCCCGTGTCGACCACGATCAGCGAACCATCCGCGTCCTCAAGCACATCGGTTGGATGAAAATCCCGGCTGTCGGACACCACAAAGTCCGTATCCTGCGAGCGAAAGCCCGCCCCTTCGGGCACAAGCGCATGACGCGTGACCTTCTGCAGATTGAACAGCGCCGTGAACAGGTTGTTGGCATAATCCGGACCAAAACGGCCCGAGTCGTACCACTCCAGCCCCGCCGGCGCCGCGGGACCGAGATGCGCAAGCGGCGGCAAGACATCGGGCCCCGTGCGAGGATGCCCTTCGATCACGTGGTGCACCTTGCCATACACCCCGCCGTACAACGCGTGAATCAGCCCGTCCCGATTGCCGCCGGCTGGTTGTTGCAGGAACGTACAGCTGAGAAAGCGTTCGCCGCTGGGGCTGAACGCCACGTCCACCGGGTTGTCCATGCCGCCGGTCATCACCGACTCGATGCCGCTTCCATCCGGCCGGGCGCGAAAGATATGGCTGGCCCGCGTGACGAGCGGCTTTTTGCCCGGCCGCTCATACGTCTGCTCGGCGAACGCTCCCTTGCACCAGTAAATCCAACCGTCGCGTCCCACGTACGGCCCGTGCAGATCGTTCGCACAACCGGTGAGCGTCTTGCCGTTGAACCACTCGACGCGCTCATCGGCAACGCCGTCGTCATCCGTGTCGGTCAGTTTCCAAATGCTCGGCGGAGCGGCCACATAGAGCGAGCCGTCGAGCCACATCGTTCCCTCGGGGAACATCATCCGATCGGCGAACACCGTCGAATGATCGAACTTGCCATCGCCGTTGCGATCCTCCAGCCGCACGATCCGGTGCGGCTTCTCGGCCAGTTGCTTTTCGACCTTGTCGTTCGACCCCGACGAATCGGCAACATACAGCCGCCCCTGCTCGTCGAAGGCCGCCGTGATCGGGCGATCGACGAGGGGCGAATCGGCAATCCGCTCGATCGTAAAGCCTGCCGGCAGGGTGAACGTCTGGCCGCCAAGCGTCACGTGCTCCTGCTCCTGGGCGACCGCCCAGACCTGCGAAAGAGAAAGGAGTCCGACCAGACAGCACGGCAGAAGAAAACGCATCGGCAGCTCCCAAACCGAGTCAGCAAACAAACCACGTCGTACGCCCGCGGGCGCGGGTCTTGAAGGCGGGAAGCCTGAACCATAACCCAAGTCTTCCCCGATTTCACCTCGTCCTGCCCAGCCGAGGTCAGAAGGGAGCAACATTCCCCCTAAACTCCAGTCCCCGACTTCCTCCTCCCCCGGCCAGAACTCCACAACCTTTCCAGTCTCAATACAAGAGCGCGACAACGAACGCGTCGAGTGCAGGCAAACGCCACAACGTCTTTACCACTTATCCCTTGCGTCACTTCACCCGCTCCTCAACTGCCAGTCTCAATTAAAATCTTACTACCCCCCTAGCGAGGGCAAACAACACGAGATTCACCTCACAACCGACCACAAACACTCTACCATCTTTAACACAATTCGTCAACACTTAACGCAAAAATTACTGCCGCAATTAGAGACCCCTAGCATGCACGGGTCTACAGCGCAAGGCCCACCAGTTGCATGTTCAATTCGACGTATGAGTTCGCTCTTGGTTTGTCTCTGTAATACGCGATAATGGAGGACCGAGGCGGAATGCAATCGGCTAGCGGAGGCCAGCCATGAGCGCACCGACGGAAAAACTAGCAGCGGACCCCACGGAAATCAGCCCAATCTCTGAGAGCTCAGTCTCGCAGCAGGCCGCTGTCCCTGCCGAGCAAATCTCTGCCGACCAGGCACTGCCTGAGCAACCACCCGCCAGCCCATCGCCCGCGAGCCACGAGCCCGACCAACGGCGACTCTCTCCGTATCGCCCCGACGACCTGACGGTCGCTCCACGGGCAGTCGTCAGTTGCTACGGTTTCTTCGATTTCGTCTTCTCCGAATGCAACATCCTCGACCTGACCGAGGGCATCTACGACGGAGATCCCTCCCTGCCCTACGAGGAAGCGCAGCGCCGGCAGATCAATTACCTGCTCGACGAGATCGGCTGCGGCCCGGGCTCGCGGATTCTCGACATCGGCTGTGGCTATGGCACGCTGGTTGAAGCGGCGACCCAGCGCGGCGCCGAAGCGATCGGCATCACCATCTCTCCGCAGCAAGTGAAACGCTGTCGCCAGCGCGGCCTCGACGTCCGGCTGATGAACTATCGCCACCTGCCGGACGATTGGAACGGCTATTTCGACGGCATCGTCGCCAATGGCTCGCTCGAACACTTCGTGCAGCCGAGCGATCTGGAAAAAAGCCTCGCCGATTCGCTCTACCGCGGGCTGTTCACGATCTGCCACCGGCTGATCAATCCCGAGTCCCCCAGCCGCCGGTTCGCCACGACGTCGATCCACCTCCATGGCCCGAGCCCCAGGTTTGCGGCAACGGAGCTGCGCAAATCTCCCTACTCGTTCCGCTGGGGCTCCCCCAAGTTTCACTACGCCATTCTGCAGCGAGCGTTCGGCGGCTCGTATCCCGAACTGGGCCAACTGGCCGCCTGTGCAAATCCCTGTTTCAAGCTCGTTCGCGAAGTCGACGGCACGGTCGACTACGACTGGACCACCGACGAGTGGTTCCGGCGCATCTACAAGACCATGCGTTCCTGGACGCGCGGCCCGCGCATGTTCGCCAATCTGACGAGTTACATGCTCGCCCATCCACGCCATGGCCTGGCGATGCTGATGGCCCTGTTCTTCGCCGAATCGTGGCGCTGGCAATTCCAGGGCGACCCGCCCCCGATGCGGCTGCTGCGACAAACGTGGCAATGGCAACCGCGCGCCAACTGCATTGCCAATGCCAATGTCAGCCGCGTGCGGAAGCCTCGCTGAACGGTCGTGTGGCCGCGTAGCTGAATTCGCCAGAATTCAGACCGATAAGTCGTCCATCTGCGTGGCGTCTGCATTCTGGTGAATTCAGCTACAAAACTGCGTTCGCTCGACGCAGTTCTCTTCCCCTCAACCCGGCGGCTGGCCGTCTACGGGGTACGACCTTTGCAGGACATCGGGCCTACCGCCGGTGGGGCCGGCGGTAGCACTCACTACCCGATTGCCTGCGACGGAGGGATTCATGTTTTTTCACGACAAGCGACTGCAGTACAACGCCAAGCCCGATAAGCCGGACCCGGCGTATGCCAGGAAACTGCAGGAGGTCTTGGGGGGCAAATGGGGCGAAATCACGGTCACGATGCAGTACCTGTTTCAAGGCTGGAACTGCCGCGGCCCCGCCAAGTATCGCGATATGCTGCTGTCGATCGGCACCGAGGAAATCTCCCATTGTGAAATGCTGGCCACGATGATCGCCCGCCTGCTGGAGGGCGCGACTGCCGAGCAGCAAGAGGACGCGGCGAAAGGCAACTCGGTAATCGGCGCGATCATGGGGGGCACCAGCGCCAAGGACCTGTTCTGGGCGGCCGCCACAAATCCGCAACACCTGATCGTCGCCGGCGGCGGAGCCACGCCCGACGATAGCAACGGTGTGCCGTGGAATGGCCGGTTCGTCACCGCCAGCGGCAACCTGCTTGCCGACTTCCGCTTAAACGTGACCGCCGAATCGCAAGGCCGCCTGCAAGTGGCCCGCCTGTATGAGATGACCGACGACGCGGGAGTGCACGACATGCTGTCGTTCCTCCTGGCGCGCGACACGATGCATCAGAACCAATGGCTCGCGGCCATCCAGGACCTGGAAGCCGAAGGCGTGGAACTGACCCCTTGCCCGAGCGCCTTCCCTCAGGAACGAGAGCTCAGCAAGGTCGCCTACCAGTTCAACAACTGCTCGGCGGGGGGCGAAGCCGAGAACGGCCGCTGGGCTCAAGGCCCCTCGATCGACGGCAAGGGAACGTTCGAGTTCATCGAAAAGCCGCGTCCGATGACCAACGACATCGGTCTGCTCGGCGACGGCGAGCCGCGGTTCTGGGGCACGTCGCGCGCTCGCGCGGCAATGAGCAATGGCAATGGCAGGGGGCGCAGGCGGACCGCAGCCATGGAAGCGGTCACCACCGCTTCGCGCCCCGCGGGTCGCAAGGGCGCCGTCAAAACATCGGCGGCTACTCGCCGTGCGCCACGCTGACGCGAATGCTCGATCGCAGAACCCGTCAGTTACGCGGGTCCCGCGGTCCGGTAAAATTTTGGTTTGCAGTCAAAAGTTCAACGCCCGCCGAAAAATTCAGGCGGGCGTTTTGTGGGAATACATGCAACGCGAGTCGCGAGGGACTCGCCAATGAAAGGTGAATCTATGGAAAGCCGGTCAGCGGCTATCGGTGTGTCTCGCTGTGGCTTCGTGGGAACTCACGGCGATGCGGCTCGGTTTCGGGTGTGGGCTCCCAATGCCGAACGCGCCAGCCTCGTTCTGCATCGAGGCGACGAGCGACAAAGTGTGGAACTAGCGGCGGAAGAAGGAGGTTTCTTCTCGCGCGAGCTCGAAAACGTCCCCGACGGCCAGCGCTACAGCGTGCAGGTCAACGGCGGCGACCTGCGCCCCGATCCCTGCTCCCTCTGCCAGGCCGACGACGTGCATGGTCCGTCGGCCGTCTATCGTCCGGAGCGCTTTCGGTGGTCGGATCAGGACTGGCGCGGCGTCCAGCAGAGCGACATCGTCATTTATGAGCTGCACGTCGGCACGTTCACTCCGGAAGGAACGTTCGACGCGGTCATTCCGCGCTTGCAGGCGCTGCGCGAGCTGGGGATCACCACGATCGAGATCATGCCGGTCTCGCAGTTTCCGGGCGAGCGCAACTGGGGCTACGACGGCGTCCTGACCTACGCCGTGCAAAACAGCTACGGCGGACCCGCCGGGTTGCAGCGTTTGGTCGACGCTTGCCATGCGGCGGGGCTCGCGGTGGTGCTCGACGTGGTTTACAACCACTTCGGCCCCGAAGGGAACTACCTGCACGATTTTGGCCCCTACTTCACCGACGCCTACAAAACGCCTTGGGGTTCGGCGGTGAACTACGACGGCCGGGGTTCCGACGGCGTACGGAAGTACGTGCTCGACAACGTGCGGATGTGGCTCGAGGAGTTCCACCTCGACGGCCTGCGACTGGACGCTGTGCACGCGATCTACGACCTCAGCGCCAAGCACATCCTGCGGGCCATTCAGGAAGTGGTCGACGAAGTGGCCGAGAGCACGGGCATCCCGCGCTACATCGTCGCCGAAAGCGACTTGAACGATCCCAAGCTGCTGCTCCCGCCGGAGCGCGGCGGCTATGGCCTGGCCACGCAGTGGAGCGACGACTTCCATCACGCGGTTCACTCGCTCCTGACCGGCGAACAACAAGGCTACTACGAGGATTTTGGCTCCAGCCAACATCTGGCCGCTGTGCTCAACCAGCCGTTCTTCTACGACGGCCGGTATAGCCAGCATCGCGGCCGGTCGCACGGCGCTCCGTCCGAGAACCTGCCGGGAAATCGGTTCGTGGTTTCGATCCAGAACCACGACCAGGTCGGCAACCGCGCGCAAGGCGATCGCTTCGGCACGCTGCTGACTCCGCCAGCCCAGCGGCTCGCGGCAAGCCTGCTGCTGCTCGCGCCTCATCTGCCGATGATCTTCATGGGGGATGAGTACGGCGAGAAGAACCCGTTCCAGTTCTTCTGCTCGTTCTGCGACGAGCAGCTCGTCGAAGCGGTGCGCAAGGGACGAAAATCGGAGTTCGCCGCGTTCCAGTGGCAAGGCGAAGTGCCCGATCCGCATTCGAAGGACACCTTCCACGCCTCCCGGCTCAGTTGGTCGTGGCCCCAAGGAACCATCCATGCCGGCATCCGTCAGCTCTACGCCGATCTGCTGGCCGCCCGCCGCGAGTGGCCGGCGCTGAAGGATTTTGAACACCGCCGCTCGCGCTTGCTCGGCCAACAGCAAAACGTCCTCGAACTGACCCGCGGTGGAACCACACCGCTGGCTGGCCAGACGCTCACCGCCTTGTTCAACCTGACCGATCAGCCGCAATCGGTGGCGGAGCTGGAACAAGCCAGCAAGGAGCAACAGGTTTTGTTCAGCTCGGAAGCGCCGCGCTATCAGGGAGCGCGCGGCGGCAATCAACCTGCGAAGGAGCTGTTGCCGTACGAGTGCCTGGTGCTAGGCCCCGCCGCGTGGAGATCGTTCCAGATCTAGGACGACGCAAGCAAGCGAAGCAAACTCACCGTAGCTGAATTCGCCAGAATTCAGACGCGCTCGAGTGGATGCTCGATCTGCAGGACGTCTGAATTC
>JAEZAS010000088.1 GCA_023430365.1 Planctomycetota bacterium
GGCTAACGAATTCACGCGGGTTTGTCGGGCGGTAGTTACCGCCACGCTGCTGTCCGCGGTGGCGCAAGGGGTGCTCGCCGGGATCGGCTTTTACTTTGCAGGCATGCAGGAGTCGGTGGCGCTGCTCATGCTGCTCGCCACGGTGCTCGCCATGGTGCCGTTTCTGGGGGCGGCCGCCGTATGGGTGCCTGTTTGCTTGTACCTCTACTTCGTGGATGACCGGCCGACGGCGGCAATCTTGCTGGCCATCTACAGCTTTGTGGTTGTCTCGGGCGTCGACAACCTGATCAAGCCGCTCGTGCTACACGGTCAGTCGAACCTGCACCCGTTGCTCGCGCTGCTGAGTGTGATCGGCGGGTTGCAAGCGCTAGGGCCGATCGGCATCCTCGTCGGGCCGATGGTGGTGGTGTTTTTGCAGACGCTGCTGAAGATTTTGCAGCGTGAATTGCTGTCGCTTGATCGCGGAGAAGGTTCGCCTGGGCTCTTTGCCTTCCTGCGGCCCGCTGTTCCTGCGGTTTCCCCGACGGTGGCCACCGCGGCGGCGGCCAATGCCGCCGTCACTCCGGCAGGGGACGAACCAGCGGCGCCTCCGAGTGGAAATGGGAGTCGGAGCCAGTCGAAGCCGACGCCTCCCGCTAAAAAACGCCGCAGGTGACGCGTCTCTCGCAGGTTCGCTATTTGCTGAAATATGCCAGGTCGGCTAGGATTGGCGCGCTACATTCTTTCGTTTGGGAGCTGGGAACATGAACGGAGTCGCGCTGCTACTTGCCGCCGCCTCGCTAGCCGTCGACTATAGCTGGGAAAAATCCGCCGCCGGTCAGGTCGAGTACATGATCCGCGTCGAGGCGGAAGTGGTCCCCAGCCTGGTCTCGGGAGAGGAAATCCACAGCGATGTTCCGGCGGAGGCTGGAACGGTCGACCGTTTCCGGCTGCGAATCGGCATCGACGGCAATCAGCCTGTTTTCACTCCGGCCGCTCCCGGCCGCCTGGGCACGCCCCCGGATCGCTCCGCAATGCTGGTGAAGAGCGGAGCCGCCGCCGTCGAAACGCAGGCGGTTTCCTTCGGCTGGCAACCCAGCGCCGAAGGGAAGCTGCTGTATTACGTTCAGATCGATCCGTCGCTGCTGCGCACGCTTGAGGTGGGCGACGAGATCCAGGCGGCCGTCGATACGTCGGCAGGCCCCGTGGGGACGTTCATCGTTTCGGGAGGCAACAAGCAACTGCCGCGCATTCCGACCGGCACGGCCACGACGGCCACCTCACCGCCGTCGCGTTTTTCGCCCGATGCGGAGACTTCGCCGGCGACGGGCAGCACGACTGGCGGCACACGCTTTGGCGGCTTCGACAACAGCACCGCTCCCGCGGCTGCCACCACTCCCGAACCTGGAACGTCACGTTTCGGCGGGACAACGACGAACACGAATACGCCGAATACGGGCGCGGGCGCATCGCCGAGCCCGCTTTCTCGTTTCGGCGGCAACACCGCTCCAGACACCGCCACTCCGCCGCCGGCGGGGCAATCGCGCTTCGACAACCTCGGCACAGGCAGTGGAGCGGCGAATTCGACCGACACGCGACCGGGCGGCTTTAATCCTCCGTCTTTGGAACCGCAGTCTCCCGCGGGCCAGTTTGGAACGGGCAACACCGGACGCAATTCGCCGGCAACGAACCCGCCATCCAGCGGCAGTGATCTCTACCCAGGGAACGGCCAGACGGGGGGCTTCCGAAATCCACCAGCCCAGAACCAGCCGGGGTGGAACTACGACAACCGCGTTCCGCTGGATCCGCCGCAGGGAAACTTCGCCAATCGGCCGCTTCCCCCAGCAGGCCAGAGCGGGCAGCAACCCTCCCAGAGCAATAACAACGTTGCTCCGCCGACCGGCAATGACCGGACGGCCATGGTCGATCAAAACCAGACACGCGGCGCAGGCAATTTCACGACGCAGCAGCCGGTGGCCGCTCCTGCTCCGCAAGCGGCGCCCACCGCGACCGCCGAGGCGGAAAAACCGTGGTGGTGGGGCTGGCTGGTGTTCTTCTTTTGCGTGATGTGCCTGTCGATCGGCGGCAACCTGTACCTGGGTTGGACGGCGGTCGAGTTCTACCAGCGCTACCAGCGGGCCGTCGAACGGCTCCGAACCGGCACGACCGCCCGGGCTTAGGCGAAGTTCGCCGCCTGTCGGACGCTCGGACAGTTCGCTATGCGCCCAAAAAAACGACGAGCCGCAGTCGGAACTGCGACTCGTCGTTCGGCTTTCGATGATCGACGTTCGTCCCAGGTATGCTGTTTCGCGACGACGAGCAGCGGCCGGAACGAGAAAGACGGCTACTCGGCGCCGCTTTGAATGGTCGTGACGGGAACCGCCGTGGCCCGCTGAACGCGTTCAGCCCGCTGAATGAGGGCTTGAACGCCCGCTTCGCTTGTGGCCCCGGTGATCTGCTCTCGATGCCAGCCCTTGGGGGTCTTGGCGAAGACGATGAGCTGCGGGATCGAGCCACCCCGCATCAGTCGCGAGGCGACCTTCGGATTGTGGTCCATATTCACTTCGGCGAAATTCACGCCGTTCAGCTTGCCAGACTGGGCCAGACGGGGCATGACGCTGCGCTTCATCGTGACGCAGCCCGGGCACCAATCGGCTCCGACGAGGACGAGAAGGGGACGATTATTCTCCTGAGCGTTTTGAAAGGCGACATCGTACGGCTGAGCCCCACCTGCGAGCACGGCGGCCTGCAAAACCAGGCTCATCGCAATACCACTCATCGATTTCTCCCTAGATCGAACGAGGATTTCCATCGTCGGCGCATTTGAGGTCATCCTTGCGCCGATCCGCAAAGCGGGCGAGTATAGATAAACTTTGACGGGGTGTCACGCCGCTAGCGGCATAATTGCTGTAAACCGCAGTGGCGATGCGAGATAAGTCGACAAACTAGCGCGTAAACCGAACGTTGGCGGTAGAAACAACTTCCGCGCTTGGGATAAGATAACGCAGACGATTCTCCATTCGCCTGGGAGCCCCAGCGACCACTTGGCCCGTGAAAAGTTCCGGCCCTGCGGTCCGTCGAGCATGAGACTACGAACCGGCATCATCGGACTGGGCGAAGCCTGGGACAATCGGCACCGACCCGCCCTGCGCACGCTGTCGGATCGCTTTGAGATCCGTGCCATCACCTGCGAAGTGGGCCACCTGGCGGAACAGGCCGCTCGCGACTTCGGCTGCGTTCAGGCCGACGGTTTTCGCGCCGTCTGCCAGCGGGACGACGTCGATGTGGTGCTGATCCTGTCGCCCCAGTGGTACGGCCCACTCCCCATCCTGGCGGCCTGCGAGCATGGCAAGAGCGTCTATTGCGGCGCGGCGCTCGATATCGACGACCCCGAAGACGCCCGGCAGCTACGGGCCAAGGTCGAAGCGGCAGGGGTGGCTTTCATGGCGGAGTTCCCGCGCCGGCTGGCGCCCGCGACGCTCCGGCTCAAGGAATTGATTGCCACGCGCCTGGGCCAGCCGAAGTTGATCTTTTGCCATCGGCGCTCGCCGGTGGACATCAATTCGCAGCGGCGTCGGCAATGCCCGACCATGCAACGCGAAATGATCGAACTGGTCGATTGGTGCCGCTATGTGGCGGGAACTGATCCGACGTCGGTCGTCGGCATTCGCCATTACTGCGAAAACGCACCGGACGGCGACGACTATCAGATGATGAATCTCGACTTCTCGCCGGCGGGACAACTGGGCAAAGGACCGACGGCGCAGATCAGCTGCGGCCGGTACATGCCCTCCAGCTGGCCGGAGGCAGTTTCTTTCCGCCCGCCCGCTCCGCTGCAGGTCTGCTGCGAACGGGGCGTGGCCTTCGTCGATCTGCCGGCGACGATCACCTACTTCGACGAAGCGGGGCGGCACATGGAAGTGCTCGACAGCGAGCGGCCGCTCGGTGAGCGGATGCTGATGCAGTTCTATCGAGCCGTCACCAGCCTTGTGCGCCGGACCAACGATCTGGAAGAGGCCTATCACGCCCTCTCCGTCGTGTTGGCTGCGAAAGAGAGCTTCGTCAGCGGCCGCCGGATGGAACTCGGCAGGAAATCGCCCTAGCACGGGGCGCTCACTTGCTCGATGTGAGGCCTACTTCGATTGCAACTTCAACGGGATGTCGTTCTTGCCCGGTTTCACCTCCACGATTAATCCAGATACCTGCTTGTCGCGATATTTCGCCGGCGTCAGCAATTTCGGCAGCGGCTCGGGATTGCCCGGTGTCGGTTCGACGATCTCGGTCGCTTCGATCGTCACTGCATAGCTGCCCGGTTTCAGCCCTGATTCGGTGCCGGTATTCAGCGAATATCGGCCGCTGGAATTGACCTGGCCGAAGGCGATTGGGCCGGCTTCCTGCGGGTGGAATGCGACGGTGCCCAGCGGAAGAGGTTGGTCGTCGAGTGTGACCGTGCCGCTGACTTGCGAGTCCTGCGTGCTGCAGCCGATGGCTGTGAAGAGCAGCCAGACTAAGCACGTCGCAACGATCCGAAGGCTCATGGAGTCTCCTTTCTATGCATCGAGCTGCCGCCGCAAGGCGTGCAGACTTAGGGCATGTTGTAGACCTCGCTGCCGGCTTTCGTTGCAAGCGCCTGATAGTGCACGTGGTCGATGGTCTGCGAGATGAACCGCACGGAGGCGTCTGCGGCGCAGAAATGAGCCCCGCCCGGATGCATGCTGCGGAAGGAGATCACCTTGGGCCAGTCGGCTGGCGTTGGCGGCTTGGGCATGTAGTTGAGCGGAGCGTGACAACTCGCATAGTCGCCATTGCAATAGTATGCGGCCGAGTGCTGATTATGCTGCGGCAGGTCCTCGCCGATCATAAACGTGTTCGACGTGCCATCAATGATATTCGACAGACGCTGGGGTTCCTGATAGTTGTTGCGGTAGAACAAGCCCGTACAGCCGATCGTGTTATGACAGTCGGCTGTGCCGGTCCAAGCCCCGCCCATCTTGGTGTCGCCGATCACACCCTTGTAGTTGGTGATGGCTACGGGGATGTTCGTGAATTGATTCTGGTTTGTGATCAAAGCCCCGCCATGTGGGTCCGAAGGGCAGTGCAGGCCCTTGGTGCTGATGCCCATCTCGTCCTGACAGTCGGCATGCGAGAGGCCGCCCGCCATGGTGAAGAACGGCTCAAATCGCTCGTATAAGGCTGTCTGCTCCATTTGCGGAAGGATCGAAACGATCCAGCCTTTGCGGTTGGGATTGGCCGTCGGCCGGGGCCCTTCGGCCGCATAGCCGCCGCTCGTGGGCAAGTAGCCGAAGGTGTCGTGGTAGTTGTGAACCGCGATGCCCAACTGCTTGAGGTTGTTGGCGCACTTGGTTCGTCGCGCGGCTTCGCGGGCCGCTTGAACCGCGGGTAGCAGGAGCGCGACCAGCACTCCAATAATGGCGATGACCACTAACAATTCGACCAGCGTGAATGCCGATCTTCGACCCGAGCATAGAACCATGAGCCGGTCTCCATGCAGAAAGGGACGCACCCGTAAGAGAAGTATGAGGGTGAAACCGTCATCAACGGTTGGAGTTTCGTGGATTCAATGGGCGTGGTCAAGAATAAAAGCGGCACGCAAGACTTCATTGTTCTGCCAGTCACCCGATCCGCTATGCTGCAGGATCCTGTGGATTGAGGAATAAAGTCGCCCCGACGCTCTCCGGCCCACGATCGCAGAGGCACGTCATGTTTTGGGAACTGCTCCAACAGCAACAGATCAACAACGCCACCCGTGACGCGCTCGACGCCAACTTTCGCGCACGAGAAGCGGGCCACACGTCGAAGGCGCTGGAGGAGCGGGTCGAGCGCTTGACGCTTGTCTGTCGGGCGATGTGGGAGTTGCTCAAATCGCACACCGGGCTCACCGAGGACCAATTGCTCGACCAGATGAGCGAAGTCGATCTGTCGGATGGACAGTTGGATGGCGTTTATCGATCGATTGTCCACTGCGCCAAGTGCCAGCGCCGAGTCAGCGGCAGGCAGCCGAATTGCCTCTACTGCGGCGCAGTGCTTCCCGATCGCAAGGCGTTCGATCACGTCGGCTGATACGCTGGCGCAGCGGCCAGGCCGTGGCCCAAACTTTGCTCTGAATCGTGCTGGGGACATAGGGCCAGGCGGAGCAGGGGAATGCGGACCGAGCGTGCAGAAGGCTGGAACCACCTTCAGGAACTGCTGTTTGAAGGAGCCTGGAACGATTCGATCGGCCGATTCCGTTCCAACTGGGCATTTCGCGGCGTCGCCGTGGATGACGGTTCGCTGAACACCTCGCTCGTCCGTCTGGGAAGCGACTATGCGCAGCGTGAGCGGCATCTACTGCGCAACTTCATGAAGTACGCGCATCGGCATGTGACCGAGCGCAAGACCTTCTGGCACTGGCTGTCGATCGCACAGCACCATGGCCTGCCGACGCGCCTGCTCGATTGGACCTATTCGCCGCTGGCGGCGATGCACTTCGCCACTTCCGCGACCGAGGATTGCGATCGCGACGGCTGTATTTGGGCGGTGAACTATCGCAAGGTGGTTCAGCTACTGCCGCTGCCGCTGCGGCGGGCGCTCGAGGAGGAGGGGGCCGACACCTTCACGACCGACGGCCTGGCCAACGTGGCCGCGACGCTCGATCAACTCGCGTCCCTGGCGCCCGAACCCTTCCTGGTGTTTTTCGAGCCTCCGTCGCTCGACGAGCGGATCGTCAACCAGTTTGCCCTGTTCTCTGTAATGTCGCGGGTGGAATGCCCTGTAGCTCAGTGGTGCGAGGCACACCCCGACATCTGCCGGAAGATCGTCCTTCCCGCCGCGATCAAATGGGAACTGCGAGACAAGCTTGACCAGTGCAATATTAGCGAGCGCGTGCTGTTTCCCGGTCTCGACGGCCTCTGCCGCTGGCTGAAGCGGTACTACACCCTTCGTGCCGACCTGGCGGACCGGGCAGGAGGAGACCTGCGGCCCATCGCGGACTCTAGAGCGCAGCTGGCGCTACCCGAAGTCGGCCGGACAAGGATTAAGAAATTGCTGCGAAATGCCCGCCATGGGCGACGTGCGGGCCGTGGGAAGGGGTTATAGCGGGGGCCCATCGACCGGTTTAGCCGCCAAAATCGTCGCAAATTGACGCGATCCGGGGGCGAAGTCGCCGTAAGTCTAGTCGGAACGTGCAAAATCCTTGGCACGTTTTCCGTGGGCGTGTAGGTTCGTATCAAAGACTTTACGCCAACTCCCTAGCGTCTCGGCCGGCCCGTTCGGAACAGCGGACCGGTTCGGAAGCCCTACGGGAACGGAACCGAACGACGGTTCCACACGTCGAACTGGCGTCCCGGCATGGGCCGGCGGCTCGCCAGTTCCACCAGAGTCACTCGCACCCAGAAGAGGCATCGGGCATGTCGCGCAGCAAGAGTGGACTTTTCGCACGCATCCGCCAGGCAATCCACGGTCGCAAAAAGTCCAAGCAGGCAAGCCATCGCCGTCAATTCCTGCGGCTGGAACCCCTCGAACTGCGAACCGTGATGGCTGTCGCGGTCGGGGATGGTCCGTACTCGGTCGACGAGGACCAGGTCCTCTCGGTCGATGCCGCCAGCGGTGTGCTCGCCAACGACACGGCCGAAAACGGCGCACTGACGGCGAGCCTCGTCGAAACGACGGCCAACGGCCTCCTCGAACTCGAAGCGGACGGTTCGTTCGTTTATACGCCCGACGAGCATTTCTTCGGCACCGACACGTTCACGTATCAGGCGATCGACGACGATGGCGCTTCGGAGATCGTGACGGTGACGATCGACGTCACCGCGGTGAACGACGCTCCGGTGGCGGTCGACGACGCCTACCTGGTGCAGGAAGATGGCGAGCTGGTGGTTTCGATTGCGTCGGGCGTGCTCGCCAATGATGAGGACGTGGACGACGACGTCTCGACGCTCGTCGTCACGAAGCTGACCGATCCCGACCCCTCCGAGGGCGAGGTTACGCTCAACCCCGATGGTTCGTTCACCTTCACCCCAGCCGACGGCTTTACGGGAAGCACGACGTTTACGTATAGCGTGTCCGATGGGGACGCCACCTCGAACCCAGCGACGGTAACGATCACCGTCAATGCTCGCCCGACGGTCAGCGACGTTCCGGATCAGGTCACCACCGACGGCACGGCGCTGGAGAACCTCCCGTTCACCGTCGCTGACGATGAAACGGCGGCCGGCGCGCTCAACATCACGGTCACATCGAGCGATCAGACGCTCATTCCCGACGACAATCTGACCCTCGGCGGCAGCGACGAGAATCGGACGCTGTCGATCGCCCCGGTCGCCAGTCAAACCGGGACGGCGACGATCACAATCACGGTGACCGACGCCAACGGCGGCAGCGTGACCGAAACCTTCGTGGTCACGGTCAATGGCGACACCGATCCGACGATCGACGACATCTCCGACCAGGTCACCACCGAAGACGTGCCGCTGGTCGACATCCCCTTCACGATCGGCGACGCGGAAACCGACCTAGACTCGCTCACGCTGACGGTTTCTTCGGACAATCAGGACCTCATTCCCGATGGCAATATCGCGCTGGGAGGCTCGGGGGCGAACCGGACGATCACGGTAACGCCCGCTCTGAATCAGTCCGGCACGGCGACCATCACGGTCACGGTGACCGACGGAGCCGGCAACACCACGGAGGATACGTTCCTCGTTACGGTCACCGCGGACAACGATGCCCCGACGATCAGCGACATCCAGGACCAGACGACGCCGTTCAACACGCCGATCGTCGAGTTGCCGTTCCAAATTGGCGATATCGACAACGATGTGGCGACGTTCGTCCCGACCGCTACCTCGGACAACCAGACCCTGATCCCGGACGCCAATATCGTCGTCGAGGGGACCGGCGCCGATCGCACGATCACCATCACTCCCGTCCTCGGCCAGTCGGGAACCGCGGTGATCACCGTGACCGTCAGCGACGGCGCGGGTGGCACGATCTCCGACACGTTCGAAGTGACGGTCAGCGCCAACACACCGCCGACGATCGAGGACGTGACCGATAAATCGATGGTTCAGGATGGCGAGCTCATTGTGACCGTCGGCATCGACGATGCGGAGACGGCGGACGATTCTCTGGTCGTGACCGCAGTCTCGGATAACCTGGCGCTGATTCCGAACGAGAACATCGTCGTCAGCACCACCGGCGGCACGCGGACGATCACGATTACGCCAGCCGCTGGCCAGACGGGCACTGCCATCATCACGCTCACCGTCGACGACGGCTTTGGTGGCACCGCCACCGACACCTTCCAGGTGACGGTCACCGCCAACACTCCCCCGACGATCGACCCGGTCGACGATCAAACCACCGACGAAGACGTCGCGATCACCGGCCTCGAGGTCGCCGTCGGCGACGCCGAAACTCCGGACGCCGATCTGGAATTGACGGCCTCGTCCGACAATCAGGATCTGATCCCGGATGGCGCCATCGAGATCACCGGCGATGGTCCGACTCGGACGATCACGATCACCCCGGCAGCCCACCAATTCGGAACCGCCACCATCACGCTGACGCTCACCGATGGCGACGGCGTCGAGACGACGCAGACCTTCCTCGTGACGGTCGACTCGGTGAACGACCAGCCGACGATTGAAGACGTCGGCGATCAAACCATTCCGCAAGATGGTTCAATCACGAATCTCGAAGTCGATATCAGTGACATCGAGACCGCCGCCGATGACCTGGTGGTGACCGCCGTCTCGGACAACACGACGCTGATTCCGAACGAGAACATTGTCATCAGCGAAACGGGCGGCACCCGGACGATCACGATCACGCCCGCTCCAGGCCAAACGGGCACGGCGACGATCACCTTGACCGCCGACGACGGCAATGGCGGCACAGCCGAAGATACGTTCACGGTGACGGTCACGGCCAACACTCCGCCCACGATCGGCCCGGTCGACGATCAGACCACCAATGAAGACATTCCGCTCACCGGCATCGAGGTAGCGGTCGGCGACGCCGAAACTCCGGACGCCGAGCTGGAATTGACGGCCTCGTCCGACAATCAGAGTCTCATTCCGGATAGCGCGATCGAGATCACCGGCGATGGACCGACCCGGACGATCTCGATCACCCCCGCGGCCAACCAATCCGGCACCGCGACCATCACGCTGACGCTCACCGACGGCGATGGCGTGGAAACGACTCAGACCTTCGTCGTGACGGTTAACGCGTTGAACGACGCGCCGACGATCGAAAACATCGGCGATCAAACCGTCGTGCAGGACGGTTCGATCACGGGAATTGAATTCGACATCAGCGACCCCGAGACTGCCGTCGATGATCTCGTGGTGACGGGCACGTCGGACAACACAACGCTGATTCCGAACGAGAACATCGTCATCAGCGAAACGGGCGGCACCCGGACGATCACGATCACGCCCGCTGCCGGCCAAACGGGCACCGCGACGATCACCTTGACCGTCGACGACGGCAATGGCGGCACGGTCCAGGACACGTTTGTTGTGACGGTCGTCGCCAACACGTTGCCGACGATCACCCCGGTCGAAGATCAAACGACGGCTGAGGACACGGCGCTGAGCGGCATTGAGGTGACCGTCGGCGACACCGAAACTCCTGCCGCGGATCTGACCCTGACCGCTGTCTCCGACAATCAGTCGCTGATTCCGGACGGCAACATCAACATTGCCGTCAATGGCGCCACTCGCACGATCACGATCACTCCGGTCGCCGACCAATCGGGCACGGCGACGATCACGCTGACGGTGACCGACGGCAACGGCGGCAGCACCACGGAAACTTTCGTGGTGATGGTGACGCCTCAGAATGACCTGCCAACTATCGATCCAATCTCGGATCAGTCGGTGGCCGAAAACGGCGCTATCACGGACCTGCCGGTCAATATCGGCGACGTTGAGACCGACGCGGGGGACTTGGAGCTCACCGGAACTTCGAGCAACACCACGCTCATTCCGAACAGCGCCATCGTCTTTGGCGGCAGCGGGGCCAGTCGTACGGTGACGATCACTCCGGCCGCCGGACAGGTCGGCACGGCGACGATCACGATCAACGTCGAGGACGCCGATGGCGGAACGACCGTCGAAACGTTCGTCGTGACGGTCACGGGCGACAACACGCCTCCGACAATCACCCCGATCGCCGATCAGACCACCGATGAGGACACGCCGCTTACCGGCATCGACTTCACGGTTGGCGATGACGATACCGATCCCGCCGATATCGAAGTCACGGCCGTCTCGAGCAACACCGGCCTGATCCCGAACGGCGCGATCACGATCACCGGCGAAGGCGCGGACCGGACGATCACGATCACCCCGGCCGCCAACCAGTCGGGCACGGCGACGATCACCCTCACGGTCGACGACGGCGAAGGGGGAACGGTCACCGAGATCTTTGTCGTCACGGTGAACGCGGTGAATGACCTGCCCACGATCAGCCCGGTGGCCGACGTGACCACGAACGAGGACACGGCGACCGGCAGCATCACCGTCACGTTCTCCGATCAGGAGACCGCGGCTGGCGATCTGCAATTCTCGGTCACCTCGAGCAACACCGACCTGGTTCCCAACGCGAACATCGCCGTCACCGGCAGCGGCGGCAGTCGCAACCTGGTCATCACTCCGGCGGCCAACCAGTCGGGCGCCACGACGATCACCATCACGGTGACCGACGCCAATGGTGGGACGACCACCGAGACGTTCGTCGTGACCGTCAATTCGGTCAACGACGCTCCCACGGCGGTCAACGACACTTACACCACCACCGAAGAGACGGTGCTGGTCATCGACAACGTGGCCCAAGGTGTGCTGGCCAACGACACCGATCCCGAGAATCAGACGCTGACCACGGTTCTCGTGCTCGCGCCGTCGTCGGGGCAGTTGGTGCTCAATACGAACGGCACGTTCACGTACACTCCGGCGACCAACTTCAGCGGGCAGGTCACCTTCCAGTACCGCGCTCGCGACGCCTCGGGCGCCGAGTCGGGCATCGCCACGGTCACGATCAACGTGACCAACGTCAACGACGCCCCGACGGCGACGGCCGATAGCTACTCGACCAACATCGGCGGCACGCTGACCGTGAATGCCGCGAACGGCGTGCTCGCCAACGATGCCGATCCCGACACCGGCACGACGCTGGTCGCCCAACTGGTCAACGGTCCGAGCAACGGCACGCTGAATCTGGCCGCCGACGGATCGTTCACCTACACGCCCAATGCTGGCTTCAGCGGAACCGATACGTTCACCTATCGCGCCAGCGATGGCTCGCTGCAGTCCAGCCCAGTGACGGTGACGATCAATGTGTCGGCCGTGATCAACGGTGAGCCGATCATCGTCGGTCCGACCGCTGGCGTGCGTGGGCAAACGCTCACGTATCAACTTTCGATCGTCGGCGGCACGTCGGACAACGTGACGTACAACATCGACTGGAACGGCGACGGCACGAACGATCAGACAATTACCGGCGCGGGCTCCGGCGTGGCGGTCACGCACGTGTTCGGCACGTCGGGCAACTACAACATTCGCGTTCAAGTCGGCAGCCCAGTTCAGTCGACCAACCTGGCGGTGAGCATCACCGATACGATGCGCGTCGGCAGCACGTTTGTGGTCGGTGGCACCACGGGCAACGACAGCATCGTCGTGCAGAAAGTCGGCAAGGCCGGCATTCGGGTCCTGGTCAACGGAACGATCGTCGGCGGTGTGCAGACGGGCGTGAACATGGTTGAAGTCAGCGGCGGCGCTGGCAACGACAATATCGTGATGGCTGGCAACGTGAACGCGATTGCCGTGTTCCGCGGCGGCGCCGGGAACGATCGCCTGGTCGGCGGCAAGCTCGGCGACTTCCTGTTTGGCGATGAAGGGAACGACATCCTGAACGGCCTCGGCGCCAGCGACTTCCTCTCGGGCGGCGCCGGGGACGACGTGCTCAACGGCGGCCATGGGCACGATGTGCTGTTTGGCGGCGATGGAGTCGACTCGCTGGTCGGGGGCAGCCACTACAACCTCATGATTGGCGGCACCACCGACTTCGACAACGATTTCAAGACTCAGAAGGCAATCCTCCACGCCTGGGCGGCCGGTGGCACGTTCCAGATGCGGATGAACCGGCTGAACTTCATGTCGAAGGGTGGCCTGAAGCTCGTGCAGAACGACACGGTCAACACCGACGGCGATGCGGATCGGATCGTCTCGACCGGATCGCGCGATTGGATCTTTGCCGCGATCGCCGATGCGGATCGGGTGATCGGCAAGCAACGCGGCCGGATTGTTACCTAGCCGCATCTGGCGGACGGTAGCCGGAGGGTAACCACCCTCCGGAGAACGGCGCGATCGGATCGCGTGACGCGATAAAAAGAGAGGACGCCGCTACGCGTAGCGGCGTCCTTTTTGCTTTTCTCCGGAGGCTGTTAGCCTCCGGCTATGTTCGAGACGCGCGGGGGTTAGCTTGCGATCTTGTCTTTCAGGCTTTCGAGCACTTCCAGAG
>JAEZAS010000109.1 GCA_023430365.1 Planctomycetota bacterium
TATCGACGTTCAGCACATACTCCTGGGTGGAGGAAACCGGCGGGCCTACTGTCACCCGATAAGGACCGCTCTGCGTAGCAGAGGAATAAGACCAATGTGCTCCGTCCGAGTCCAACAGCAGTGGCACGCGTTCTTCGGCGCCGCTTGGGCTGGTCACATCCACGACCGTTCCCGGGGCTGCCGTGGCGACGTCGCCGCGCAGATCGTCTCCGACGAGTTGATTCCGCCCCTGCGCCCGACCACTGAGCGAAAGGGTCAACATTTCCTGCACCAGGGGCGGAAAGCTCGGCCAGGAAGCAATCGCCGTCCACGGAATCGGAGGACTGCTGGAGCGATTGAGCGATTCGGGTGAGACTGCCGTGGCAAACAAGATGACTCGCCCTGCTCCGATCTGCTCTTCGACCAATACGGGATCACCATTGTCGAAGGCCAGTGCGACTTTGGCATTGGCCGACGGCTTCAAACGGACATAAGTCCAAATAGGCGTCGTCAGCAGCCCGCTTTTCTCATGGCCACGAAATGGAGCCACGAGCGGATGACGGTAGTCGAGGGGATTCAATCGATATTGGGATTCGCTCGAAATCTCTCCCAAGCTGGCTGGCAGGACTCGCGCCCGATCCGCAAAGTCGCCGAGTTGCTCGTTGTAGCTATCCGCCTGGACGCGATCGCCTAGAAAAACGATCAAGCCACCGCCTCGCTCGACGTAGCGATGCAAGACGGCCGCTTCTTCCCCGTTGAAGCGACCGACATTGCAGAGCACGACGCAGTCGTACCGCTCGAGGTCGCTCTCCACGATGGCGCTCTCGGCCGCGCGCTCCACTTCGACTCGCCGCTGCCCGTTCTGGTGTGGATCGAGCGCGAGCGCCACATATCGAGCTTCGTCCGGCTGGCCGTCGATGCAGAGAACTCGAATCACGTCTTGTACGGGCACGCTCAACCAGCGGTGGTTGTCGACCGGCAGCCGATCTTCTTGCAGCCGTACTTCGATCACATGCTCTCCGGAGCGATCAAAGCGGTGCGGAAAGACTACTGTCGCTCGCTCGGCCGGTTGCAAGTCGACCCGTTGTTCCGCTCGCAATTGGCCATCGACTCGAAAAGTCACCCGTTGCCCCGCTAGACCATCCGGCGAGAAGTTTTGAATCTCCGCCTGGAATGATGTGTCGGTGGTCGTCGTGGAAAGTGGCTGCAGCGATTCCAGCCGCGAGATGGCTGCGTTCTGCTCGGTCGACTCCCCGAAATCGACCACGGATAGCGAAGCCGTCTCCGCCAGCCGATTGATTCGCTCCCGACTCTCCGCGATTGCGGCATCCTGCCAGGTCAGCCGCTGGAGATCCGTCAGGAAGAGCACTCGCCGGCGCACGAGTCCCGGATCCTCCTCGGCGGATCGCTTCAGAACGGATTCAACCGTTGCCAGAGTCGCCGGCAAATCGGCCCCTGCGTGCGTGAGCGAGAGGGAGTTGATCTCCTGGAGCAAATCGCCGCGATCGAAAGCGGGCTGGCCGATCACCACGCGCGGTGGTTCCGACAGCAGTACGAGGGTAAAGCCATCTCCCTGAGCGGCGCTTTCCACGAGGTCGCGTAGGTACTGCTTTGCGCGATCGAAACGAGATTGATCCTGATCGCGGTAGTCCATCGAGTAGGAGGCGTCGAGGACGACCAGCGAATGCGTCCGGCCTCCCTGCCTTGCTCCGGTCCAGGCGGAAAACGCCGACGACATCGGGTCGGCCAGGGCCAAAGCAAACAGCAAGAGAATCGCCGTTCGGACCGCCAGCAGAAGCCACTGTTCGAGCCTCACGCGGCGAGCATTCTGCCGCATGGCAGCCATCAGGAAGGTCATTGCCGCCCAACTGGTCGATTGGTATCGGCGACGACTCCAAAGATGAATCAGGATCGGCAACAGCGCAGCGGCGGCCCAAAGCAGCATCGACGCGCTGCCCAGGTGCCAGTACGCAAGTAGCCGCAAGCTAATCATCTAGGCCACTCTGATCCTGCGCTCGGCGAGGAAGCTGGTGAGCGCCACATCGATCGGTTGATCGGTTCGCATGCGTCGGACATCGATCCCTTGTGCCCTGCATCCCGTGAGGAGAGAACGCTCGTAGGCCTGAAACTCTTTCAAGTAGGCCGCCCGCAGCATTTGTGGATCTGCAACGACGTGAGGAAACTCCTCCAACCCTTTGAATTCGGTGGGAGATTGAAACGGGAACTCAATCTCCGCCTGATCGAGCACATGGAACAGCACGACATCGTGGCGCCGATGCCGCAAGTGCTTCAGCCCCGCCAGCGATGGCCCCACATCGTCGAAAAAGTCGCTCAAGACGATGACCAACCCCCGGCGCTTCAGGCGGTCCGCAAGTTCGTGAAAGATCGGACCACTGTTGGTCTTAGCAGCCGGCTGGGTGTTCTCCATCACTTGCAGCAGATTCTGCAGATGCGTGGCGTTGCTGCTGGGCCGAATGAATTGGCGGACCTGATTGTCATAGGTCACCAGGCCCACCGCGTCCTGCTGATGGAGCACGAGCCAGGCGAGCGCCGAAGCGAGACACTGAGCGTATTCAAACTTGCTTAAGGCGGAGTTCGGCCCTCGGTATTGCATGCTCTCGCTGGTGTCGAGCACCAGGTAGCAAAGCAAATTGGTCTCGTCCTCGTACTGCTTCAGGTAGTGCTTGTCGGTTCGTCCGAAGACCTTCCAATCTACATAGCGCAGGTCGTCGCCGGGGGAGTATTCGCGGTGTTCCGCGAATTCGATGGAGAAGCCGTGGTACGGGCTGCGATGCAGGCCCGCGACGTAGCCTTCGACGATGTGCCGTGCTCGGAGGTGCAGTCCCTTGAGCTTAGCCAGCGTCTGCGGATCGAAAGACGTTCGGGAGCTTTCCACGGCTGGCGGCCTCGTCATGATCGGTCGGAACGCTGGCGAGCAATCGGCGAATGATTTCGTCGGCCGTGATACCCTCAGCGTCGGCGTTGAAATTGGTTTTGATCCGGTGCCGGAGCACAGGGGCGGCGATGGCCTGGATGTCTTCGTGCGTGACGAAATACCGTCCCATGAGCACGGCTCGAGCCTTGGCGCCGAGCACCAGGCACTGGCTCGCGCGGGGCCCGGCGCCCCACATCACGTAGGAGCGAATGAAGTCCGGTACCTCTTCGCTGCCGCGGCGGGTGAGGCGGGCCAGTTGCAGCGCGTAGTTGGCGACGTGATCGGCGATCGGCACCCGGCGGACGATCCGTGTCAATTCGACGATCTGCTCCGCATTGAGCATCGGGTTGATGCGGGTTTCGATCTCGGCCGTCGTGCGTTTGACGATTTCCAGTTCTTCTTCCTGGGTTGGATAGTCGACCCAGACATGGAACATGAAGCGATCGAGCTGCGCCTCCGGAAGCGGATAGGTTCCTTCCTGCTCGATTGGGTTCTGAGTGGCCAAGACGAAGAACGGTTCCGTAAGCGACCGGCGCTGTCCGGCGACGGTCACCTGGTGCTCTTGCATGGCCTCCAGGAGTGCCGCCTGAGTCTTGGGAGGAGTGCGATTGATTTCGTCGGCGAGCACCACATTGGCGAAGATGGGCCCGGGAAGAAAGCGGAACTCGCGCTCACCGGTCGTGCGATTCTCCTGAATGACTTCGGTGCCCGTGATGTCAGAGGGCATTAAGTCCGGCGTGAACTGAATGCGGCTGAACTTCAGCGACAGGGCGTCGGCCACCGTGCGAATGATCAGCGTCTTGGCCAGTCCCGGCACGCCGACGAGGAGGCAATGCCCGCGGGCAAACATCGCCACCAGCAATTGCTCGATGACCTGCTGCTGACCGACGACCACTTTCGCCAGTTCGGCAGTGATCTGCTGATAGGCCTCGTTCAGGCGATGGACTGCCTGCAAATCGTCGGAAGCCTGAACGGTGGACATCAATGTCTCCAGTAGGGGTAAGCCAGCCTTGCATTGTAAGCAAATCGCGCAGCCCGGGACAGAAAGCGTCCTGCCCGGGAAGCTAAACGCCCGGCGATTTTGCGTTTGACTGCCGCCCTTAACTAACGCACTTCCACGGCGGTCGTTGCAGCCGGCTTTGTTGGTCCTTGCTCGTCAAATGCGTACAACCGGTCCCCGCTGGCTATCAGGAGTACGCCCTGGGCAATCACAAGGTTTCCCCCCGTCGCCCCCCGCGAGGCCAATTGGTTGTCCCGAACCCCGTGCGGATGCCAGCCTGTAGGGGATTTGACAGGTTGT
>JAEZAS010000326.1 GCA_023430365.1 Planctomycetota bacterium
CTCCGTAGCTGAATTCGCCAGAATTCAGACGCCCTGCGATTGGAGACTGGGCTTGTCTGAATTCTGGCGAATTCAGCTACGGGGAGATTCAGCCGCAACGGGGCGTCTGGAGCGAGTGGCCTGCAGGAAATGCCGATTTTCGCATGGTACGATAGCTACCCCGCCGGAATCGGCTCAACGGGCGCCGCTGGCGGGTTTGGGTTTGTGTGTTTCTGACTGGTTTTCAGGCTATCGAAATGATTGTGCAACCTCTCCGGCGTCGCTTGTTGCTCGCTTCACTGCTTTCGCTGGTTTTCCTGGTCGGTGCTCGGCCCGCCGCTTCGGCGGCTGAGCGATACGACCTCGTTGTGTACGGCGGCACGTCCGCAGGCGTGGCCGCAGCCGTCCAGGCCAAGCGGATGGGCAAGTCGGTGGTCGTCGTGGGCCCCGACAAACACCTGGGAGGTTTGTCGAGCGGCGGGTTGGGCTTCACCGACACGGGGGACAAGTCGGTGATTGGCGGCATCGCCCGCGAGTTCTATCACCGCGTCTGGCAGCATTACCAGACCGACGACGCCTGGCAGTGGCAGCGCCGCGACGAGTATGGCAACAAGGGGCAAGGCACTCCGGCGATCGACGGCGAGCAGCGGACGATGTGGATCTTTGAGCCGCACGTCGCCGAGAAGGTGTTCGAGCAACTGGTCAAGGAAAACGAGATTCCGGTGCATCGCGACGAGTGGCTCGACCGCGAGAAGGGCGTGAAAGTGCGCGACGGCCGGATCGAATCGATCACCATGCTCAGCGGCAAGACCTACAGCGGCCAGATGTTCATCGACGCCACCTACGAAGGCGATCTGATGGCGGCAGCCGGGGTCGACTATCACGTCGGCCGTGAGTCGCAGGATACCTACGGTGAGAAGTGGAACGGCGTGCAGGTCGGCGTGTTGCACCACGGCCATCACTTCGGCGCCGTGAAGAAACCAATCAGCCCCTATGTGATCCCCGGCGATCCCAAGAGCGGCGTGCTGCCTCGGATCAGCACCGAGCCGCCGGGCGAGTATGGCGCTGGAGACAAGAAGGTTCAGGCCTACTGCTTCCGCATGTGCCTGACCGATCATGAGCCGAACCGCGTGCCGTTCCCGAAGCCGAAGGTCTACGATCCAAAACAGTATGAACTGCTTTTGCGCATCTTCGACGCCGGCTGGCGAGATACGTTCCACAAGTTCGATCCCATTCCGAATCGGAAGACCGATACGAACAACCACGGTCCGTTCAGCACTGACAACATCGGCTTCAACTGGGATTACCCGGACGCTTCGTACGAGCGGCGCAAGGAAATCATCGACGAACACGTCACGTACCAGCAGGGCTTGTTGTACTTCATCGCCAACGATCCCCGCGTGCCCGAGGATGTGCGCAGCAAGATGGCGAAGTGGGGACTCGCGAAAGATGAGTTCCGGGACAATGGCAATTGGCCGCACCAGATCTACGTCCGCGAGGCCCGCCGGATGATCGGCGAGTTTGTCATGACGGAAAACGAGCTCCAAAAGCGCAAGCCGACGCCCAAGTCGGTCGGCATGGGCTCGTACACTATCGATTCGCACAACGTGCAGCGCTACATCACGCCTGAAGGCTACGTGCAGAACGAGGGCGACATCGGCGTGGGCACGGGGGGCCCATATCAAATTTCCTATGGCTCGCTGGTGCCCAAGAAGGGGCAGTGCGCCAACCTGCTCGTGCCCGTTTGCGTGAGCAGCTCGCACATTGCCTTCGGCTCGATTCGCATGGAGCCGGTGTTCATGATTCTGGGACAGTCGGCTGCAACGGCCGCTGCGATGGCGATCGACGATAAGGCTGCGGTGCAGGACGTTGCCTATGAAAAGCTCCGCGAGCGTCTGCTGAAGGACGGCCAGGTGCTGGAGTCGGACCGGGCCAAGCCGCCAGCAAGCGATTCAGGCCGCGGTGGTGTCGACCGTAGCAAGCTGAAGGGCATTGTTGTTGACGACACCGAAGCGAAGCTCGTCGGCGAGTGGACCAACAGCACGTCTCGCGGCACGTTCCTCGCCGCGGGCTACCAACATGACGGCAACGCCCGCGATGGCAAGTTCTCGGCCCGCTTTGAGCCCAATGACCTCAAGCCGGGACGCTACGAAGTGCGCGTCGCTTACACGCACGATCCGAACCGGGCCAGCAACGTCCGCGTGACGGTTGAACATGCCGGCGGATCGAAGATGTTCACGCTCGACGAGCGGAAAGAGCCGGCCGAGGACGGCATGTTCGTGTCGCTCGGTCAGTTCGACTTTGCGGCTGACAAGCCAGCCGCTGTGACGATCTCGAACGAAGACGCTGATGGCTACGTCGTCATCGACGCCGTGCAATGGCTGCCGAAGTAAGCAGGTTGACGGCCCAAAGTAGGCGGCACACTCCGTGTGCCGATAGCATTGCGATAGACCTACGTCTGGCTGCAGGACGGTCCGCACGCGGAGTGTGCGGACGACTCTGTAGCCGCCGCACTACTCGTAGGTGAACCAGGCTGTAGCCTGGCAGTTCGCGTCGCTCACGACGCGCACCCAATAGGCCTGGAAGCCGTCGGGGAACTTGTGAGTTCTTTCCCGGTCCGGCTGAACTTCGATTTCATCATACGGCTGCCAGTCGCCGTTGCCGCTGATATCGACTTCGACGCGGAATTTCACAGCCTTGTCGTGGTCGTGGCTCAGCCGTAGCGATTTTTGGTCGTAGCCGGTCATCAGGTAGGGGTCCGACGGAGCGTCAGCCTTCACGGCAGAATCCTTCCACGGCCCCCCCTGCCCGACCGCCTTGCCGAATTGCCACAGATCGTCGACGGCGCCGACCCAAACGGCGCACTTGCCGTCGTCGGAGCGGATGATGTGCGAATTGTCCTTGCCCGCTTCGGCTGAAATCCCCGACAGGACAAGCAGCCCCCGCCACGAACAATAGTCGGTGATCCGGCGGTTGTGCGTGGTGACGGGGCGGAGCTTGGCGAAGCCGCCGGCGTTCTCGGCGGGGAGCTCGAAGAAGGTGCCGCCGGCATTGAACAGGTCGCGCTCGGTGCACACTTCGCGGTCGATCCGCATTGGCAGCGGGCTCGGCTGGTCGTAGGCGGCGCTTCCCTTGGGCAGGCGATATCGCTGGCCGTTGTCGGTGACAATCAGCAGCGAGGCGGCGTCGCTTTGCAGGACGTCGGTCGGAATCTTGACGTTCGCCTTGAGCCACTCATGGTCCTTGGCGTTGTCGACGGCCTGGAGCCGCATATCAGTGCCCATCTCGTAGTAGCCTTCGCCGGTCGGCTTGCCGTCTTCGATCGTGGTAGCGGCAAAATGCAGCGACAGCCGATCGTCTCCTCGAGCGCGGATGAGTCCTCCCGACCAGTTCTGCTCGTCTAGTCCAGCCACGCCTGCAAAAAGCTCCGCCGCCGTTTGGGGGCGATCGTCCTCGTCGGCGTAAGTGAACATGGCGGTCGCCTGTGGGCAATCGCGATCCGTTTTCACGCGAATCCAGGCGCCTTTTTCGCTGGCCGCGAACGAAACCCACTCATAGCCCTTTGTGGGCACTTCCACGGTGCGGAGCGTCTTCCACTCCCCTTTGCCCTGTTCGTCGACCTCGAAGGTGAAGCGGACCGGCGAATCGGCGTTGTGCGCCAGGTGGACGCTTCGCTTCGGAAATCCGCTGAAGAGATACGGCTCAGAGGGCTCGTTTTTCTTCACGAGTTCGTTGATCCAAACGGCACCTCGGCCGAGCGTCGGCCCGAGGCTGTCCAGCTGTTCTGGGCTGACGAACCAGAGATTGGAGTGGCTTTTGCCCGGGGCGGCGATTTCGCCCTTTGCCTTGCGCTTGTTCAGAAACTCGCTCTTGGCGGAATCGTCGCAGCCGAAAACGAGTTTGTCGTTCCAGCGGCTGAAATCGCCAATGACCTTCAGGTAGCTTGATCGCGGAGCGACGCCTGCCGTATTGCCACTAGCAAACGTCTTGGGAAAACGCCAGAACATGCCGTGCATCGTCATCAGCAAATCGTCCTCGCCGATGTCCCGGATTCGCGGCCATTCGGTGTTCCAGCCGTGAGCGCCATCGTACGAATGGCTGGCCTTGGGCAGGCGGAAGCTGTGCCATTTGCCGCCATCGAGCACCATAAGGATCAGCGAGCGATGATCCCAGCCGATGCTCCAGAGCGGATCGTTGTCGTTGGCATTCCCCTCGATGCCGCCCGGACCGGTCACCTCAGTGAACTGATTCCGGCGAACCACTTTCCATTCTTTTCCGTCCCACTCGGCGAGACAGCCGGATGGGATATCCGGCTTCCGGAGGGCTTCGGGCGAGAACTCGCCATTGTTGGCATACACGAGGCGACCTTGCGCAGAGTAGAGCCCCTTGCCGTGATAGCCGGGCAACAAGGCGCCGCCGTGTCCCCCTTTTTGTCCATTGGCGTCGGGATAGAGTTCCTTCACGTCGAGCGAGTGGACGTCGACCTCGTAGAAGCCTTCCTCCATCGTCGCGTAGTAGATCTTGTTGGCTGGGTCGAACAGGTGCCGTGCGTTGCCGGTGTGCCTGCCGGGCATAGTCTTGTAGGGAATCACCCGGACCTTGCCGTCCTTGTCGATGGCGTACGGCCCCATGAAGAGTTGCTGCGACTCGCGGTGAATCATCCGATTGGCGGGAGTGCCGCCGACGCTTTCCGGGCGGATCGTCAGCTGAAGATCTTCGCTGATTTCGTAGAGCTTGTCGGACGAACCGCGTGGCAGATGCGGGCCGTAGGTCATGACCCAAAGCCGGCCGGCCCACGGCACGACTGCACCCGTGCCACACTCGTTTTCGTTGTTCTGATACGAAAGATGCGGATAGATCCCGCTGAACGACGGTGGCTCCGCTGTGTAAGCTGCCGCCGACGCAAGCAGCGTGACGGCCAGCGCGAACGCGTACGAAAAGCCTGATCGGGAAGTAATCATGGTGCACTTACGGGAGAGGTGATGCGTGTCAGTGCCGGCAGAACGGCGCCCCAGCATTTTAATTGAACGGAACGGCTCCGGTGGCATGCGTCCGATTGTGCCGGCAAGAAAGTAGCCGGGGGCGCGAATAGCTCTAGGACATTCTGCCGCAAAGGATGTCTTTCGCGGAGCAACGCATGCTCGACGAGCTTGGTAGCGCGTTGGCGGAGTTCTTGGTCCGCCTCGTTTTCGAGTCGATCGCACAATTGCCCAATCGCCGGTCCACTCCAGGCTGCGGATTGGTCGTACTGCTGACGTTGGTAGTAATCGCTGGACTGTTTGCCGTGGTGATTTTCAGCGCACGGGCAAACTGAACGGCCTTGCAATCACGCTTACTTAGAGTTGGCGGCGGGCTGCTTGCTTTCATCATCGGGACTTCGCCAGATGAACGCATGCAGGACCAGCATGATGGCCCCGGTCACCAGCAGAGCGTCGGCGATATTGAAATTTGGCCAGGGATTGAGAATGCGCCACGACACCTCGGGCACCTGAAACAGAATCCAGTCGCGCACGGCGTGTTCGTAGTCCGGGCCCAGTTCCTTGATGCCGTGTAGCCCGAGGCGATCGTAGAGGTTACCGAGGATACCAGCCATGACGCAGCCGAGCGCCACGGTCAGCCAGCGGTCGAAGGCTGCCTTGAAGACAAACAGCCAAACAAGGATGCCGATGCCGGCGAGGACCGACAGTGTGGCAAAGAGGTAGCTATAGCCCGCGCCCGCTCCGAACAACGCGCCGCGGTTCAAGCTGGTCTGAAAGCCAAAATGATCCTGCCAGAGCCAATACTCTCGGCCCGGCCCGATCGGCGGACCGAGCCAATCAAACATCCACTGCTTGGTTCCCAAGTCGACGGCAGCGCCCAGGATGGCGATGCCGAAGAACGTCAGGTATCGGCTCAGCGGCAGCGGGCTCGCTGAAGTTGCACGCCTTCTGGCCTCAGGTGTCGGTAAGGCTGGGCGGGTTGTCCGCGCACTTGACGCAGTAGGGCGTATAGGGGAGGACATTGAGCCGAGTCTTGGGGATTTTGGCTTCGCAACCGATGCAGACACCATAGGCCCCATCTTCGATCCGCTCAAGGGCGGCTTCGATCTGTTCGAGCGTGGCTCCGTCGTGCTCCATCAGGCTGAGCGTAAATTCCTGTTCGAAATTGTCCGTGCCTACATCCGCCATGTGGATCGGCATGCTCGACAAATCGCCACTCGACTCGCTGCGGGTCTTCCGCAGGGCCGAGTCGGCCAGCGCGGAAACGTCCCCTCGAAGTCGTGCTCGCAGAGTCAGCAGTTGCTGCCTGTAGGGGGCGGCCTCTGTCTTCTTCATCACGCATCTCCGGATGCATCAAAGCAAGCGCCCGCGTCGCTCCGGACCGGCGTAAACTCTTGCATGCCAGCCGCTCGTCCTTAGCGGCGGAAACGGTTACAAACTTAATAGTGTAATCCGTCTTGCGGGAAACTGCAAAGGGTGTGCAAGTGCAATTTCCTGACTAGCGGCCGCTGCGACAGCCGTGCAGTGCATCTGTGCCAGCTTCGTTGGCAACGGTCAGAATTGGCAGCGGGTGCCGCCACCTCAAGCACCGAGGTCGAAATGAGTTAGCTCAAAAGACCGGCCTCTGCGCCCAGCCTGACGGGAATTGGGGAAAGTCTCGAACCGCCCATTGGCCGGGCCACGATGGCCCGGCTGGATCAAAACTCTTTCGGGGCTGGCGACGGCGAGTCGTAACCATTTGCCGTTCCAAAGCCCGCTCGCAGCACCGCGTTTTCTGCAGCCTCGTGAGCGTGCAGTTCGGTGCAAAGTTCATCAAAGCCGCGTTCGATCGCGACACGGTTCGCCAAGGTTTCCGGGCCATCTTCGGCCTGGGCGATCAGGCGATCGATATCAGCCAGCAAGGCGGGATGCTCCGCCTCGATGCGCTGCACATCGGCCCCCAACCTTGGGCAGCGAGAAACCGCCTCTTCCATGCATCCTCCCTGATCTTCTTCGGCAAAGTGCCGCGCGAGTTCGTTGCGAACGTTGCGGAGGATCTGAACGACGTGGGCAAACGTTGTATCGCGGTCGGGGCCGCTCGTCTGCTGAATCGCCGATCTCGCCTGTTGCAGCAATTTGTGGATTCGCCGGTGTTCGGCGAAAGCATAGTCCAGATAGGTCTGGCAGTCCTTGTAGTCGATCATGGCATGGCTCCTTCTGTCTGGGTCGAGTTGTCTTGAACTGCGGTTCCCGCCCGGACCGTCAGCACCGGGCAGGGGGCTTTCCGCACAACTTCTTCGGCGACGCTACCCATCAGTAGTCGCATCAGGCCGGTTCTGCCGTGGGTTGGCATGACGATCAGGCTGACGTTTTCCTGGGTCGCCAAATCGACGATAGCTCGCGCCGGAGCGCCGGTTACCAGGCGATGCTCGTAAGGCACCGCCGGATCGTCCGGCTGAACTTCGAGAAGCATGCGTTGCAAGTCCCGTCGGCTCGGCTCGTCGATACCGTAATAAAACTCTCCTCCGCCATAAGCCATTGGCGGCTCTTCCACGTGCGCGATAATCAGCGTGGAGCCCCGGTCGCGCGCAAGCGCGCTGGCAAGCTCCAGCGCCTTTCGATCTTGCCGGGAGAAATCGGTCGGAAACAGGATTCTGTCGGTGTTCATGATGGTCGCCTTTCTCATTTGGAAATCGCTCTTTACCCTCACGTTCTAAATTGCAAGTGCGATACCCAGAGGGGCGAATCGCTGCGACGCACCGAGGGCATTGCGAGAGACGCGAAAAAGAGCGGATTTTCAGGAGGTGGTCTCGATGCCGGTTACACGCGGCAGGCCGAACTGCGCCGGCTACTGTGCGGGTTCGCACAGTGCCGTTCGGCCACGCACACTTTGCACACCCAGGGAGTCATTCAAGCTTCGCTCGCGGTGCGACTATCGCTCCAAGAAGGCATGGCTCGCGTGAACGGATTGAATCCGTGATGATGGTATAGGCTTTGCCTAGATCCATCATGTTTGACTACGACTAGTTCTAGAAGCTTCGCTCATGACCATTACCGATTCTCCGGCCCTGGATCTCTTGATCGTCGATGACGATCAGGAATTTCGAGAAACCCTCAGCAGTCGATTTGCCAGGCAGGGATTCGCTGTTCGCGCAGCCGGCTGCGGCGACGAGGCGTTGGAACTGGCGGCGCGGTGGAACTTCGACGTCGCCGTCTTCGACATGATGATGCCCGGCATGAGCGGATTGGAGCTGCTCCGACGCTTTAAGGAATCGCACCCGGAGTGCGAAGTGATTTTGCTGACCGGGCAGGGATCGATCGAGACCGCCGTCGAGGCGATGAAACTAGGGGCCTACGACTACCTCCAGAAGCCTTTTCCACTGAAGGATCTCGAAGGGGTAATTGTCAAAGCTTCGGAACGCCGCAACCTGCGCAAGGAGAACCTGCAGCTAAAGGCCCTTCTCGACCGGACCCAGCCGCCAGCCAACATGGTTGGCAACTCTCCGGCGATGCAGGAGGTCTATCGCCTCATTCAGCGGGCTGGGCCAAGCGACAAGGCGATCCTGATCCTGGGTGAGAGTGGCACCGGCAAGGAACTCGTCGCCAGGGCGCTCCATCGAGCGAGCTCTCGGGCCGACAAGCCGATGGTGGTCATTAACTGTGCCGCCCTGCCGGAAACGTTGCTCGAGAGCGAACTCTTCGGTCACGAGAAAGGAGCGTTCACCGGAGCGATCAACACCAAGGCAGGGCTCTTTGAGGTCGCCGACGGGGGCACGTTGTTCATCGACGAGATTGGCGAGCTTCCCGGACCTCTGCAGGCCAAGCTGCTGCGAGTGCTCGAGGACGGCTCCCTGCGGCGTATTGGCTCCGTGCAGGAACGTCGGGTGAAGGTGCGGTTGCTGGCGGCGACCAATCGCGATCTTGCCAAGGAAGTCGAGTCGAAGCGATTCCGCGAGGATCTTTACTACAGGATCAATGTCATGTCGCTGGAACTTCCTCCCCTGTGGGAACGGCAGGGAGACATCCCGCTCTTGGTCCACCATTTTCTCGGCCCAGGGTGGGAAATTGATCCCGAAGCCCTGCGGCGAATGGAGCAATACCACTGGCCGGGGAATGTACGCCAGCTGATCAACGCCCTTGAGCGGGCGAAAATTCTCAGCGATAGCGAAACAATTACTACCAAGGACCTGCCCAGGGAGGTCTATGCTCGCGCCGCGGACCGAGCTGAGGTCGCGTCCAACCTGCCTCTGCCGAGCACCGACGACCTTGCCGCCATTCAGCGAAGCAAGGTCGTGGAAGTGCTCCGTCGGGAGCAGGGAAATAAATCGAAAGCGGCTCGCGCGCTCGGAATCGACCGAAGAAAGCTCTATCGCCTGCTGGAGAAGTTTTCGATTTCGGATGGCGAAATCGATTCACTGGAGCGTGCCACGTAGCACGTCGCGATTGCTCTCAGTCGCTGCCGAACTTCAGCCTACGTACCGCGAGTGACATAGCGGCTGGTGAATTGCTTTTCGGCGTCGGCGCTGCCGATGAGAATCATCTTTGCTCCGAGCGGCAGGCGCGTATCCGGTGGCGGATTGGAAATCATCCCCTGCTCGCTCTTAATGGCAATCACGTTGCAGCCGGTCGATCCCCGGATGCCCGATTCCACGAGTGTTTTCCCAGCCAGCGAACGGGGGATCTCGACTTCAAACGCGCTCAAGCCCTCCGTCACCAGCAGCACGTCGCTTCGTCGCAGCAAATTGAAAATGGCGTTGGCGCCCATCGAAGCATACGACATCACGAAATCGGCTCCGGCGCGATGCAGCGTGTCGACGTTTCGATCGGCGGTGGAGCGGCAGATGATCTGGATATCCGCACGCAGCCGGCGGCAGTAGATCGTCAGATAGACGTTCATGTCGTCGTCGTGGGTTGTGATCACGACCGCAGGGGCCTCCATCAGGCCGCCTTTCCGCAGCACTTCCAGGTCGGCGGCGTCCCCGCGGACAAGCCGGTCGGAACCGACTAGCACATCGTGCGATCTCTCGATGATCCGATAGTCCACTCCCTGCTCGGTCAACTCCTGGGCGCAGGCCTGGCCGACTCGGCCGCCACCGATGATGACCACGGCGTTGGAATTCGAGCGATAGATGCAGAACAGGCTGTCGTAGTCGTCCAGTTGCTCGCGCGTCCCTGCCAGCAGCAGAATCGTGTTGGCGGTGATCTTCGTATCGGGACCTGGAGCGCTGAACACGCCTCGTTCCCAGACGCCGACCACGTTGATCTCCGCATGTTCGCGAAGCCGAATCTCCCGCAGGGTGCGATCGACTAGCGGCGTTCCGGCAGCGCTCGCTTCGGCGATCAATAGACCGCCGAAGCGGCCGATCACGTGGCTTTTGGCGTCCCTGCCGATCACGCGTCGGGCGAGACCGCGCCCCATCATCTCGGAGAGCTGGAGGACGCGATTGCAGCCCGCCATTTTCAGGATGTCGACCGAGGCCGGCTCCAGGGCAGTGGCAACGATCGGTGTCTCGTTGGCCACCGATCGGGCAGTGAACGCCACGTTGGTGTTCACCATGTCGCTATGCGTCGTCGCCAGAAGTGCAGCCGATTGCAAACGCAGGCGCTGGTAAGTGCGGGGTTCGTCTCGTTCACCGACCACTACATGCACACCTAAGTCGTGCAATCGCAGAGCCTCGGCTACCTCGCCCACCAGAACGGTGTAGGGAAAGTGACGCTGATTGAGCTGGCGGATCAACGCCATCTCGACCGGGCCATAGTCAAGCAGCACGACGTGTCCGGAAATACCGTCGGGCAGCTCTCGCGGCGCAAGCGACGCAGCTTGGGCCTCCATCCAGGGCGCGTAGAAGAACTGGATCAAGGTAAATGGCAGCAGAATCAGCATGAAAACTGTCCCGCTGAGAAGCACGACGATGGAAAATGCTCGTCCGAGGTCGGAATGGAACGTGATGTCGCCAAAGCCCAGCGTCGACATGACCGTGAGCGTCCAGTAAACGCCGGTGAGCCAACTGTGACTCTGTCCTTCCCAGAGCATCAGGACATGAAACAGGACGCTGTAAAGCGCCACTAGCGCCGTCAGGGCGAGAAGAAACTGTCCTAGGATCTTGAGATTGCGCCGCGCAGTCCGGTTTCCCAGGTAGTGGACAGCAATCGCCGGCAGCATCTTCATCGGGTCTTCAATTCCTCTGGCACACTCGGAAAACCAGCTCACCTTAAGCACAATCGGTTCGGCGCCGAGACGTCTTGCCGATTATGACACGACCTGGCTTTGGGGAAAAAGCTCCCACCCCGGGCGAACCAAGTCGGTTGATGAGCGTGCGAGGCCGCTTGTTTTGCCATTGCTGGTTGCAGAATGGGTGTCGTTCTGACAATCTGGCGGATTCTCACCGCGTGGTGGTTGGTTCATTTCTGTCAAAAAATGATGAGGTCGACGACGTGCATACGACTGGATTGCGACTGGGCATCGGCTTGTGGGTCCTGGGCGCCGTTTGCGGGCTCGGAGCGATGGCTTCCGCGCAGGAGAAGGGATTGCTCTACGCGCACCGCGGCGGGGCACACGAGTTCGAAGAAAACACGATGGAGGGCTTTCGCGGTTGCTATGAACAGGGACTGCGGGGGTTCGAAACCGACATTCGTATGACGAAGGACGGCGAACTCGTCATCCTCCACGATGACAGCCTCGATCGCACGCACAACGCCACTGGCCCAGTCGAGCACAAAACGGCAGCCGAACTGCGAGAAGTCACCACAAAGAAAGGGCAGTCGTTTCTCTTTCTGGACGAACTACTTGCTTATCTCGAGGACAAGCCGGGAATCTATCTCGAACTGGAAATGAAGACCAGCAACAAGCAACTCTATCCCGACGATCGCTTGCCCGAGTACTGTCGCAAGTTGCATGAGGCCGTGCAGAAGCGCCAGCCTAAGGGCTCTCTTTACTACTTTACCTCCTTCGACGAGCGCCCCCTGCGAATCGTGAAGGACCTGGATTCCAAGGCGAATCTACTTCTAATCACGGGCGGGCCCTGCAATGCCGAAATTGTGAAGCGGGCCAAGGAGCTCGGAGCCAACCGAATCGGCTGCCGCATGGAGGGGACGACGCGAGCCGCGGTTCGCGAAGCCCAGAAAGCCGGTCTGGCCGTGAATGGCTGGCCGGGCCACTCGATTCAGGATTATCATCTCGCCGTAGGCCTCGGTTGCGACGCCATCTGCAGTGATATTCCGCTCGCAGTCCAGGCCTTCCGGAGGAAGAGCGAGTAGTCTGCGCCGTTCCGGACGAGCGGGAGGCGGACGAAACAAATGCTGATAGGGCTGTTCGCGATGGTGCGCGACCAGCCTTCACTACGAGGCCGGAGACAAATCCCAAAAATGAAAAAGAGCACTTCTCCTGCAGGTCGGCCTCGCAAGTCCGCCTCCCCTTCGAAGTCGCCAGCAGCCGGCGCTCCAGCCAAGTCCAGGGCGGGAACCAAACGCACTGGCACGGCTGCTCGTTCCCAGGGCGAGCATGAAACGTCTACCGGCGACTGGCGTTCCATCATGCTCGCTGAGGTCCGCCGCCTCATCCACGAGGCCGATCCGGAAATCGTGGAAGAACGTAAATGGAAAAAGCCGACTAATCCTGCCGGCGTGCCGGTCTGGTCACACGCGGGAATCGTCTGCACGGTTGAGACTTACAAGGAGGTCGTCAAACTGACGTTCGCTCGCGGGGCTTCCTTGAAGGACCCCGGCCGACTGTTCAACGCAAGTCTCGAGGGAAACGCCCGCCGCGCGATCGACATCCGCGAGGGAGAGTCGCTCGACCCTAAGAAATTCAAAGCCTTGGTTCAGGCTGCTGTCGCGGAGAACCTCCGCTCCAGCCCACAGAAAGCA
This sequence comes from Planctomycetota bacterium, assembly GCA_023430365.1. GTDB lineage: Bacteria > Planctomycetota > Planctomycetia > Pirellulales > Pirellulaceae > JAEZAS01. The sequence goes on from JAEZAS010000326.1 coordinate 12,804, forward strand.
AAAGCATCACAAAAGTCCGGCAAGGCGGCCGACAAATCCAGTTTGCGTGACGCTAAAACTACGGTCCAAGAAGGAGAAAAGGTCGTTCTTCTTTCCGGCGGAAACCCTCAAATCGCGAAGGCCGAGGGCGACGCGCCGGTGCAGGCCTACATCGCAGCTATGCCCGACTGGAAGAGCGAACTCGGGCGCCGATTGGACCAACTCATCGTCCGTGCCGTTCCCCAGGTGCGCAAGGCGGTGAAGTGGAACTCGCCGTTTTACGGTGTTGAAGGACAGGGCTGGTTCCTGTCGTTCCACGTGTTCACGCGCTACGTGAAGGTGACGTTTTTCGCCGGCACGTCGCTGCAGCCCGTCCCAAACGGGGGCACCGCCAAGAGCAAGGAGGTGCGCTGGATCGACATCTATGAAGACGACGGGCTCGACGAGGCCCAGATGACGTCTTGGATCGAGCAAGCCGCGGCGTTGCCCGGCTGGAAAACTTAGCCGCCGTTTTAGCTTGCGAGCAGCGCCTGCAGACGGTCGAGCACCTGCTCGTTCGCCGTTTGGCTGAGCGGACGCATCTGGTCCGCCACTTCCGGGCTCTCGAATTGTTGGTCCCAAGCCAGATGGGTCTCGGACTCTTGAGCGGTCAGAGTCACCGTGAGCCGAAACCAGGGCTTCACCACGTGCTCGATCACGATCTTGGAATCGGGCTCAATTTCTTGAAAGACGCTCTCGTTGGCGTAGTTGGCGCCATTGGGCGCGTGCATCACAAACACCCACCGCCCGCCAAGTTGGAACTCGAATTGTTCAAACGTATTGGTGAAGCCGCTGGGTCCCCACCACTGCGCCAGCTGCTGAGGATCCTCGAACGCGGCAAACACCTGGCGGGGACTGGCAGGCAGCCGACGCTGGGTGCTGACAACTGCACTTGGGCGATTCACTTGGGACGTTGCTCCATGACGTCAGTCGGACCGTCCTAGTTCAATCAGCGAAGAAACAGGTGATACACCGGATTCGCGGTTTCATCCACCCAGCGGTAACCCAAGGTGTCGAGGAACACGCGAAAATCGGCCAGACTGTCGTCCGGCACTTGGATGCCGACCAGGATTCGTCCGTAGTCGGCTCCTTGATTGCGATAGTGGAACAAGCTGATGTTCCAACTCGGGTGCATGCTCGCCAGAAATCGCATCAGTGCGCCTGGGCGTTCCGGAAACTCAAAGCGATACAAACGCTCCGAGTCCGCAAGCCGGCTCCTGCCCCCGACCATGTAGCGCAAATGCGCCTTCGAGAGTTCGTCGTCGGCCAGGTTCAAGGCGACAAACTTCTGCGCTGCCAGCGACTGGCTGATCGTTGGCACCTCGCCCCGATTCTTGATCGCCAGGCCCACCAAGACGTGAGCCTCTCGTCCATCGGAGATGCGATAGCTGAATTCCGTGACATTTCGTTGCCCGATGGTCTCGCAGAATCGCTTGAAACTGCCCCGCTCTTCCGGGATGGTCACGGCGAACAGGGCCTCGCGCTCTTCGCCTGCCTCCGCGCGGTCGGCCACGAAGCGGAGACGATCGAAATTCATATTGGCGCCGCAAGCGATCGCCACCAAGGTCTGGTCACGAAGGCTATGTCGCGTGATGTACTGCTTCAATCCGGCGATGCTCATGGCCCCAGCCGGTTCCAGGATACTGCGCGTGTCCTCAAACGCATCCTTGATGGCCGCACAGACGGCGTCCGTGTTTACCGTCACGAAGTCATCGACTAATTGCTGCGTCAGGCGGAGCGTCTCGGCGCCAACGACTTTCACGGCGGTTGCGTCCGAGAAGAGTCCTACATCGGTTAGCGGTATCCGTTGGCCTGCTCGAACCGACTGGATCATGGCGTTGGAATCAACCATTTGCACGCCGATGACCTTGATTTCCGGACGGACCGCCTTGATGTAGGCGGCAACACCGGAGATCAAACCTCCGCCCCCCACGGCAACGAACACTGCATGGATGGGATGTTGGTGCTGACGAAGGATTTCCATCCCGATGGTGCCTTGCCCAGCAATCACATCCGGATCGTCGAATGGGTGGACGAACAGATAGCCATGCCGCTGCTCCAGTTCCAGGGCATGGGCATAGGCGTCGGAATAGCTGTCGCCATGCAGGATCACGTGGCCGCCCAAGGCACGAACGGCGTCGGACTTGAGCTCCGGTGTCGTAACCGGCATGACGATGTGGGCCTGGCAACCCAGTTGGCGGGCGCTGAGAGCGACTCCCTGCGCGTGGTTTCCCGCCGAGGAGCAGATTACTCCTCGGGCGAGTTCCGACGGCGAGAGGCGGGCCATTTTGTTGTAGGCCCCGCGCAGTTTGAAGCTGTGAACCGGCTGGGTGTCCTCACGCTTCAACCAGATCTGGTTGCCCATCCGGGCGGACAGTTTCTTGGCCAGATCGAGCGGCGTTTCGACCGCGACGTCATAGACGCGAGCGTTGAGGATTCGCTGGAGATAATCGAACAACCGCTTGTCCATCCTGGTCGCCTTTTCGTGGCTCAACGATCCCGAGTTCACCTGTCACGGTCTCGCGCCGCAGCCATGTTGCAGCTTGCATGGGCGATCGCCTTTCGGAAGACCGCCGTGACAGGGAACTATCTTAATGCCCTTTGGGGGCACGGTTCGGCCCCAGGAATGGCTTGCCTCAATCGTGAGCACTCCGCCGCTCGGGATCAGACCGAGTGGGCCACGGAAGCAGGCTCCGGGCGAACGGATTGGCTGAGCCAGTCAGTAAAGCGTGCAGGGCCGATCCGCGGGCGGTCGCCGGGCGTGAGGCTTTGATCGTTCAGAGCGACGCCAAAGTAGCGGGCTTCCGGATCGGTGACGACCTCCCGGGGATCGCCTTGGGCAGTCAGGAACGTTCGAACGAATTCATCCATTCGGATCGGCTCGGGACCGGCGAGATCGACGGTGGCGTTCAGCGGCTCTGCCATTACCACAGCGGCCAGAGCAGCGGCGACATCGTCGGCGGCGATCGGTTGCATGAGGGCCGCGGGGACGCGGACCGTGTGTCCCACCGTATTGGACTGAGCAATGCCACCCACGAATTCGAAGAATTGCGTGGCTCTGACAATGGTGTAGGGAATGTCGCTCATCTGGATGAGACGTTCTTGGGTCATTTTTGCACGGAAGTAGCCGCTCTGCAGTAAGCGGTCCGTACCGACGACCGATAGCGCTACATGGCGCCGCACACCGGCGATTCTCTCGGCGGCCAGGAGGTTGCGTCCTGACGTCTCGAAGAACTCGAGCACCACGTGATCCTCCCAGGCTGGCGCATTCGACACGTCAACGACTACCTGGACGCCAGCCAGTGCTTCGCTCAGACCTTCTCCTGTTACAGCGTTGACGCCCGAGGAGGGCGAAGCGGCTACGACTTCGTGGCCGTTTTCACGCAGCCGACGGACCAGTTTCTTGCCAATCAACCCGCTGCCACCGATGACGACGATCTTCATGGGATCACCTTTCTTTGTCAGGGACGGGCGAGACACTTCCGGAAAGTTAATGCGACGGACGGGGCGGCTGGTAGTCGCCCGGAACGGTTCCGAAACCGACGTTGACGCGGTTCCAGGCATTGATGGCGGCAATCACCCAGATCAGGTCGCCCAATTCCTGGTCGCTGAACTGCTTGCGAACCGGCTCGTAGACGCTTTCTGGCACCGGTCGATCGGCGATGCGCGTCAGTTCCTCCGCCAGCAGGAGGGCGGCGCGTTCTCGCTCGTTGTAGTACGGGCTCTCCCGCCAGGCTGGCAGACCGTAGAGCCGTTGCTCCGACTCGCCGGATGCTCGCGCGTCCTTCCAGTGCATGTCGATGCAGTAGGCACAGCCGTTGATTTGGGAGACACGGAGCTTCACCAGCTCCCGCACGGGTTTCTCCACACTGCTGTTGGCGAGGACTTTTTCCACGCCGAGCATGGCTCGATAGGCGTCGGTGCTCGTCTTTTCGACGTGAACACGGGTTTTCACTGAAACTCTCCAGGGCTATGGATTCGTTCATTGCCTGCGTCGACATCAACCACCGAGCGATCGACGGTTGATCACAGATCTTTGATTGGAAGTTGTGCCCTAGCTGTAGAATGCCGCCTTCGGAGCGTGCCTACTTCGAATGTTTCTCAGGCACGGCAATTTCGTCCGTCTCTCGCGGGTGCAGCACGACCGCAACCAGTCGGGTGCGTCCATTGGCGGCTGGATTCCTGGAAACGCGATGCAGGCATCCGGTCGGTTCGTAGAACGTCTCGCCCGCTTTGAAGATCTTCGTCGGCTGATCGTCGATCCCCAGTTCGTATTCCCCTTCCAGGACATAGACGAAGCCCGGACCCGGATGCCGATGCGGCAGCCCCGCTTCGCCCGGCCCAATCGTCACTTCGACGACCGTGACCTTGGCCTCTTTCCCGTCGAGTTTTTCTTGAACGTTCTGCGACGAGATGACCCGTACCGACTCACCGTCCTCATGGAGGTGAGCCAGCGCCATTCCACCGACTCCCAAAGCGCCACCGAGCACTGCCACAACGGCCAACGCGAGAACGAAACGGTACATGTTGATGCCCCTCACCTAGAGCCACACGGTCGGGAATCCGGCCACATCAGGGACTGATGTGCTGCCGTTCACTGATAAAGACGGATGAGCGGCGAATTTTGTGACAGACGGCCAGATTCTTGCGATAGCTGGCTTCGCAACAGCCAATACTCAAGGCAGAGTTCACCGATAAAGGCGATGGTCTTTCGGCCAGAACACGGACAGCTGAAAGAGTAAGCCGTCTCGTCAAATACCCAGCGTCCGATTCGAAGCAGCAGCGGAGACTCCTTCCCGCAACAGCAAATCCCGTGAGCGGCCGTCCTGGCGACTGCTCACGGGATTAAAGCTTAGAAACATTTGGGAACCAGTTACCGCTAGAACCTACTTCCGGCTGGCGGCCGCAGTTGTCCTACTGCGAAACTTCTCGAATTGCCGGTGGCTTCCACGTGCCGTCGAGGGCCTCCGGCTTTGGCCAGTAGAGCCTCAGGTTCATGCTGAACTTGCCCTGCTTCGGGGCTGGGAGCCAGTTCGACTCCTTGTCTCCACCAGGCGAATCTCGCTGGATGTAGAGCGTCAGGGAACCGTCGGCGTTGAACCGAAGTTTGTCTCGGTCCCCAATCGCGTATCGATGAATTGGGTTCTCGGTAAAGAACTGCTTCTCGTTGTACATCGTCAACGACCAGAAGGCCCGCGCCGGCGGAATCTCTTCCTTTTTGAAGTGCAGTGTATATCGCGCCGCGCTGTCGAACGATTTTCCATCGGTTTGGACCATCGCGAAGGGATAGATGGCGTCTTCGACACAGTTCGCGCCCAAACCTGCGTAGGCAATCTCCGCACGTTTCAGGTAGTCCGTACCGTAGGTGCCGATTGGGCTCATCACCATGATCCAGCCGTTGATGATCTTGTCGGACTGGTATTCCTTAATCTTCTTGAGTGCTTTGGGCGCCGCCGCCGTAAGGGCGTCGCGGACGGCGGGACGTGCGTTGGCGATGTCGAAGGACTTACCCGGCTCCAACCCGATCCGCTTCATGCGCGCCAGGATTGGGTAGTCGTTGGCGTGCGGCGGGTTTTCCTTCGTCAGTTCCGCGAAGCGAGCAAAGAAGGTCGCGGCGTCCATCTTGGCCACTTGCTCTTCTGGAGATGTGTTCAAAATGTTTGGATCAACCTTGCCCCGCGGCGGCGTATAGTCTTTCCTCCAGGCGCTCAGTGGAACCGCCTTCAGCCCTGCCTGGAATTTCCGCACGTTCTCATAGTCGGCTGTGCCGTTGGTTTGCGTGCGGCCGATCATCCAGCCGAAATTGGTGGGGCTGCGAATCAGTTCCACTCCGACTGGCAGCTTGCCTGACCAGTCGCGACTGGCGACGGCGAATTTCTGCGCTTGTGTGCCGGTCGTCCGCTTGCCCGGAGAGGCAAAGATGTCGGTCCAGAAGTCGAGCATTGGGAGCAGGTAGTAGCGCCCGCCGGAATCGGGCACGTCGAAGACGAGCGGCTCCTTCGAAACGTCGAACCAGATGAACGAATAGAGCGTGTCGGCGTTCGGCCGGACGACGTCGGTAAAGCTCGGGTCCGGGAACCGATCGGCGTGAAAGAACTGGTTAATCGGGGCGCGCGTCGTTTTCGGGTCGGGGGTCTCGGTGTTGGTCATCACCTGGCGAGTGACGTCCATGAGCACGAGAGGGTAGGCGTAGACATAGGCGTCGACCGCGATCTCGGCGATCTCTTCGTCGGAGAGGGACGTGGGCGTGTCGGCGACGGCTGGTCGGGCTGGCCAGCCCAGCAATGCGCCGGCTGTCAGAGCGGCCAGCAGGGCGTGAGTCGTTCGTGTGCGCATGTGTCGTTTCCTCGAGAAAAGGTTTGTGGCGAGAGGCGCCGAGGAGAAAGGATCGTCTCATGCAACAGCGGCGATTTTACGCCCAGCGCGCGAAAACTATCAACGCGCCGGGCCACACATCTTTTGTCACGGAACGCTGGCACTTCGCAAGAATTTACAGCGAGGGGCAGGAGGCACCCCCGCTCAGGTGCTGCGGTATGAAACGGGCTCCAGGGCGGTTAGAAAAAGTTGCCAGCAGATAATGCAGTGGTGATGCTTTCTCAGGAAAAACGCATCGGGTTTTCGCCATGCTCGCCAAGTCACTGCCGCTGCCTACGAGTCACCGTTACTGGTGTTGCTTGTCTGACTCGTGGCGACCTCTTCTCTTTCTATCTCTTGGCTTCAGCACAAAGGAATTGACGAATGGCTTCCACCAACGGAATGATCGATATCGACGACACCCTGATGCTTTTGATTGACCATCAAAGCGGGTTGTTCAATACGGTCAAGGCAATCTCGTTGCCCGAGCTGCGGAGCAACGTGATTGCCTTGGCCAAGGTGGCATCATTGATTGGGATTCCTGTGCTGACGACCGCGTCGGTGCCCGATGGTCCGAACGGACCGTTGATCCCGGAGATCCACAAGTACGCTCCGCACGCCCAATACATTCCACGAACGGGCCTGATCAACGCCTGGGACAATCCACCCTTCGTGGAGGCGATCGAGAAGTCCGGTCGTAAGACGCTGGTGATTGCCGGGACACTTACCAGCGTTTGCCTGGCGTTCCCCGCCATCAGCGCGGTGCAGGCTGGGTACAAAGCCTATTGCGTCGTTGATGCTTCCGGAAACTGGAGCAAGCTGGCGACCGACCTGACGATCGCTCGTATTGCTCAGGCGGGAGCCATCCCCGTCGACACCTTTGCCATTGCGGGAGAATTGGTACGGACGTGGAACCGGCCCGAAGGTTCGCGGTTCGCTGCGATTCTTGCCGAGCTGGTGCCCGAGTACGCCTGCCTGATCGAGAGCTTCAACAAGGCACAGGCCGTGGCAAAGGACGGCCCCGAGACGAAGCTCGACAAGTATCGATAGGTTCGCAGAGCAAGAAACCGGGGCGAGTCGGCAAATCGCCCGTAAGTACGCTCAAATCCCGCCAACGGTCGCTTTCGCAATTACGGGTGGGATTTAAGTTTGGAAAGTTTAGTCGAGCTAGCTGCCCTACGTTTGAACCGCTAATAGTCGCAATGGTTGACGCGGCGTATTCGGGGGACGACGAATCCTTCGCCGCGATAAGAGATTGAGGCTTTCGGCTCAACTACCTTCCACCGTCACCACCGTTTCGCAGCATATCGCACAGCTTGGGGAACTCGGTCCGAACGTGTTCATCCAATGCCTTCGCGAAACGCTCGGATAAGTACAGCCGAAGGAGCGGATCAAAGACTCGGCCGATGCCATGGAAGCCTGCTTCAAGCGTGTGCGTCAGTTGCAGTTCGTCACCTCGTTCGACGCATTCCAAGGTCAACCACACCGGCAGACGAATCAGCTTTCTGAGTTGCCAGACCAATCGCTTCCCGGGTTCGACTTCTCTAACAAGCCCCTTCGCTCGGACCCTTCGTTTGCCAATGAACTCGTCCATCACAACTAGGCTGCCGACCTCGCCGGAGGCTCGCTTGATCGTGTGAAACGACAAATGGGTACCGGGCCACCACCTTTGATACTCAGCGTCGGTGCAATTTAGGAAAAAGTTGGTAATCTCGATTCCGGTGACGCCAGGAAGAGCAATTTGTGTGCGAAGCGTAATCATTACCCAGCCTCGGTGAACTGCTCTGTGATAGGAAATGGAGCGATGTATCCATCGGCGTCGCTTTCGTTCGCAGAGGCAAGGTTAGTGTGCTTCCTTTTCGTTGCGACGACACAGGCGGGCATGCGGCATGAGGGCTGGCTCGTCGCGTTGCTGAGATGGCATAATCCGGTTGGTTCGACTTCACCAGCAGAGAATTCACCATGAAGACATTCGGATCGGCGCTGTTCTCCCTGATCGCCGCCCTCATTGCTCTCGAAGCGTCTCCCTCGGCCGCCCAGGACGTTCCGCGCGCTTCGTATTATAAGAATGGCGAGATCCATGTCACCGAACTCGGTTCGCCAGAAACCAAGCCGCTGACCCGCGGACACTGGGACTTTAAGCCTTCGTGGTCGCAGACCGACGATCGGCTGGTGTTCTTTCGACGCCTCAAGGACGATCCCGATGTCGGCAAATGGATCACGGCCATTCACATCATCAATGTGGACGGAACCGGACTCCATCAGCTCACCGACGGCACGTTCACGGACTTCAATCCCACCTGGACCCGCGATGGCACGAACACGCCAGTCTGGAACCGTAAGAACGCAGCAACGGGCAGCTATTACATCATGTCGGGCAAAGTCGGGGGGAAGCCCGGCGAGGAAATCCCACTGACGGACAAAAAGTACCACGCTTGGGTTCACTCGGCAGTCCGCGACGGGCGATTACTGGTCGCCGCGACACCGCCCAAATTCGGACGTGGTTACTATCTGATGACACCACAGGCGGGCGGAGAACCGAAGTTCGAGCGCATTGACTGTGAACTTGGAGACAAGGGGATTCTCGACCGCATCAGCGTTTCTCCCAGTGAAACCAAGATTTGCTTTGAGTATCAAACCGGGTTCAAATACGAATTCCCCGGTCGTACGCTCTACGTCGCTGATTTCGACGTTGAGCACCGTACCATCCGTAATTTGAAACCCTTCGCCAACGTCGAGGGGAAGAAGGTCTGGTTTGCGTATCCGCGATTCACCAAAGGTGAACAGTCGATCGTTTATCAAGCGGGCGGCAAGCTGTATCTGTACTCACTGACCGATGGGGCCACCAAGCAGGTTTCGACTGATGAGCAGGCGGACTATCGCTACCCACACGGGGAAGCCACGCCAAATTGAAGTCTGCGCTTTCTCCTTCGACGACCTGGGCCAGATCGGCAAGGCAAACTTCTATCGGTTCTCGTGAGTGAATAAAGTTGGATAGCGCAAACATGCGAGGACGAAAGTGGCTGCCGCTGGTAGCTGTAGCTGCAATAACGGGGGGGATCGCGTACTTTGCTTGGCAATTCTTGCAACCCGCGAAGCTTCCCGATGGTTTCGCTCGCAGCAATGGCCGCATTGAAGCGATTGAGATCGACATCGCCACGAAGACAGCGGGGCGGCTCAAGGAAGTGCTCGTGGATGAGGGGGATTTCGTCTCCGCCGGGCAGACCCTGGCCCGGATGGATACGGACGTGCTCGTCGCTCAAATGCACGAAGCCACCGCCGATCACCGCCGGGCGGGAACCTCGGTGGATGCCGCGAAGAGCAGCGTCAAACAACGAGAAAGTGAAAAGGCGGCCGGCTTAGCAGTGGTCGCTCAGCGCAAGGCGGAACTGGACCTCGCCCGCAAGCAAAAAGACCGGGTGGATAAACTCGCGATCTCGGGCGCCGTTACCGCCGAGGAGCAGGACGCGCGCCATGCAGCCTACTTCGGCGCCGAGGCGGCACTCAAGACGGCGGAGGCGAACGTATCTGCCATCGATGCGGCCATCGCCACGGCCAAGTCACAGGTGACCCAGGCGGAAGCGGCCGTTGACGCCACTCAATCACGGATCGAGCGACTCCAGGTGGAGATCGAGGATTGCACACTCAAAGCACCCCGCGACGGCCGTGTGCAATATCGAATTGCCCAGCCCGGAGAGGTATTAGGCGCAGGCGGGAAAGTGCTGAACATGGTGGATCTTGGTGACGTGTATATGACCTTCTTCCTGCCGACCGCCGAGGCTGGCCGGGTCAAAATGGGGACCGAGGTCCATTTGGTGATGGACGCGGCGCCGCAATACGTCATTCCGGCCAAAGTGTCCTACGTCGCAGACGTCGCCCAGTTTACCCCCAAAACGGTCGAGACGTTCGAGGAGCGGCAGAAGCTAATGTTTCGGGTCAAGGCCCGGATCGCCCCCGATCTCCTGCAGAAAAACATCAAGAGCGTCAAAACCGGTCTGCCGGGGATGGCGTACGTGCAACTCGACCCGAACGCCGAGTGGCCTGCCGACCTCCGGGTGAGGTTGCCGGAATGAACGTCTCTCGGGCGGACGATGCGAATCGTTTTTACGGCTCGGCGCCCGTCGCACGGCTAACCGGGGTCGGGTTGACCTACGGCCGGACGCAGGCCCTCGACAGCGTTACCCTCGAACTGCCGGCCGGACGGATCGTCGGACTGATCGGACCGGACGGGGTCGGCAAGTCCAGCCTGCTGGCGTTGATTTCTGGGGTCCGCCGGAAACAGGCGGGCCAGGTCGAGGTTCTCGGCGGCGACATGGCCAGCGCCGAGCATCGTCGACGGGTGTGCCCCCAAATCGCGTACATGCCGCAAGGGCTGGGCAAGAACCTCTACCCGACGCTGTCGGTGCTCGAGAACGTCGATTTCTTCGGCCAACTGTTTGGTCATCGGCGGGCGGAGCGGCACCGCCGCATTGCCGAGCTGCTGAAGAGCACCGGACTTGCCCCGTTCGCCGACCGGCCGGTTGGGAAACTATCTGGCGGCATGAAGCAAAAGCTCGGGCTATGCTGCTCGCTTATCCACGACCCGGACCTGCTCATCCTCGACGAACCGACCACCGGAGTTGACCCACTCTCCCGCCGCCAATTCTGGGAACTCATCGATCGCATCCGGGGCGACCGGCCGGGGATGAGCGTGGTTGTTGCCACCGCCTATATGGACGAGGCCGCCCGGTTCGACTGGCTGGTCGCGATGAACGCCGGCCGCATTCTCGCCGCCGAAACGCCGAGGGAACTGCTCGCCCGCACTGGCGCGCAGTCGCTGGAGGCGGCCTTCATTTCACTTCTGCCGAGGGAGATTCGGCACACTTACCGCGAGGTGGTGATCCCGCCTCGCACCGCGTCCGGCGGTGAGATAGCCATTGAGGCGATTGATCTGACGAAGCGGTTCGGCGACTTCGTCGCAGTGGACCGGGTCAACTTCCGCATCGAGCGGGGAGAGATCTTCGGGTTCCTCGGGTCCAACGGGTGCGGCAAGACGACGACCATGAAGATCCTGACCGGTCTACTCCCTGCCAGCGACGGGCGGGCGTGGCTGCTCGGCCGCGAGGTCGACGCAAACGAGATCGAGGCTCGGCGCCGTGTGGGATACATGTCACAGGGGTTCTCTCTCTACACCGAACTGACGGTCCGGCAAAACCTCGTCCTGCACGCCCGCCTGTTCCAGGTCCCCGCCCACGAGATCACGGCCCGGGTCAATGACCTGGCGGAACGATTCGGCCTCGCCGGCATCCTGGACGCCCTGCCGGGCTCGCTTCCCCTCGGGCAGCGACAGCGGCTGTCGCTGGCGGTCGCTCTCGTCCATCGGCCGGAACTGTTGATCCTCGACGAACCGACCTCGGGGGTGGACCCGATCGCCCGCGACGAGTTCTGGCAGCTCCTGATCGACCTGTCCCGGCGCGAGAAGGTCACAATCTTCATCTCCACCCACTTCGTGAACGAGGCCGCCCGGTGCGACCGAATCTCGCTCATGCACGCCGGGAAGGTGCTGGTCAGCGACACCCCCGCCGGGCTGATCGAAAAGCGGGGCACAGCGACGCTCGACGACGCCTTTATCAGCTACCTGGAGGAGGCGGTCGCCAAGGAACAGGCTGTTGGGCCGGTTGTATCCGGCATGCCGGACCCCATATCCGCCGTCGGCACAGCCCCGAGTGCGGGGGCCGACAACCGTTTCTTCAGCCCTCGGCGGATGTTGAGTTACGCCCGCCGTGAGGCGTTGGAGCTGAGCCGCGACCCGATCCGCCTGACGATGGCGGGACTCGGCACCGTGATCCTGATGTTCGTCATGGGCTACGGCATCACCATGGATGTGGAGGATCTCCCCTACGCCCTACTGGACCGCGACCAGACGACTGCGAGCCGCGATTACGCGCTCAACCTGGCCGGGTCGAGGTATTTCACAGAGCGTCCACCGGTCACCGACTACGACGAGCTCGACCGGCGGATGCGATCGGGTGAACTGAGTGTCGCCATCGAGATCCCGCCCGGCTTCGGACGGGACACAGAGCGGGGGCGTCCGGTACAACTCGGCGTTTGGGTGGACGGGGCCATGCCGTCGCGGGCCGAAACGGTCCGCGGTTACGTGCAGGGAATGCATGCGCAGTGGCAAGCTGACATGATCCGCCGCCGGCTCGGCCAACGCGGTACCCTCTCCCACGCCACCATCGAGACGCGGTTCCGGTACAACCCGGATGTCAAGAGCCTGGTGGCGATGGTCCCGGCTGTGATTCCGCTACTGCTGATGCTCATCCCGGCCATGTTGGCCTCCCTATCGGTGGTCCGGGAGAAGGAGCTTGGATCAATCATCAACTTCTACGCCACGCCGACGACGCAGCTCGAGTTTCTGATCGGCAAGCAGCTGCCGTACGTGGCGCTCGGGATGATCAACTTCCTGATGCTCACCTTCCTGGCCGTCACCGTGTTTGCTGTGCCGCTGACGGGCAGTTTCGTGGCCCAGTCGACCGGCGCGCTCCTCTACGTTGGCTGCGCCACCGCGATCGGGTTGCTGGTTTCGGCGTTCATGCGGAGTCAGGTGGCGGCGATCTTCGGCACCGCGGTCCTTACCATCCTGCCTGCGGCATCTTTTTCCGGAATGATCGACCCAGTGTCGTCGCTCGATGGAATAGGCGCCTGGGTTGGCCGGGTCTACCCGACCACCCATTTCCTGACCATTTCTCGCGGCACGTACTCGAAGGGCCTGGGGTTTACCGACCTGTCGGGTTCATTCGTTCCGCTACTCATTGCGATTCCCGTACTGGTTGGGCTAGCCGTGTTTTTTCTGAGAAAGCAAGAGACCTGACCAATGCGCCCGGCCACCGTCTTTTATCTAGGCGTCAAGGAATTGTGGAGCCTAGCCCGCGACCCCATGATGCTCGGGCTCATCGCGTTCGCTTTTTCGGTCGCGATTTACACGGGAGCCAAGGCGCTGCCAGAGACGCTCAATAAGGCCCCGATCGCCGTGGTGGACTACGACCGGTCGCCACTCGCCGAGCGGATTATCGGAGCCTTTTACCCACCCCAGTTCCTGCCTCCGGTGCGAATTACTCCGGACGAAATGGATGCCCGGATGGACGCCGGGCTGGACACTTTCGCGTTGGTGATCCCGCCCGACTTCCAGCGCGACGTGCTCGCCGGGCGGCAACCGGCGATTCAACTCAATGTCGATGCAACCCGGATGAGCCAAGCATACTCTGGCAGCGGGTACATCCAGGCGATCGTGGACGGAGAAGTCCAGGCGTTCGCCGCGCGCTACCTCGCAAGTTCGACTCCACCGGTGGATCTGGCTCTGCGAGCCCGATTCAACCCCGAGTTGAATAAGTCATGGTTCGGGGCAGTGATGAAGTTGATCGACAACGTGACCATGTTGGCGATCGTACTTTCCGGGGCCGCCTTAATCCGCGAGCGGGAGCGGGGGACGGTTGAGCACCTGCTGGTGATGCCGGTAACCCCGCTGGAGATCATGCTGAGCAAAGTGTGGGCGTCGGTGCTGGTAGTTCTGATTGCGTGCAGCATCTCCTTAGTCGTCGTGGTGCAGGGGCTGTTGGCGGTGCCGATTGAGGGCTCGCGATTGATATTCCTGGCCGGGGTCACGCTCCACCTTTTCGCCGTGACCTCGCTGGGAAGTTTCATGGGTACATTCGCTCGGTCGATGCCCCAGTTCGGTCTGCTGCTGATGCTGGTGGTGATGCCACTGCAAATGCTTTCAGGTGGCGTGACACCGCGCGAGAGCATGCCCGGCTGGGTGCAGACCGTGATGTTGGCGGCGCCGACGACCCACTTCGTGATGCTTTCTCAAAGCATACTCTACCGCGGTGCGGGCTTGTCCGTCGTCTGGCCGCAATTCCTGGCACTCATCCTGATCGGGACCATCTTTTTTGGCGTAGCCCTGGGGCGCTTCCGCAAGGCCATCGTCAAGATGGCGTGAGCCGGTCTGCAGAAGAATCACCGATTCCTTGCATCCAAGCTCTTGGAGCAATTTCTCTGCTTCAAAATCTCGATGCGGACGTAGTGCGTTGCCGAAATAAAGACGTTTGCCAACAGTGACGCGACGCTAAGGACGGATAACCTGCGCGTCACGATCGTCGTCGAGTTCGAGCGTCACTAGGAAGTACCTTGTGTCGGCAGTTCCCGACCCCGGAGAGGGGCGAGACGCCTTTCACAGGCTTCAGATTCCCAGCAGTCACCAGCAATGAAGCGTGAAGACTCCTGACGGCCCATTATGTGGTGACGGGATTTGAACTGCGCAAGTTGTGTGAGCTACAGGAAAACAAACTTGCTTCGGCCGCGCGAATCGCATCGGCCAGTTCATTTGATGAACTGTCGACACGGTACTGCTGACCAGCCGTAAATCATAATGCTGAAAAGAAAAACGGTTCTTAGCCAAGTGCCGGCGAAGAACCGTTCGCAATCAAGTCGGGGTGACAGAACACCAATTGAACTCTTCTTGGCTGGTGTAGAAAGCTGGGAGCCTTACGTCGAACGCCTTCTTATGGCGGCGTAAGTTCAAGGCTCACAAGGGGCTTCCACTACAACATCGAAGCCGTCCACGTTCAGCCTATCCATCGCCTCCAGGTCGAAGTCGTCCTCGTCAAACACGGTGACGGTCGCCCAAACGATCTTCTGGCTGGGGCGTTCGCCGAGCGTATGCAAGATGGCCCGTCGAACCTTCTTCGGCACTCGGTCAATGCCGTTGATGACGACGGCTTCGACCCATTCATTGCTGAGAACCTGCTCGATCTCACCGTCGAATGCCGATAACGCTCGCCAACGAAGACCGGAGTTGTCGAATGCCGTCGTCACGTCCGAGGCGATGCCGACTCCAGGACCGCATCGGAACAGCACGTTGGTTCGATGGCCAATCCAATACGCCAGCTTGTCTTCAAGTGTTGCCGGTCGTCGGCGAATTTGTGTCATTAATCCTTCCTGCTCGCCACGACGAACCACGTTTTCGGCCCGCCTTCTGGCCCCGGCTGGCGAAGAATAAGGCGTTCTCGCCCGTGCCGCACCCGGAGTCCAGAATCGAGCCGGTGATCCCGTCGCCCACATCGAGTATCGCCTTCTGCGGCCTGCCGATCTCCCAACGTGGCTGCCCGGCGTAAAGGTTCTCGAAGCTGCGGTCGTGGACAGGCA
>JAEZAS010000500.1 GCA_023430365.1 Planctomycetota bacterium
CGAAAGAATCGTTCATGCGTCAGGCGGCCGCTCGTGGGTTGTTCGAACTCCACGCTCCGCCGGAAGTCGTCCGCCCGCTGCTCGGCAAACTGCTGAAGGACAACGATCCGGAAGTGGTGGCCGAAGTGGTCGACGCGCTCGCCTCGCTCGGCGCCAAGGCGGTGCCGGCCGCCGTGGAAGGTCTGAAGAACTCGGACATTCCGCAAATCGCCGCCCGAGTGCTCGGCAAGATCGGCCCCGACGCCCAGCAGGCCGTTCCCGCCCTCGCCGAAGCGCTGAGCAGCGAGAACGCCGACCTGCGGCAGGAAGCGGCTTTTGCCCTGGCTCGCATCGGCAAGAATTCGGCTGCCGCGACGCCCGCCCTGGCGAAGGCCGTGGGCAGCGACGACCGTGAAACGTCCCTCGCCGCGATGTACGCCCTCGGCAGCATCGGCCCCGACGCCAAACAGGCTGCTCCGGAGCTGAAAAAGCACCTGACCGACGAAGACAACGTCGCGCAGATCACGGCCGCCTGGGCGCTCGTGGAGATTCAGCCGGAAGACAAGGCCACCACCGACGCCGCGCTGCCGCTGCTCGTGAAGGCCCTGAGCCACGAACGGGAATTCGTCCGCCTGCACGCCGCCGACGCCCTGGGCCACCTCGGCCCCGACGCGAAGTCGGCTGCCCCGGCCCTGCAAGGCGCTCTCAAGGACGCCAGCCCAGCCGTTCGCGCCGCCGCCACGTCCGCCCTGGGAAAGTTGAACGGCGAGTAAGCGACGGCCGGCATCTGTAGGGAACGCCCGCTGTGGCGTTCCCGCCTCGTTCCCACGCTCCGCGTGGGAACGCACGCACCGACGCTCTGCGTAGTGTGTCTCTCCAACGTCGCACACAGGACGCAGAGCGTCCGATGCGGCGTTACGACGCGGAGCGTCGTAACGAGAGACAACTATCAGCTGAGCTGAACTTAGCTCAGCTTCTGCGCCAATTCCTCCGGCACAGCCTCCGCCTTCACGCGCCACTGCTCGAGCGTATCGCGGTCGCGGATCGTCACGGTGCCGTCGGTCATCGTCTGGCCATCGACGGTGATACAGTACGGCGTGCCCGCTTCGTCCTGGCGGCGGTAGCGGCGGCCGACGGCGCCCTTCTCGTCGTAGAAGACGTTCCAGCGCTTCTTGAGCGCCCGATAGATCTCCTGCGCCTTCTCCGGCATGCCGTCCTTCTTGACGAGCGGGAACACGGCGGCCTTGATCGGAGCAATGCGGGGATGGAACCGCATGACCACGCGGGTCTGCATCTGGCCGTTCTCGTCGGGAGCCTGATCTTCGTGATAGGCCTCGCAGAGGAACGCCAGCGTGCCGCGATCCGCGCCTGCCGACGGCTCGATCACGTGCGGCGTATACCGCTCGTTCGAGATGTCGTCGCGATAGGTCAGGTCCTTGCCGCTGCCGCGCCACTTTGGCTTGCCGTCGGGGCCCACTTCGACCTTCAGCTGAGGTTTGCTGTTGGGATCGAGCTTGCCTTCCATGTGGCTCCGCAGGTCGAAATCGCCGCGGTGGGCAATTCCCTCGAGCTCGCCGAACTCGCCCGCCGGCAGGAACGGGAACGCGTACTCGATGTCGGCGGTGCCGGTCGAATAGTGGCTCAGTTCGTCGGCATGATGCTCGCGAAGTTGCAGCCGTTCGCTCGACAGCCCCAGGTCGGTGTACCACTTCATGCGCCGGTCGCGCCAGTATTCGTACCACTTGCGCGAGCTGTCGGGATGGCAGAAGAACTCGATTTCCATCTGCTCGAACTCACGCGAACGGAACGTAAAGTTCTTCGGCGTGATTTCGTTGCGGAAGCTCTTGCCAACCTGGGCAATTCCGAACGGCACCCGCACGCGCGTGCTATCCAGCACGTTCTTAAAATTCACGAAGATGCCCTGCGCCGTTTCGGGCCGCAGGTAGGCGGTGTCTTCTTCGCCGCCGAGTGCGCCGATCGTCGTCTTGAACATCAAGTTGAAGTCGCGCGGCTCGGTCAGCGTGCCAAGTTCCTTGGCGTCAGGCGACAGCACGCGGGAAAAGTCCGTTCCGAGCGTCGGCAACGCGACAAATTCGCTCTGCCACTGCAACTGCTCCGCGTCCTTGGCCCGCAGCTTGAAGAACTTCAGCGCTCGGCTGAGCACGTCGTCCTGTTCCTTGTCCGCTTCGACCGCAGTCGCGACGAAGATCTTTTCCGACTTGTACTCGACCCAGCGGCCGCGAATCTGGTCGTAGCGATAGCGCTTCTTCGACTCCTTGCAGTCGACCTTTTTATCGACGAACAAGTCGTAGTGTCCCGACACCTTCCACACCTGGGGGTGCATGATGATCGAGCAATCGAGCCCGACCATTTCGTAGGCTTCCGGGGCGCCTTCCGGAACCGCCAGTTCGTCATGGCCGCTAACCATGTCCCGCCACCAGGCATCCTTGATATTCCGCTTCAGTTCCACGCCGAGCGGACCGTAGTCCCAGAAGCCGTTCAGGCCGCCGTAGATTTCGCTCGACTGAAAAAGAAAGCCTCGCCGCTTGCACAGCGAGACCAGTTTGTCCATGTCCATGGTTTTCAGGGGTCAGGGGTACTGTGAACTGTCGACTGTTAACCGAAAACTTCCGCTCAGTCGTAGCAGTTTAGCCTTTAACGCTACGACCAGCCATGCCGCCTGCGGCTACCGACGACCGCTGCGGCGAATGCTCCAGGCTGGCAGGTCCAGCTCGGCCACAAGATCAAACTTGTCGAGCTGCGCCGCCAGATCGATGTCGTTCTCCTGGCCGATCTCGATCAGATTGCGCCCGCCGAGGCTGCGGCGCATCTGACTCGCAAGCAGCGGATGGCCGGTCATCGTGCCCACCGCTGCTCGCCAGGCGTCGCGGGCAATCTCCGCCTGGTCGTTGAGGACTGCGCTCGGCGCCGCACTCCGGTGTCCCCAGGCGTCGCCGCCCGTGCGGGCGGTGAGCAAGTCTTCAACGATTGCCCCCGCCAGCAGCGTGTCTTCGCGGGTCACCTGGCCGTCGGTCCCGGCGCAGACGATATCGATGTGTCTCTCGCGCGACAGTTCCTGGCACAGGGCCGAGAAGTTGACCATCGCCGCCACCAGCACCCGCTGAGCGCCGCGACAGTGCATCATCGCCCGCGTGCCATTGGTCGTGGTGAACACCACGCGTTTTCCGCCGACGACTTCCGCGCGATACTCGGCAGGCGAATTGCCGAGAGCAAATCCCTCGATCCGCAGTCCGCCGCGTTCGCCGCCGAGTACCGAAATCTCCGGATCCTCGGCTGCCAGACGCCGGGCGTCTTCGACCTCGAGGCAAGGGATCACTTCAATGGCCCCCGACGCCAGCGCGGTCACGATCGTGGTCGTGGCCCGGAGCACATCGATCACGACGGCCGTTCGCCCCGCCAAGGCCTCCGGAGAGACCAGCGCTGGCAGCAGATGCACATGAACCGTCTCAGGCACGTCTCTTGCTCCCAATTTGAACCGCAGCACCCGTCAAGGGCGTACAGACTACGCGAAGCTCCGAGCCGGAGCGTTCCACCGCCGCGATTTGGCGAGTCCTAACGAAAGGACCGGCTGGACGGAACTTCGTTCACCACCACCGTCAAAATCGCCGCAACTACGCCGCACGGACCAGAGAGCATCCGGCGGAGACCATTGAAGTCGGCCAAAACCAAGCGACGACGTAAACGGTTGTCGCGCCGCATGACCCAAATCATAATGCCCGCCGAAAAGACACCCCGCTACGCTCCAAAGGCATCGTAATGGACATCCCACCGCAAATGCAGACCCAACCCGAGAGCGTTCCCGCCGCTGCAGGCCGCTTCGCCGGCAAAGTGGCTCTCATTACCGGTTCCAGCGACCGCGGCATTGGCGGCGAAACCGCTCTGCGTCTGGCCAGCGAAGGGGCCGCTGTCGCTCTGATCTCCCGGCGCAAGCCGGAGAAACTGCTCAAGAAGCTCGCCCGGCACAAACAGGGGGTCGTACACACGGTCGGCGACGTCACCCGCCCCGACGATCTGACCCGAGCCGTCGACGACTGCATGAGCGAGTTCGGCAAGATCGACGTCCTGGTCAACAACGCCGGTATCGAAGTCGCCAGTCCCTTAGAGACCTTCGACGAGGCTCAGTGGCGGCAATTGCTCGACGTGAACCTGAACGCGACGATCGCCCTCACGCAGAAGGCCCTGCCGCTGATGAGCGAACCGGGCGGGGTGATTGTGAACGTGGCCTCGGCGCTCGGCCTCGGCGGCTGCGCCAACTTCACCGTCTATAGCGCGAGCAAGGCGGCGCTCGTCGGCTTCACGCAGTCGCTCGCCTGGGAAGTCGCCCCCCGCGGGATTCGGGTCGTGGCCGTGGCGCCGGGACTTGTCCATACGCCGATGGTCCACAAGCATGCCGCCCAACTCACCGAGGAAGTCTGGAAACAGATCGAGGCCGCCCATCCCCTAGGCATGGGCCGGCCGCACGATGTGGCGGCGGCGATTGCCTTTTTGGCTTCCGAAGACGCCCGCTGGATCACCGGCGTGACGCTGCAGCTCGGCTGGACGTACGCCTACCCGCTGCCAACGCATGCGATGCTGGGCGGCTAGGGCAGCGGTCAGGAGTCGGGGGACAGGAATCAGGAGTCAGCTTGGGTCGGTGCGACTTCCCTCAAGGGAGGCGTAGCCGACCTTGCTCCCCTCTCCCTCTGGGAGAGGGTCAGGGTGAGGGAGGCCCGCCCCGCACGAGCAGCCACTACGCTCCCAGCCCCATCAGCCAAAGTAACTGCTACCCGTCAGGTCGCGATACTTCTCGACCAGGCGTCGCCCTTCTTCAACCGCCGAATCGGGGTCGGTGTGATAGCGCATCAGCGACATGGCGAACGAGATAAGTCCCTCGGCTCGCTCTTGAAAGGTGGTATCCTCGGGCAAAATGTCGGCCCTAACGGCATCGAACGCCAACAGCCGAATCTTCTGCACCACCTCAGGGCGCGGTGACATCAAGAAAATCCCCTCACGGTCAATCGTCTCAGCCCAACCTGCCTCGGCATTCCCAAACATCGCCGCTGCTCCGGAGCAAGCTTCGAGTATAGCGGAGAAAATCGGACCCGAAACTCTAAATCGGGCGAAGGCAGCGACCGATTCTCACCACGCCCGCCGGGCGAGTCCAAGCCGAAAGACGCTTGGCTATCTGGTACAGACCGCTAGCGACAGAATTGCAAGCAAGGGTGAGTCCAGGCGGGTCACGTCAGCCACGAAGTGGCGAAATTCCCTAGCCGTGGTGCGTAAGCCCACGGTTAGCAGCGGGTGGTCACAAGCGTAAGCCCTTAAAGGGCGACATAGAAACGCGCGAGAGCGAATACCGCCCTTTCAGGGTTCACCGAGTCTTTGCAACCTCCGCTCCGTGGGTTCACACCCACGGCTAAACAATGCCGCCGCTTCGCGGCTCAAGACACTACGCCCTTAAGAACCTCGTGACCCGCTCCACAAACTCCTCCGGCTGTTCGAACGGCGGCATGTGGCCGCAGTTTTCGATGATTTCGAGCTTCGCCCCGGGAATGTGCTCGGCGAAGAACTCGCCGTGGGCCAGGGGAATCAGCTTGTCGTGCCGGCCCCAGAGGACCAGGGTCGGGCATTCGACGCGGCGAAGGTGCTTGGGCAGCTTGGGGTTATGCAGGTACGGGTTCCAGCCGACGCGGGCGGTCGCCTCGCTCGCGCGGAGCCAGTTCAGGATACGAGCGTCGTCGAGCGACTTGGGAATTGCCAGGTCGACACCCGGGCTCTTCTGGTCGTAAAAGCAGAGGCGGCGGATTTCGTCCAGGTCGTCGGTGAATAGCTCCGCCATCGGCGATCCGGGAACGTGCAGCCCTGCCGCGTTCACCAGAACCAGCTTCTGCACCAGTTCGGGCCGGAGGATGGCCAGTTCCACCCCCGTCCAGGCCCCGAGCGACAGGCCGACGACCGGTACCGGCCCAAGCTTGAGTTCGGCAAGCAGGTCGACATAGTGCCAGGCGAAGTCGGTCACTTCGCGCATCTCCTCGAGCCCCGTCGACGCCGCGAAGCCCGGGTGGGCGGGCACGTAGACCGTAAAATGCCGGGCCAGCAGGTCATGAAACGGCATCCACTCCGTCTCGCCAGCGGCGCTGTGCAGGTAGAGCAGGGGAGGGCCGTCCCCGCCACGAGTCAATTGGATGCGTCGGCCGGCGACAGGGATGGTCTCGGAGATCGGTTTCGACGTCATTGCAGATCTAGGAGTTCGAATTTCAGATTTGAAAGCCGGCGTTCCCGGCGCTGGTTAAACAGTTCAGCGTGCAGCCCAAGGGGTCGGGATCATTTTTCGGCCAACCCGTTTTCAACGAGTGAGCGGTGCGACCGAAAAAATGATCCCGACCCCTTCGCGTTCCCTACAAACAGTTGCGATGGCAGGCGCTATGCAGTAGCGGCTGTCAACTTCACGTGGTGCTTCTGCAAGGCAGGCATTACCTCCTTGGCGAAGATCGTCATGTTCTTCTTCGTCAGGTCCGCCGGCAGGCTGCCGATTTGGAACAGGCCGAGCAAGTTGCCGACGCCCAGATAGTTGGAGTAGTGCAGCAGCTTGTCGCGCACCGTGGCGGGGCTGCCGACGATGGCATAGGCGCCTTCCTCCACCTGCTGTCGGGTCTCGACCGTGCTGAGGAAGCTCTTGAGCGCCGTGTGGATGCCCGCGACGGAGCGGATGCTCGTGTAGCCCGGCGGAAACACGACCAGCCCCTTCAGCAGCTTCTTCGCGAAGAACATCAGGTGCTGTTCGTACTCGGCCCACGCTTGCTCGTCGGTCTCGGCAACATAGATCGGACAGAGCCAGCCGAGCTGATCCGGGCTCGAATCGTAGCCCGCCTTTTGCGCGGCGGCGCGGAACATGTCGAAGTTCCGCTTGAAGAAGTCGACGTGAAAGTACGGAATGCCCATGTAGCTGTAGCGTCGCGAGGCGACGAAGTCGATCGTCTCCTTGCTGCCTGCGCCAGGAATCCAAACCGGCGGATGCGGCTTTTGAATCGGCCGGGGCCAGGGATTCACGTACTTGAGCTTCCAGTGCTCGCCATAGTGCTCGAACGGGCCGGGCTCGGTCCAGGCGCGAATGACCAGGTCGAGGGCCTCGCTGTACATGCTGCGAGCGTGGGTCGGATTGACCGAGAAGCTGTAGTACTCCGGTCCTCCGCCCACGACCAGCCCCGCGATCAGTCGGCCGCCGCTGATCACGTCGATCATCGCGAACTCTTCGGCGACGCGGGTCGGCGGGTTGTAGAACGGCAGGGCGTTGCCGACGACTGCGATCTTACACCGCTTGGTCTGTCGCGCGAGGATCGATCCCATCAGGTTCGGGCTCGGCATCGTGCCGTAAGCGTTCTGATGGTGCTCGTTTACGCATACGCCGTCGAAGCCCAGCTCATCGGCCAGGACCAATTCGTCGAGATAGCGGTTGTAGAGCGTGTGCCCGTGCTCAGGATCGTAAATCTCGTTGGGCAGCCAGGTCCAAGCCGACTTGTACTTGGTGTCGAAATCGGCCGGCAACCGATCCCAGGGCATCAGATGGAAGGCAAAACACTGCATGCAAGCAAACCCTCGGAACGAGGCGAAGATTGTGATTTGGCGGGTTGCCGCCAGTCTGTCACACGCAAAGCATGGCAACAAGGGCGGCGAGAAGGGCCTCTAGGACGTTTTTCGGGCCGCTAAGGTCCACCGCTGGAGGCAAACGGCCCGGGCGGTCGGTCCGCCCCACGCCGCCAGCC
Source organism: Planctomycetota bacterium (assembly GCA_023430365.1). Lineage (GTDB taxonomy): Bacteria > Planctomycetota > Planctomycetia > Pirellulales > Pirellulaceae > JAEZAS01. The sequence continues at coordinate 7,743 of JAEZAS010000500.1, forward strand.
GCCGGCCCTACGGCAATCTTCCAAGTCCTTGCACGATGGCAAGCGAGGACAGGGCCAAGCCGATGTTAGCTCCGACGTTCCGCGATTTTTCCCCTGCCGGTACAATGCGACTTTGGCCCGTTCTCTTCTCTCGGCTGCCTGTCTCATGAATGCTGTTACCTCGCCCTCCACCAAGCCGCCGAAGCAGACGGAAAAATTTCATCCGTACCCTCTCTACAGCCCGCGGTTCTGGCATGGGATGCGGTGGGGGGACTGGATCAAGCTGGCGGCGAAGCACCGGTTCGACTTCTCGCTCATTCGCTGGCCAATGGCGCTGGCGATCGGAGCGGTCACGCCGTTCAATTCGGCCATGCGACTGGTCCAGCAGGCCGCCTACGGGAAGCAGATCGAACGCACGCGGATCGAAGACCCGCCGGTGTTCATCATCGGCCATTGGCGCAGCGGCACGACGTTCTTGCACGAGCTGATGTATCTCGATCAGCGTTTTGCGTCCCCCAACACCTATCAGTGCTTTGCGCCGCACCACTTTCTGCTCACTGAAGGGATCATGTTGAAGTTCGGCTGGTGGCTGATGCCGCGGCACCGCCCGATGGACAACATGGAGGCTGGCTTCGACCGCCCGCAGGAAGACGAGTTCGCCCTGCTCACGCTCGGCGCTCCGACGCCCTATCTTCGGATGGCCTTTCCGAACCATCCGCCGCCGTACATGGAGTTCCTCGACATGGAAGGGGTCGCCCCGGACGACCTGCAAAAGTTCGAGGACTCTCTCCGCCACTTCGTGCAGTTGCTCACCTTCCAAATGGGCAAGCAAGTGCTGCTGAAGTCGCCACCCCACACCGGCCGGGTGGAAGTGCTCTCGAAGATGTTTCCGGGAGCCAAGTTCATTCACATCACGCGCAACCCGTACTCGCTCTACTCGTCGACCGTGCGACTCTGGAAGTCGCTCGACGACGTTCAGGGCCTGCACTGGCCACCGCGGCCGGTCGGTTTGGAAGAGTACGTGTTTGAATGCCTCGAGCGGATGTACCGCGGCTTCGAGAAACAGCGCCCGCAAGTTCCCGCCGGCAACATCTACGACATCCGCTACGAGGACCTGGTCAAAGACCCGGTCGCCAAGCTCGACGAGGTCTATCAGCAACTCAACCTGGGCGACTTCAAGTCGGTCAGGCCGCTCGTCGAAGCCCATGTAGCGGGCCAGAAGAACTACAAGACGAACAAGCACGAACTCGACGAATCGCTCAAGCGGCAGATTCGCGAGCGTTGGGCCCTCTACTTCGAGCGCTACGGATACGAATAGCGGCGAGGACGACCTCGCCAATCGTTCCTCGGTTCCTCGTTACGACGCTCTACGTCGTAACGCCACACCGGACGCTCTGCGTCCTGTGTTGGCCTTATCAGAACACCCTCGACGCAGAGCGTCGAATGGGTGCGTTCCCACGCAGAGCGTGGGCACGAGCGGCAGCGGCGTTAGGCCGCTTGAGCGCCGGGCAGTTTCTTCCCCTTGAGCTGATAGACGTAGCGGACGACTTCCGCCACGGCGGCGTACTGCTCGGCGGGCACCTGCTGGTTGATCTCGACGTGCTTGTACAGCGCCTGGGCCAGTTCCTTGCGCTCGATGATCGGAATGTTGTTCTCCAGGGCCAGCCGGCGAATCCGCTGGGCCAGCGCCCCAGCCCCTTTCGCGATGACCATTGGGGCAGGCATCGTTTCCGGATCGTATTGCAGGGCGATTGCCAGTTCGGTCGGATTGGTCACGATCACATCCGCCTTCGGAACCGACGTCGATAGCTTCCGCATGACCAATTGGCGGTGGATTTGTTTGCGTTTTGAGGCGAGCTGCGGATCCCCCTGATGCTGCTTCATTTCCTCGCGAACTTCCTGCGTGCTCATTTTCAGGTCCTGTTCGTGCTTCCAGAACAGGTAGCCGTAGTCGGCGATCGCCAGCACCGCCAACGCTCCGCCGATCTTCAGACTCGTCCAGAGGACGGTGGTCATGAGGTAACTGCCGATCTCGGCCGTCGACTGATCCGGCAGAAGCAGCAATTGCTCTCGCTCTTCCCAAACGCAGTAAGCCGCCACACCCGATACGATGCTGACCTTGAGCATGCCCATTCCCAGATGGACCACGCTGGTCATTGAGAAGATCCGCTGGGCGTTCTGTAGCGGATTGATCCGGTTGAGATCGAGCGCCAGCTTATCGGGCAAGTAAAGCAGGCCGCTCTGCGCCATGTGGACGCCGATCCCGGCCAGCACCAGCATGCCGAGCACGGGCAGAACGACCATCGCCAGATCGATGCCCGTGCGCGCAGCCAGGTGGCAAAACTCCTGCCGGTCCATCGTCAGCCAGGCCTCTCCGCCGAGATGCTCGCGGGCCGCGTCGCCGAAGTACTTCGTGAGCGAGCTGCTGCTATACCACAGGATCAACAACGCGAGAATGAGCAGCGCCGCCGACGTCAGATCCTGGCTCTTGACGACCTGCCCCTCTTCGCGGGCCTTCTGCCGGCGATAGGCGGTCGCTTCGTGCGTCTTTTCGCCGAATTCGTCGGAAGCCATGGAAGGTTAGGCGAGAGCGGAAGGCGGAAAGCTGAAAGCTGAAAGCGGAACATGGTAGGCGGCGGACAAGCTTTTATTCCGCTTTCCGCTGTCATCAAGGTTGCTGGTAAGGAGGTTTGAACACGTCGAGGATCAGCGACGTCACGTCTTCCGTCGCTCCCTGAAACACCCAGGCCGCGGAGCCGAGCGTAATGCCGAGCATGGCCAGGACGATCAAGGCGTTGAAGTTCATGCCGATCGCCATCGCGTTGAGCTGCGGAAGCGTTCGGCTGATCAGTGCCACAATGAGAATCGCCAGCATCATGGCGACCATGATCGGGGCAGCCGCCCGCACACCGGTGTCAAAACTGTGAGCCGCAATGGTGCTCAGCACATCGGGCAATTCGGTGGGGAGTGTGCCCGATCCCGGAGGCATCCAGCTGAACGAGCCGAGCAGGGCGTCGATCACCTGCCGGTCTCCACCGAGCAGGAAAAACATCGCAATCGCGACCAGTTCCAGCAGGTGCGAGAAGATCGGCACGTTGGTGTCGAACGTCGGGTTCGCGACGTCTGCGAGCGACAGGCCGCTCATCTGGCTGATTACCTGACCAGCGAGCTGCATTCCGCTGAGCAGAATCATGATCGCCGAACCGAGCGCCAGCCCGAGCAGCGCCTCGCGGCCAATGATGATGCCGAACTCGATCAGATTGGCCGGCTGGGGCGGCGACAGCCCCCAGTGCAGCGGCGTGATGATGACGGCCATGGCCACTGCCAGCAGTGCCCGGACCTGCATGGGAATGGTTTGCGAGCCGAGAAACGGCAGCGCCATCATCAAGGCGCCGACGCGCGTCAGCACCAGGACGAACACCAGAAACTGGTCCAGATATTGGTTCAGCAGGGCCGCCATGCCGCATATTCCTCGCTGCGACGCTCCGCGTCGCAACACCCCTTGGGCGGGGATTGGAACGCCACGGAGGGCGTTCCCTACAAAACCTGATTAACCGCCACTGATGGTTTTCGGAATGCTCACGATCAGCAGTTCGGAGTATTCGACCATCCGCTGCACGAGCCACGGCAGGCAGAACAACATCACGGCGAACATTGCGACCAGCTTGGGCACGAACGCGACGGTCTGATCCTGCACCTGCGTGAGCGCCTGAGCCAGGCCGATCAGCAAGCCGACCAGCATGCCGACCAACAGCACCGGAGCGCAGAGGATCAGACAGGTGATCACCGCCTGCTGAGCGAGGTTTACAGCGTCTTCGGGTTGCATCGATCTCTCCAACGGCGGCACAAACAAACCAGTCGATATCAGACTACGGTCAACACAATCGTCGTTAGCATCCAGGGCTCAATTCGCAGTCCTCAACTCGATAACGGCGTCACAAGGCCGGGCCAAAGCTCTCCATGAGCATGCCCACAACCAAATTCCAGCCGTCAACCAGCACAAACAGCAGCAGCTTCAACGGTAAGGAGATCATGACCGGCGGCAGCATCATCATGCCCATCGAGATCGTGATGCTCGACACCACGATGTCGAGAATCAGGAACGGCAGATAGATTTGAAAGCCAATCAAAAAGGCAGTCTTCAGTTCGCTCAGCAAAAACGCCGGCAACAGCGCCTGCATCGGAATCTCTTCGTAGGTCGTCGGGGGTTCGGTCCGCTCTTGAGCTTCGGGCAGATAGTCGTAGAACAACCAGACGTCGTCGCTGTTGCCGGCCACTTCGATCTGACGGCTCAAGAAACGCTTAATCGGCGCCGCGCACCGATTCCAAGCCTCTTCCGGATTCTCGATTTTTCCTTCGGAGTAGGGCTGGATCCCCTCGTCGTAAACCTCTCGCCAGGTCGGCGTCATCACGAGCAGCGTCATAAAGAGCGCTAGGGCGGTGAGTACCTGACTAGGGGGCAACTGCTGCGTGCCGAGCGCTTGCTTGAGCAAGCCGAGCACGACAATGATCCGCACAAAGCTGGTGGTCATCAGCAACACGGCGGGTGCCAGGCTGAGCACCGTCAGCAGCAGCATAATCTGCAGCGAGGAACTCAGGCGTTTGGGACTCGTCCACGCCTCCGGACCGCCGCTTAAGATTTCGCTCAGAGCGTCGCCGGTCGAGGGGAGGGCGGGTGTTTCAGGGACAGCCGGCACGGCCAGCGTTGTTTGTGGATTGGAGGTCGAGCTCGAATAAGCGGATTCACCCGTAACCGTTTGCTGTGCCTGCAGCGGACCCGAGGCCGAGAAAACGAGCGAGAGGGCAAGGATGA
>JAEZAS010000460.1 GCA_023430365.1 Planctomycetota bacterium
GCCCCCGTCGCACTTTGCAGCGGTGCTGGCACGAACGGCAAACCTTTGTCAGCCGCTAAACGTAATACGTAGTGGATGAACGTCAGCCGCCCGCGGTCGGGATGCTCCTGCGGCCATTGGCGCAGGCAGTAGACACCTTCCGCTGCGGTAACCTGCCAGATTTGCGACCCGCTGAAACCGCCGCCTCCGCCCATGCGTTTTGCTTGGACGTCGCGCGGCAGAGCGGTATAGTTGGAAAGAACGTTAAAGACGGCAGAGTCTGACGTCATTGGAGATGGCTGCTCGCCGGGGCTGGCGATCTCTGAGGTCCGCTGAAAAGTTGATCGACAAACGGCAAAGGGCAGGCGGCTTACGGGTTAGACGCTTTGCCCTGTGCCGCCTGATGTTTTCAAGTTGAAAGTTTGCGGTGTGGGGTATATTTAAGGGCCAGCCTTGCGCGCCCCGCCAGTATCCCTCCCGCCCTGGTTACGGCCAGCCGGTCACACTGACCTGCTGTTTCTGGTTCTCTTAATGAAGAGAGAGTCTCGTCCTATGATCGCACGTATGCGACTGCCTGTCTTCGCGCTGCTCGGAAGCTTCGCGATTTCCTTTGCACCCGCCTGGGCTCAGGAAACGAAAGCCGACGAAGCGCAGGCCAGACCCGAAGTCGCCGCCACCACCGGTTCGGACGACAAGAAGGACGACAGCTCCAAGAGCGGTTCGTCATCTTCGGCGCCGGCTCATGCCGCGATCCTGAAGGACGCCAAGACCATCAATGGTCTGCTGACGCTCTATCAAAAGAACAACAATCTCTACGTCGAGCTGATGCCGGGCGATTACTCCAGCGAGTACATCGTGCTGATCTCCATCAGCCGCGGCATCGCCAAAGGCTCGCTGCTGGGTGGCATGAGCTGGGGCTTCGGCGACGACTGGGTGTGGCAGTTCCGCAAGGTGAACGACAACGTTCACGTGGTGCGAAAGAACGTCCGCTTCAAGGCCAATCAAGGCACTCCTGAAGCTCGGGCGGTGGCCAATGCCTACACCGACAGCGTGCTCTTCAGCCTGCCGGCTACGACCAAGGGACCGAAGGGGGGCGACCTGATCGACCTGACTTCGGTGTTCATGAGCGACCTGCCGCAGATCAGCTCGGTGCTGCCGGGCTTCGTCTTCTCTCCGCAGAAGTCGAACTGGGCCGCCGTCAAAGGCTTCGAGAACAACATGGAGCTGCAGGTGGCCGCCACCTACGCCTCCGGCGGTCAGATGGAAATCGAAACCGTGCCGGACAGCCGTGGTGTGACGCTGAACGTGCACTACTCGATCAGCAAGATTCCGAGCAACGGCTATCAGCCTCGACTGGCCGATGACCGTGTTGGCTATTTCCTCACGGCCGTGAAGGACTTCTCGAGCAAGAGCGATCGCGATCAGTTCGTTCGCTACATCAACCGCTGGAATCTGCAGAAGGCGGACCCGTCGGCCGAGGTGTCGCCGCCGAAGCAGCCGATCGTGTTCTGGATCGAGAAGACCGTGCCGTTCCAGTATCGCAAGGCGATTTACGACGGCATCTACGAGTGGAACAAGGCCTTTGAGAAGGCTGGGTTCACCAACGCGATCGAAGTCCGTCAGCAGCCCGACAACGCTGACTGGGACCCAGAAGATGTGAACTACAACACCTTCCGCTGGATCACATCGAATGCTGGCTTCGCGATGGGACCGTCGCGCGTCAATCCGTACAACGGCCAGATCCTCGACGCGGACATCATTTTCGACGCCGACTTCCTCCGCTACTGGAAGGAAGAGTTCGAAACGCTCACCCCCGACACCGTCGCTGCAATGACCGGCGGTCAGATTGACCTGCCGCCGATCGGAGCGGAAAAGGCCAAGGCCCCGGCATTCTTCAACCCGCGGCAGATGAGCGAATGTCGCCTCAGCGCCGGCATGTCGGCCCAGATGGCCTTTGGCCACGCGGCGATAGCGGCCGCGGCGATGGACCCGAAGGTGAAGGAAACGCAGCTCGAAAAGTTCATCATGCAGGCCCTCAAGGAAGTCACCATGCACGAGGTTGGGCACACGCTCGGCCTGCGTCACAACTTCAAAGCCAGCAAGATGCTGAGCCTGAAGGACATGGCCGACCCGGCCAAGGCTGCCAATGGCACCGTCGCTTCGGTGATGGACTATTGCCCGGCCTACATCGTGCCAAAGGACTGGAAGCAGGGTGACTACTTCACCACGACCATCGGTCCGTACGACTACTGGGCGATCGAATACGGCTACAAGCAGTTCAGCGGTGACGCGGCTGCGGAGCTGAAGAAAATCGCGAGCCGCAGCGGCGAGCCGGCGTTGGCCTTCTCGACCGACGAAGATACTCGCGGCATCGACCCCGATCCAGACTCGAACCGTTTCGACCTGGGCAGCGATTCCGCCGAATTCGCCAAGACTCGGGCCCAGCTCATCAAGGAACTGATGCCTGGACTGGTCGACCGGATGACGAAAGAAGGCGAGGACTACACCCAGGCTCGCCGCACGTTCAACATCCTCCTCTCGCAGTATGGGCAGAGCATGTTCTTTGCCTCTCGCGAGGTGGGCGGTTTGCGGACGTCGCGCAGCCACAAGGGGGACAAGGATGCTCGGCCGCCGGCTTCGCTGATCGACGCTCAGCAGCAGCGTAACACGCTGGCTCTGCTCGAAGAGCACGTGTTCAGCGACAAGCCGTTCGACTTCCCGCGGGAAGTTTACAACCAGCTCGGTTGGTCGCACTGGAGCCACTGGGGCGTGTCGAACACGACCCGGAAGGACTTCCCGGTTCACGACGTCGTGCTGATGTGGCAGGAGCGAATCCTGCAGCAGCTGTTCTCGTCGGTGACGCTCACGCGGATGCACGACGCTGAACTGAAGGCCGCTCCGGATACCGATGTTCTGACGACCGCCGAACTGATGGAACGGCTGACGAAGTCGATCTTCAGCGAGGTCGACAGCGTGAAGGAAGGCGAATTCAACAACCGCAAGCCGGCCATCGGCAGCTTCCGCCGCAACCTGCAGCGGTCGTACCTGAAGTCGCTCTCGAACCTCGCGATGGGCAACGCGTCGGCTCCGCAGGACTGCCAGACGGTGGCCTACCTGCAGTTGGTCGAGCTCCAGAAGCGGATCGATGAGCTGCTGAAAAACGACAAGGCCAAGCTCGACACCTACACCAAGGCGCACCTGCTGGAAAGCTCCACGCGGATCGCCAAGGTGGTCGACGCCAAGCTGACGCTGCGGTCCCCGTAAGGAATCGCCGCAATAAGCAACGCACGATTTCACGAAGGCCGGCGACTCCCTGTCGCCGGCCTTATTCGTTGCGTCCGCGGCATGGTAGGCTAGGGGGCTGAGGCGGAAAGTCATTAGTCCTGGGGACTGCTCCGATGCGCATGCTCGTCGCCCTGATTCAACCCACCAAGCTGAAAGCGGTCCAGGAAGCCCTGGCGAAGATCGGCGTCGAGAGGATGACCGTTTGCGACGCCCAAGGTTTCGGGCAGCAGCGGGGACAAACGGCCTCGTACCGCGGGGCGGAGTACAAGGTCAACCTGCTCCGCAAGGTGGCCCTGGAGATCGCGGTGAACGAGGACTTCCTCGAGAAGACGATCGACACGATCGAGCACGTCGCCCGTACCGGGCCGGAGGGCACGTTCGGCGATGGCAAGATCTTTTTGCTGCCGATCGAGGAAGTGGTTCGGCTGAGCGACACCGTGCGTGGGCCGGAAGGGGTTTCCTGAAAGCGGAAAGCGGAAAGCGGCAGGATAGCCGTGCTCGCTCATTTGCACGACTAGCGGATGTCGGCGCCGATTTGGCGGACGGCTTCGTACATGACCACGGCTGCGGCGCTCGATAGGTTCAGGCTTCGCACTTGGGGGCGCATGGGGATTCGCAGCGCCTGGTTGCTGTAGCGGTCGACGATCGTTGGAGGCAGGCCCGATGTCTCGCTGCCGAAGACGAGCACGTCGCCTGCCTGAAACTTCGCTTCGGTGTAGGCTCGCGTGGCGTACTTGGTGAAGAACCACGCCCGACCGGTCTGCAGCGGCTGGGCGAGCTTCTGTTCGATCTCGTCCCAGTTCTCGACGACTTCGAGCTCGAGGTGGGGCCAGTAGTCCATCCCGGCCCGGCGGAGTTGTTTCTCTTCGAGCGAAAAGCCTAGCGGCTTGACGAGCCAGAGCTTGGCTCCGATCGCGACACAGCTTCTTCCGATATTACCCGTGTTGGGTGGAATCTCCGGTTGGTGCAACACCACATGCAGCAGGGGCTCGTATTTCACGGCGGGTCCATTCTTTCGGTCAGGCAAAACCGCTTTATACTGTCTGGCGGCCCGCTGCTGCACTATGCTCGTCTTCGACAGGGCGCAAGTTGAATCCCGCCGCTCCTTCCAAGCCCGAACATTGCCCCGACTGCGGCGCTGAGCTGAAGCCCGGCGCCCAGTGGTGCTGGCTGTGCAACTACAAGTCGCCAGCCGCGGCCGAGGATGGACCCGACGGCGCCGGAGCAACGCGAACACGGTCGAACTGGCTGGCGCTCACGGGTTTTATCGTGATGGCCGTGGCGTTTGTTCCGGCCTGTGCGGTGGCCTTTTTCATTAGCTGCTCCGCGTTTTTGTTTTCGGGTCCCTCCGGGCCCGGGTCGTCTTTCCTCTCCCATAGTTTCGAATCCAGTCTGCTCGTTGGTTTGGTGGGGGCGGTCATTGTCGCCGTCCTCATGGTTGTATTGATGGTCGCTCTCTTTCGTTCCTATCACCGGTCCACCCTCCCACCGGAAATGCGCAATGCCCGATAAACGTCTCGAACGCTACACCGCCGCCTTGCACTTCGCTGAAAAGCAGGTGCTGCAGCTCACGAAGACCTATCCCGATTACTTCCCGATGTACACCGTCGGCGGCAAGTGGCATCACACGGGAGAACTCTGGACCCATTGGACCGATGGCTTCCTCGGCGGTATGATGTGGCAGTTCCACATCCGCCATCGCGACGCCGCGGCCCACGTCATCAAGACCGACGACGCCCATCTGGCTCATGATCCCTGGCGCGGCCGGGCGGAACACTACTCGAAGCTCCTCGAACACCGTCGGCACGATCGAACGGTGCACGATCTGGGCTTCATCTTTCTCAGCACCTACCTGCCTTGGTACGAGCTGACTGGCGAAGAGTCGCATCATCAGATTCTGATCGAAGCCGGCGAAACCCTGGCCCTCCGATTCATGGAGAAGGGGCAATACCTCCGCTCGTTCGTCGCCCCCGAATCGCTGTTCATCGACATCATGATGAACGTTCCGATCATTTTCTACGCGGCGGTCGAAACCGGTAACGCCGATCTGGCGCGTGTCGCGACCAACCATTGCCGCACCACGCGCGACACGATCGTCCGCCCCGACGGCTCCACCGCTCACGAGGGCATTTTCGATCTCGAAACGGGCAAGTTCCTCCGCCAGGGGACCCATCAGGGGCTCAGTCCCGATAGCGCTTGGGCCCGCGGACTCGCCTGGTCGCTCTATGGCTATAGCAAGTGCTACGCATTGACCGGCAATCCGGAGTTCCTGGCCGTCGCCGAGCGAAATGCGAAGTACTGGATCGAGCATCTGCCCGACGATGGGGTGCCGTTCTGGGATTTCGACGCCGATCTCTCTCAGCCGGCTCCCTGGGGGGCGCAAAAGGAGTCGAGCGCTGGGGCCATCG
>JAEZAS010000211.1 GCA_023430365.1 Planctomycetota bacterium
TCGCTGAATTCTGACGAATTCAGCGACGAAGGATCGTTCGCAGCGAACCTATTGCAGGCTGCTGCCCGAACCAGCCCGCACCTCGCGTGGGGCGGCCTGTTCGCGGTAGAGCGACGGATCGTCGACGCCATCGCCATCGAAGTCGCCGACCACCGGCCGATCGTCGGCTCCGCCCAGTTCGAAGACGCGATCGCTCGCATCGATCTCGCGATTGCCGTTGGTGTCGATGATCCACTTGCCGGCGCGATAGACGCCGATTTCGTCGATCCCGTCGCCGTTGAAGTCGCCGACCACCGGCAGGTCACCCTTCTCGCCGAACGTGGCAGTGCGATCTCCTTCGGACCAGCGGCCGTTGCCGTCCATGTCGAAGTGCCACCGTCCGTCGCGGAAGATGCCGATCGACGGAATGCCGTCGCCGTTCCAGTCGCCTGCGATTGGTTTGTCGGTCGCAGTGCCGAACTGGAAGACGTGATCGATCAGGTCGGCGCGCTCATCGCCGCGAGCCGTGAGCCGCAACAGACGGACGCCGTCCGTCGCTTCGTCTTCGTTTGGCGGCACGTTCTTGGTCTTGGTGGTCGGCATGTTGTCTGGATCAGGCAGACCGGGTTCGTTCTCGATGTGCCGCGGATCGCCCGGCCATTCGGGGCCGAAGATGCCAATGTCGTCCTTGCCATCGCCGTCCCAATCGCCCACGACCGGCAGATCGGCTTCGCTGCCGAGCTTGGCCCAGAGGTCACCTTCGTCCCACTTGCCGTTGCCGTTGAGGTCGAGGAACCACTCGCCTTTGTAGAATAGGCCGAGGTCGGCCTTGCCGTCGCCGTTCCAGTCGCCGACAACGGGGATGGCTCCGGCGATGCCGAAGGCGAAGTTCGGGGCTTCGATCCGGTCGTTGCCGGAGTGGATCGTCCAGATGCCATCGCGGAGCGACTCCGACTCCCAGCGGGTGCCGTCGACGAACATCGCCGGTCGGAACGTCGCCGACTGCATCTTGGTGCCGTGATGATTGAAGCGCGGCAAACCGGCGTCGATGATGCTCAGGTGCCAGGTGTAGGCTGAGTCGCCGCCGGTGATGATGTCCTGCGCCGGCGGCGGGATGAACACCTGCGGCGGATCGATCGGCACGAACGGCGGCGGCACCACCATTTCCGGCGGCGGCGGGTCGATCGGCGGATCCTCCGGCGGGACCACGATGACGATGTTGGTCACCTGCACTTCGCTGAAGTTGTTGGCGACCGAAGTCTGCCCCGCAGCCAGCGGAATCTGCAGAATGGCGTCGTTGTTCAGGCTGATCCCTTGAGCCGCGAACCGCTGCAGGATCAGCGGGCTCACCACGGTGTTCTGGTTCACGGCCAGACCGCTCGTGGACCCGGGCGTATCGATGCTGTCGTAGTAGCCCTCGGGATGGATCTGGATGACGGTGTAGTTGCCGCTGCGCAGCCCCTTGAACTCGTAAAAGCCGTTTGCATCGGTCACGACGCGAAGCGGACCGCCCGAATAGTACCCCGGCAACGCTTCGTCGGCCATCACGGCTTCGCCGGTCAGCGTATGGCGCAGTTCGAGCACCACGCCCGGCAGCCGCAGGTCGTCCGGCGTCAGCACACCGTCGCGCATTTCGTAGAGATTCGTGGGAACCTTGCCGTCCGCCGTGTAGATCGGGGCGCCGTCGCGGAACACGTAGCCGGCAATGGCCGCAGGCGGAATTTCGCCGAAGTTGTAGTTCACACCGTCCTGACCGGAGGTGAGCGTGATGTTCGAGATCACATCGTCCAGCGAATCGTCGCCGCCGTGTGACCCGGCCTGCTGACAGCCGTGGAAGTAGCCTTCCGGCTGATACTCGCGGACCGTGTAGGTTCCCGCGTGTAGGTTGTCGAACTTGTAGCGGCCCTGAGCGTCCGTGACCGTCCGGGCCAGGACGTTTCCATCGGCGCCGACCAACTCGATCGTCACCCCGGCAAGCACCGGCTCCGAAGGATCGTGAACGCAGTTGTTGATGATGTCAACGAAGACCAGACCTTCGATGCTGACCGGCTTCTTCTCGCAGAAGTTGTAGTCCGTGAGTTGGTCGCCGGAGCCGATCGGAATGGCGGTGATCAGATCCTGCACATCGCCGTTGCCGCCATGGGAGCCCGGTTTGGTGCCACCCTGCCAGTAGCCGTCGGGCTGATATTCCTTCACGGCATAGACGCCGGGCGGCAGATTGTCAAAGCGGTACAGGCCTTCACTGTTGGTGTAGGTCGTGGCAACGACGTTGCCGTTGACATCGAGCAGCTCGATCTTCACGCCGCTGAGCGGCGTATCCCCTTCGTTCCATTCGCAGTCGCCGTTCGGGCTGTAGAACACCCGACCCATGATGCTGCCGGCCTTCAGTTCGCCGAAGTCGTAGTTGACGCCTTCCGAACCCCATTTCAGCGTCACGCCGGTCATCCGGTCGCCGGGGTTCTGTGCGCTGCCGCTGGCCACTCCGTCGACCGTGCCCGCCGAGTCCTTGCCGTCGATCCAGCCGTTTGGCTGAACTTCGACGATCGTGTACGTGCCCGCTCCCAGGCCCGTGAACTTGTAGAAGCCGTTTGTGTCGGTCACCTGCGAACCGACCTGCGTACCGCTGGCGTCGAGCAAGATCACCGTCGTGCCGGGAATGAACTCTTCGCCCGCTTCCCGCACGCCGTTGTTGTTTCGGTCGTGATAGACATGCCCCGAAACAATCGACGGCTCATGCTCGCAGAAGTCGTAGTTGATCGCATCGTCGCCAGCCCCGAGCACGATGCTCGTCAGGATGTCGTTGCCACCCTTCGAGCCAACCTTCACCCCGTCAATCGTACCGATGTGGTCGGCGCCATCGATCAGGCCGACCGGCGTCTCTTCGATGACCGTATAAACGCCCGGCAGCAGATCGAGGAACTCGTATTCGCCATTCTGGTTGGTGTACGTGGTGCCGACGACGTTGCCGTTGGCGTCTTTCAACGTGATCTTCACCCCGGCGAGCGGCCGGTTCAGGGCTTCCTCGCTGAAGCAGTTGCCTTCATCGTCGGTCAGGTGCACGCGACCGCGAATCGACGCCGGCAGCGTCTCGGCAAAGTCGTAGTTGATGCCGTGCGTGTCGCCGAGCGGGATGCTGATCTCGGTCAAAATATCCGGATCGCCTGCCACCGTCGAACCCGTGCTCGAACCAGCCACCGAACCCGGAATGGCGCCCACGCTCTTGAGCACCGGCGGCTGCGTTTCGCGGATCTGATAGACACCCGGCATCAGGTTCAGGTTCGTGCCGAACTTGTAATTGCCCTGAGCGTCGGTCTGCGTCGTGTGTCCGGTGAACACGTAGGAGTTGCCGACCTTCTTCCACAGCGACAGCGTGACTCCCTGGATGCCCTGCTCGCCGGAGTCCTGGACCAGATCGCGGTCGGCATCGAAGAACACGGTGCCTTCGATCGAGATCGGCTTCGGCTGCTGCTGCACGGAGAACATCGTGCCGGTCGAACGGTCCCGCTTGCCTTCGTAGTTGTCGTACGGCAAGCCGTTCGGGTTGTTGGGCGAGATCAGCAGGTTTGAGCCCGCGAACAGATTGTCGTAGGCGTTGCGGAACTCACCTTGGCCGTTCACATCGTAGTAGTGCGGCGCCTTGAACGAGCCTTTGAGCATCGAGCCTTGGAACTCGACGCCCGACGTGATCGGGTCGACCCCTTCGTTGATCACGCCCATGTTCGTTTCGAGCGGATCGAAGTCCTGCACTTCGTCCACGTCGATCGAGAAGACCAGCTTCTCACCGGCGTCGAAGCCCACAAACTCGAAAACCAGCAATGTGCCGCCGTCTTCGACGTGCCAGGTCACGCTGTCGATCCCGTTCTTCGCCATGATCTGCATGCCGAAGGCTTCGTCCGCCCCCCAGCCGCCTTTGATCGTGTCGAAGAACAAATCGCCGATGCTTCGGCCCGCCGGGCCGCGGTCGGTGTTGATCTCCAGCCGCGTAAGCTGCGTTCCCGGTGCGCCTCCTTCGAAGCTGATCACGAACGTGTCGCCGTGGAGGTCGGAGCCGCTGTCTTCTTCGACGTAGACGCCGCCGAGCTTGATCGGATCGGCGTCCATCATGCGGCGCTCTTCCATCGCCTCAAAGCGACAGTGCCGGACGCGGTCTTCCTTCGCCAGGACCGACCGGCTGGGCCGCGAGTGCATTGCCTTCGCGCGGCGCAAGCCCGTCAGCAAGTTCCACAAACCCATCCGACACCTCCCTGCTCGTGTTCGTCGTCCCTGACTCGCTTGCGCACCGCTGCTCGACCGCCTGGCGGCAGGTCGGGCTCGTCCTACCGCATCGGCGACCGCAAATCCCATTGCGGCTTGCTGCCCACGCGTCCCTCGCCTCGCAGGCCATCTCCGGCCACGACTTCGCTCACATTCCACACTCGCAAAGTCGTGTCGAACCCGGCCGACACCAGCATGCCTGCCGCCGAGTCGACGGCCGCGACGCTTCCGGTGTGCCCAGTCAGAATTCCAATTTCTTCTCGCAGACCCACGTCCCACAGGCGAATCTGGTTGTCGCTTCCCGCCGTCGCCAGGTGATGCGGTCCATAGAAGCAAAGCGCCATCACCTTGGCGGGCCGCTTGGGCAGCACGTAGTCGGCCAGGTTTTCGTCGATCGGGATCACGCGCACCTGCCGGTCTTCGCCCGCCGAAGCCATGTACACGCCGTCCAGAGAGAACTGCACCGACCGAATCCGCAGCCGATGGGCCGCAATGTCGCGCACCGTCTCGCCCGTTTGTGCGGAGTAGATACGAATCACGCCGCTCCGGCCTCCGGCGGCCAGCAGCGTGTCGTCCGGCGAAAAGGCAACTGCCCGCATGTCGTCGCAGGGAGCGGCCTGCTCCCACATCAAGCGTCCGGTCGCCACGTCGTAAACGCGAATCGTCCCCTCGAAGCCGACCGCCGACAGCATCCCGCCGCCATGGCTGTAGTGCAGCGCTGCGATGGCCTGCGGATGCCGGGCGACGTCGTCGATCCGGGCCCCGGTCTCGGCATTCCAAACCACGATCCGCCGATCGTGACCCGCCGAGGCCAGCGTTTTGCCGTCGGGCGAGTAGTCGACCGTGCGAACCCAGTCGTTGTGTCCGTCCAAGCGGTGCAGCAACGTTCCTTCGTTGAGGTGCCACACCCGCACGTGATGGTCGTCTCCGGCGGCGGCGAGCATCTGGCCGTCCGGATGCAGCCGCAACGCGGTGATGACCGGCGGCTTTTGCAGGTCCTTTTCGCGAAGCACCTCGATCACGCGCGACTGCCATTCGTTTTGCAGGGCCTCGGCGGCCTCGCTCCAGCGGGCCGTTGCCGCCACGAACGAAAGCCCGGCCAGGCGGGCGAAAAAGGTCCTTCGGGTGGTTCGCTTCATGCGTGCAGGCCCCCATCCTGGGCAGGTGGATCGATTGCGCGGAGAGCACGGGCGCAGTGTGCCCCTCGCGTCTTCTATCGGACGCCGCCGACGGCTGGATGCAACGGAAACGAAACATCTGTGCGCCAGTCAGTTAAGCTGCGCCACCTTTGGCAAACTGCGTTGGCCTTCCCACCCCGCCTCTTTCCTCCACCGAGCGGCTGCTCGGCCCTCGCTAGCAGGGAATCGCTGATCTCTCTTGATCCATTGCGACTCAAAAAGTAGTTTCCCGCTCGACTTATCTGGCAAATCACGACTTCCCCTCTGTCACACGCCGCCGATGTTCAAGTGCGCTAGACGCCTGCGACGCCTCACTCGATGCGTTCTTGCGCTTGCGCTGTTCTTGAGCGCCACAATCGCATCAGCGCAGGAGCTGTCGTTTCCGGGCCCAGAGCTTTTCCGACTGCCCGAGATCAGCGAAGGCGATCTCACCGCCGCCGAAGCCGAAGCGCCGACGCTCGCTCCCGAGGAACTCCCCTCCCCCTCCGATCAACCCTCGGAACCAGAGGACCTTGGCCCCGCCGACGAGTCCCAGACGTGGATTCCGCGCCTCGAGGTCCTTCAGCCGACGTACTGGGATCCCTGGGAAGGCAACGTCGAGCTTGGCCTGAGCGGCACCGAGGGCAACTCACAAACGTTCAACGTCCGCCTCGGCGCCACGGCGAAGCACAAGAGCGAAACCCTCGTCAAAACAGTTCAGGTCACCTCCATTCAGAAGAACGCCAACGGTCAGACCACCGCCAACACGGCCCTGCTCGACGGCCGACTCGATTGGCCGATGCCCAACACGCGCTGGAACTACTTCGTTCACGGTTTGCTCGAATACGACGAATTCAAACCGTTCGACGCCCGCATCTCGGCCGACACGGGTCTCGGCTACGAGTTCATGCAGACCGAACGAACCACCTTCATCGGCCGGACCGGTTTCGCGCTCTCGCACGAGATCGGCGGCGCCGACAACGAAGTCGTCCCCGAATGGCTCTTCGGCGCCGAGTTCAAGCACAAGTGGAACAGCCACCACTCCATGAGCTTCAAGACCGACTACTACCCGGCTTTGAGCGACTTCTCCGACTTCCGTCTCAACAGCCAGGCCAGCTGGGAGATCTTGCTCTCCAAGGACTGGGGCCTGAGCCTCAAGCTGAGCGCCATCGACCGCTACGACAGCACCCCCCAAGGCGCCAAGCCGAACGACCTCGACTACTCCACCCTCCTCCTCTGGAACTTCTAACCCGTAGGGCAGGCTTCCAGCCTGCCCGTCAAAAAACAGCCTCGTTGCTGGTCGTGATCGGCAAGCCTCGCCCAACGCCGCATTCACGCCCCACCCTGCTGAGCATCAGCCGTCGCTCAGGCCCTCTCGCCCTAAGTCCTCACCACCTGCGCGCAGGCTCCGCCGACTTACGTCGACGCCGCCAATCCCCAGTTGCCGACGCGCTGTTCAAAATTTCCCTAGGTTTTTCACCACCCACCCTGTCCCCAGGGGACCCCAACTCGGTGAAAAACCCTCTGAAATTTTGAACAGCCACTGCTTCCCTGCCCAATCGCCCCGTCGCCGTAAGTCATCCGGCGGTGGACCGAGTCTCGCGCGACTTGCGTCGATTCGAAGCACGGCCCAAGCCAACCCCTAACCTACCGATCGCGTCCGGTACCAGGTCGCAGGGAGTTCGGAGCATAAGCACCGAATCTTAGTAGCGGCACCCGTTTGAGCGCAGAAAGACTCGCTGGGTAATTTATCTACCAGTGTGTAATTTGTCAAGATATTTTACATAAGTGGTGGCGTGGTTGGCTATCCGCTCACCTACCAGTAATCTTCCGGGTACTCAAAGTTCGGCCGCCGGAGGCCATGCGGAAGAAACTCGAACTTTTCAAGCTGCGGGAGCTTCCCAAACGCTTCTTCTCCCTCCTTGGTCACCTTGACGTTGTCGTAGATGCTCAGCGTCTTCAGGTGGGGCAGATCCGCAAGCGCCTCGGCCGCGGCGTCCGTGATCTCCGTACCCTTGAGCACCAGCCGATTGAGCTTGCTGAAGTGACGCAGCTCGGCAACCTGCTCGTCGGTGATGTTCCCCTCAAACCGTAGCTGCTCAATGGCCGGCAATGCCGATAGCCGTTGGAGTTGCTCGGACGTGACCGGACTATGGTTGAAGTTGAGGATCTTGAGCGTGTCGAGCTTCAGCAATCCGACGATCGTCGTTTCATCGAGCGGAGCCGCTGCGCGATTGAGAAAACGCGGCGCATACATCGCGCTCCTCGGCATCGGCGGCGATTGGCTCCAATCGAGCCCGATCCGCCAATCTGTGTTGTCAAACGCCTCCACGGCCGCGGCTACATCGGGGGGCAGTGGCGCTGGCGGCTGGGCCGGTGTGGAGGTCGCCAGATATTCGGCGAGTATGTCGACGTTCGCGAAGAAGCTACGCTGAATCTTCTCGACCTGCGGCTGCATTCGCGAATAGACCCTTAGGAGGCCCGTGTCCCAAGTCGTTCGCAGATCGTACAACGCCTGCACAAACTCCGTCCCGCAGCCGATCTGATAGGCGCGCTCTAACGTCTTCTCAAACGTCTTGCCAACCAACGCGGGTTCCGGAGGCTGCGCCCCTGCTTCGGCCCAGAGAACCAGCGCCCGCAAGAGCGCGAAGTTGTATCCCAGGAGGAACGCCGTTTCGACTTCCTCCTCGTGCAGGGCGTTGAATTGCCCTTCGAGCTGTCGGGACAGCGTGTTTAGCGCGGCGTTCCCTTCGGCCGACACGAAACGCCGGACCAGGTTTTCGTCGAGACCGAGTTCCTCCCGGCATACTCCCTCGATCACGCTCAACCCCTCATCCACCGTTTCCTTGTACGGCGGCCAGTCCGTCGCCACCTGGCGGTCGCGGGCCCAGGGATCGTTGAGGAGCGGAGCGGGGGCTCGGGGGCGCGATTGGGGAGAATTCTGCTGATACAATATGGCATTGTGCACCGCATACCCCAGCCAGAAGGCCGCCGCTTTGAGCCGCGGAACGTTTGATTGCTCCGCGATCGTAGTGGCCTCACGATAGGCGGCCGTCGCCTGTTTCCATTGCTCGGCGGCAGCCGGAAAGTCCGTGGCCGCATACAGTCGGTCGGCTTCGGCCCGGTGTTGCAGGGCGCGACTCCAATCAGCTTTTGCCGCCCGTTCCGCACCAGCCGCCGCGGCCTCGCTGGCGGCTGCATCCATGAGCTGTTTCTCGGCGAGCGATCCGCTGCGCTTGGTTTCCCAATCGCGGAGCGTGTTCGCCGCATCGATTGCCCGCTGAAAAGCGGCGCCTGCCTTGGCGAACTGCTGATCGGCGAACAAGCTTTGGCCTTCGTTGAGCGCCTTTCGCATCTCCTGCTGCAATTTGTCGAAGCCTTCGCCCGGGTCATACGCCGCCACGTCGGCAGCCAGCGACTCAGCCGCCGCCTTGGCCTGGATAACGTCCTGCGAGGCCACCGGATCTCGCGTAGCAAGAGCCGATAGCCCCACGACGAGCGCCGCCACGAGCACCAGCGCCGTGGCGGCGATGAATACGCGCGAGCGTTTGTCGCGAGACAGGAGCGTACTGGTGGCTTCGAGCACTTTCCGCGAGATGCTCTGGGTGGTCTCGCGCTCGCTGGCGTCCGTGGCTCCTTCATCGAGCAGGTGCTGGGCCATGCTGGCCAGCTTGTCGAGATGCTGTTCCAGCGGCGGCTGGTAGGCGTCGAGCCAGTGATGGCAACTGATGAAGTATTCCATCGCCTTGCTGGCGGGAATGTCTTCGATACGAAAGGGGATGATCGGCAGACCCTTGGCGACGGCCCGTTCGATCTCCCGCACGACCTGCTGCGAGCGATTGGAATACTCGGAGTAGATCAGCACCAGGAGCCGGCTGGCTTCGATGCCCCCGATGATCGATTCGCTCCACTCCCGGCCCGCTACGATGTTGCGCGGCGCGATCCAGCAGCGCAGGCCACGCTGCTCCAGCACAGCGACGGCCGCGTCGGCGATGGGCTTATCTTTCGACGAGTAGGAGATGAAGACGTCGAAGGCCGGCACTTTTCGTCCGGTAAGTGCGAGGGGTTGTCCGCAGGCGGGACAATCCATCGTCTGGCCGGCATGCTCTTCTTCCACACGCAGTCGGTTTCCGCATCCACAGACGACTTCCAGTGGCATAGCGTTTCCTCCGGCAGTAAGGCTCGGTCAACTTAACACGCTCGGTTTCGTCTGCCAAATATTTGTCGCCTGAGCCGCAGAAACTGGTTGCAGCCGGAGCGCGAGAACGGCAAGATTGGCCCTGCCCGGGATTTCTTTCGACCTCGGAAACTGCGCATGGCTTCACCTGCTGTTTCGGATCGCGACTTGGGTTTGATTCCCCTGCTGCTCGGTGTCACCGGGCACCGTGACTTGCGCCCTGAGGATCTCGAACCGCTACGGCGGGCAGTCCGGCAGGTCGTGGCCGAGTTTCGCACGGCCTATCCTCATACGCCGCTCGTGCTGCTGACCCCACTGGCCGAAGGCGCCGATCAGCTCGTGGCTGAGGTCGTCCTGGCCGAAGGGGGGCGAATCGTCGTGCCGCTACCGATGCCGCTGGCGCTGTACGAAACGGATTTCCAGGAGCCGGAAGCGAGGCAACGGTTTTACGATCTGCTGGCACAGGCGGAAAGCTCATTCGAGCTTCCGCTTCCGGCAGGTGTCACAGCAGAAGCGGTCGCCGCATACGGTCCGCCGCGCAATGACTTGTATCTCCAGGTAGGGCGCTTCATTGCGGAGCATTGCCAGGTCCTCATTGCGCTTTGGGATGGAGTGAACACTCAGAAGACCGGCGGCACTTGGGAGATCGTCTCGTGGCGCGTGAACGAGGTTGCCCGAGGGGCAGCCAATTCGCTCCATCCTCCCGATCCCGTGCGGTGTGGCCCGGTGTTTCACATCGTTACGCCCCGGCAAAGCGCCCCTCCGCCGGAGAAGCCGTATACTTCCCGCTGCATCTTCCCGGAAGTGCCCGAGCACGAGCGGTCGGCCGATCAGTCGTACGTGCAAATGCTCCAAAGCGTCGATCGCTTCAACGCCATGGCGAGCCAGCTCACCGAACCGTTGCACGCGCAGATGCGAGCGTCGGCGAACTATCTCCTGCCCGACGCCGAAACCACGCTCCTCCCCCGGGCACTGCAAGCCATGCGTCAGCGTTTTGCCGCGGCCGACGCGCTTGCCGTCCACTGTCAACGCTGGACCTGGAACAGCCTGACGATGGTCATTGGCCTGGTGCTCGCGGCGGTGGTGGCCTACGAAATCACCTCGCAACTGCTGCATCGCGAGGCTTGGGGCTTGCTCGTTTACCCGTCGCTCCTGGGCGTGACCTATGTGTACTACCTCTGGTTTCGCCACCACGATTTTCAGAACAAGTACCAGGACTACCGCGCGCTGGCCGAGGGGCTGCGCATTCAGTTCTTCTGGAAACTAGCCGGTCTCGGCGAGTCCGTTGAGCAAAGTTACTTGCGCGAGCAGCGAACCGAGCTGGACTGGATTCGCAGCGGAATTCGGACCGCCTGGACCCTGGCTGGCGGCGCCATGACCGCCCCCGCCGCAGCCGTGTCGAGCGCACAGCGGCTGGAGTGGGTGAAGCGCTATTGGGTTGAAGATCAGAACCGCTACTTCGCTCGCGCCGCCCATCGCGAAGAGCGACGCCACCACTTCCTGGAAAGGGTCGCCACGGTCCTGCTGAGCTTTGGATTGGGACTCGCGGTCGTGCTTGGGTTGCTGCTCGTGCTTCCGATCGGGCCGGGGCCAGCCATTCACCAGTGGTTCATGAAACACGACACGGTGAAGAGTGTTTTCTTCCTCGCGACCGGGCTCCCTCTGGCCGCGGCGGCAGCCATTCACACCTATGGCGAGGTGCGCGCGATGGAAGCCCACGCTCGCCAGTACCGCGCCATGGGCTGGATGTATGCGAACGCTCTGAAACGACTGGAGGAATTGCAGCAGAGTTCGTCATCGCAGGACGAACACGCCGAAGCATTTCGCCTGCTCACGGAACTGGGACGGGAAGCGCTCCTGGAGAACGGCGACTGGGTGCTCCTCCACCGAGCTCGCCCCGTATCGGTCCCTCACGGTCGCTGACCGGAGCAAAAAGAACTGCGACCCAAACCGCCGCATTTGCCAAAGCCGGCCAAGAGTTCGGCCCAGAAAAAGAGCGGCGGACGGGATTCGAACCCGCGACATCCAGCTTGGGAAGCTAGTGCTCTACCAACTGAGCTACCGCCGCTTAGCGGTACGCCGATTATAGCCGCCCGTCTCGAAAACTTTCAAGGAAGGGGAGTTGGGGCCTGGCGCGGATCGCAGCCGTAGCTGAATTCGCCAGAATTCAGACAAACCAGCTCTCCACCCGCAGGGCGTCTGAATTCTGGCGAATTCAGCTACGCTAAGTCCCAGCCCTAGCTCAGGAGGCCTTGGATCACATCGCCGGCGACGTCTGTCAGCCGGAAGTCGCGACCTTGGCTGCGGTGGGTCAGGCGAAGGTGGTCGATGCCGAGCAGGTGCAGCACGGTGGCCTGCAGGTCGTGCACGTGGACCGGGTTTTCGACGACGTTGTAGGAGAAATCGTCGGTCTTGCCGTACGTCAGGCCCGGCTTCACGCCGCCGCCGGCCAGCCACATGGTGAAGCAGCGCGGGTGGTGGTCCCGGCCGTAGTCCTCGCTCGAGAGGTCCCCCTGGACGAACGGCGTCCGGCCGAACTCGCCTCCCCAGATCACCAGCGTATCGTCGAGCAGGCCGCGCTGCTTCAGGTCGGCCACCAGCGCCGCGGCCGGTTGGTCGGTCTGCTGCGCCTGGTCGCGAATGCGGCTGACGATCTTGGTGTGGTGATCCCAGTCGCGGTGATAGAGCTGTACGAAACGGACGTCCCGCTCGACGAGCCGCCGCGCGAGGAGGCAGTTGCGGGCAAAGGTGCCCGGTTTGCGCGAGTCGGGGCCATACAGCTCGAACGTTTCCTCCGACTCTTGCGAAAGATCGGCCAGCTCGGGGACGGCGGCCTGCATCTGGAACGCTTGTTCGTACTGCTCGATGCGGGCGTTGATCCGCGGGTCGTGCTCGCTCGTGGCTCGCTGGCGGTTGAGCTCGGCGAGCACGTTGAGCATGTCTCGCCGGTCCTCACGACGGACGCCCGGCGGATTCGAGAGATACAGGACCGGATCGCCGCTGCCGCGCAGGCGGACTCCTTGGTAGCGATTCGGCAGAAACGCCGATCCCCACAGCCGGCCGTAGAGCGGTTGATCGCCCGGCGCGCCGCCGGATAGCAGCACCGCAAAGGCAGGCAGGTTCGCGTTCTCGCTTCCCAGGCCGTACGTCACCCACGAGCCCATGCTCGGCCGGCCGGGCTGTTGGCTGCCGGTCTGCAGGAAGGTGATTGCCGGATCGTGGTTGATTGCCTCGGTGTGAACCGAACGGACGATGCACAGGTCGTCGACGATCTTGGCGGTGTGCGGCAGCAGTTCGCTCACCCAGGCGCCGCTCTTGCCATGCTGCGCGAACTGATAGACCGACGGCGTGAGGGCCTTGCGCGCCTGGCCGGAGGTCATCGTCGTCAGCCGCTGTCCCATCCGGACCGATTCGGGCAATTCCTCTCCCTCGCGCTCCTCGAGTTCCGGCTTGTAGTCGAACAGCTCGATCTGCGACGGTGCGCCCGACTGGCAGAGAAAGATGACTCGCTTGGCTCGCGGCAAATGATGAGGCAGGCCCGCCAGTCCCGGCAGCATCGGCCGATCGCTGCTGGGCGCGGATGCAGGGCGATTCGTTTCCGCCCCCTGCGACTCGCTGAGCAGGCTGGCGAGAGCCCACGTCCCCATGCCCCAGCCCAATTGGCCGAGCCACTGCCGACGCGACGCCAGGCGTTCCGGATCAATCGGGATGGGTCGGCGGTCGGGCATGGAAGCAGCTTGCGAGAACAGCAAAGGCCGGGGGATCTCTCCATTGTACGACGACCGATCAGGGAAGCCACGAATCGGACGGCCTTGGCCGCCATCGAG
>JAEZAS010000263.1 GCA_023430365.1 Planctomycetota bacterium
GCTCTGCACCGTAGGTGTTTCCCTCACAGCGATCGTAAATCAGGGCTGGGCAGCGGATTCGGCGGAGGCTCAGACCCGTGCCAAGCAAGAGGCGACGTATCGCAGCACGATCGTTCCGCTGCTGAAAAAGCATTGTCTCGACTGCCACGGACCGGATGCCCAGGAGGCGGAAATCGCCTTCCATATCTACAAGTCCGCCGCGGCTGTGGCTTCTGCTGACGATAAGGTCTGGGAGCGGACGATCGACATGCTCGAATCGCACGCCATGCCGCCGGACGATCAGCCGCCGCTGAGCGATGACGATCGAAAAACGCTGGTCGACTGGATCGAGCAGACGATTTACTACGTCGATTGCGACACCGCTCCAGATCCGGGCCGGGTGACCATTCGTCGCCTCAACCGCGCGGAATACAACAACACCGTGCGCGACTTGCTCGAAGTTGATTTTCGCCCCGCCGACGATTTCCCTTCCGACGACGTCGGCAGCGGTTTTGACAACATCGCCGACGTGCTTTCGTTGCCGCCGCTGCTGATGGAGAAGTATCTGGCGGCTGCTGAAAAGATTGCTTCGCAAGCGATCATCGGCGATCCGGCCCAACTCGCCAAGGTACAGCGGCGCGATAAGGAACTGCTCACCGAAGGGGCGGCGAAGTTCCAAAATGATCACTACGCAATTCTCTCGCGCGGGGCGATTGCCGCCGAATTCGAAACGCCGCGGGCCGGTATGTATATCGTGCGCGCAACCGCCTTCGAGAATGCGGCTGGCAACGAACCAGCCCGGATGGAGCTGAAAGTCGGCAATCGCAAGCTGAAGGTATTTGGCGTCGACGCGACTCGTGACCAGCCGAAGCCGTATGAGTTTCAGGCCCGGCTGCCCGCGGGAAAACACCTGGTTTCGGCGGGCTTCCTGAACGATTTCTACGACAAGGACGCCAAGAACCCGCGCCGGCGGGACCGAAATCTGTACGTCAAAGCCCTCGAGCTGGTTGGTCCGATCGACCTCGGGCCAGACGACTATCCGTCGATCCATCGCAAACTGGTCGTGTCTCGACCCAGCGATTCGCTGAGCGTTCGCGATGCGGCCCGGCGGAACCTGAAGCCCTTGGTCAATCGAGCCTTCCGCCGCAAAGCGACGGACGAGGAGATCGACCGATTTGCCAGCCTCGTCGAGGAATCGGTTGCGGCTGGCGATTCGTTCGAGCAGGGAATGCAGGTCGCGGTGACCGGAGTGCTGGTTTCGCCCCATTTCTTATTCCGCATCGAGGCCGATCCCAAGTCGGGCGTGCGGGAACTGGGCGACTACGAGCTTGCGGCCCGTCTGTCGTACTTTCTCTGGAGCAGTCTGCCGGACAACGAACTCTTTGCGCTGGCGACGGAAGGCAAACTGAAGCAGGATGCCGTCCTTGAACAACAGATTCGCCGCATGCTGAAGGATCCCAAGGCGGATGCGCTCGTGGAGAACTTTGCCGCCCAGTGGCTCAACCTCCGCTTGCTCGACAACATCACTCCCGATCCGCAAAAGTTCGGCCAGTTCGATGACCAACTCCGGCAGGCGATGCGGAAGGAAACCGAAGCGTTCTTCGCCGCAATCATGCGCGAGGATCGCAGCCTGCTGGATTTCCTGGAGGCTGATTACACGTTCGTCAATGAACGCCTGGCCAAACACTATGGCCTGGAAGGCATTCAGGGTGAGGAGTTCCGTCGCGTTCAGCTGACAGACAAGCCGCGCGTCGGCGTGCTCACGCAGGCGAGCATTCTCACGCTCACGTCGAATGCGGCCCGGACGTCGCCGGTAAAACGCGGCAAGTGGATTCTGGAAAACTTGCTGGGCGCGCCACCTCCCGATCCGCCGCCGGATGTGCCGGAACTCGAGGCCGTGTCCAAAGCGATGCCGGATCTGTCGCTGCGAAAGCAACTCGAAATCCATCGCGAGAGCGCGGCTTGCTCCACCTGTCACAAGACGATGGATGCGCTCGGGTTCGGCTTGGAGAACTACGACGCCATCGGTCGCTGGCGCGACAAAGACGGCAAACTGCCGGTGGACGCCTCGGGCGAGCTTCCCGGCGGGGACAAGTTCAACGGCTCGAGCGAATTGGTTAAAGTGCTATCCAAGCGGCGTGAGGATTTTGCCCGCTGTTTGGCCGAAAAAATGCTGATTTATGCCCTGGGACGTGAATTGACTCGGGCGGACCGTTGCACCGTCGACAAAGTTGTCGAGGGTGTCGATAAAGAAAACTATCGCTTTTCGGCGCTCATCATCGAAATTGTCAAAAGCGATCCGTTTCGTAAACGTCGACCGGAAGGAGCAAAGCCATGAGTTATCGAATTGGCCGTCGGACGCTGTTGAAAGGGCTGGGCTGCTCGATCGGTCTGCCGCTACTGGATGCGATGATGCCCACGACCGCCCTGGCGTCGACGGCGAAGGCGCCAGTCCGGATGGCGTTCGTCTTCTTCCCCAATGGCGCTATTATGCCGGCTTGGACGCCGAAGGATGAGGGCGCCAAGTTTGAGATGCCTGAGACTCTGGCGTCGCTGAAAGACGTGCGCAACGACGTGACGATCATCAGCGGTCTTGCTCAGGACAACGGCCGCTCGAAGGGGGATGGCCCGGGCGATCATGCTCGCTCGGCTGCTTCCTTCTTGACCGGCGCTCACCCGGTAAAGACCTCGGGCGGCAACATCAAGTGCGGCATGAGCGTCGATCAGGTCGCCGCCACCTACATTGGCTCTCAGACGCGGTTGCCCTCGCTCGAAATCGGCACCGAGCGCGGCCGTGACGCCGGCTCCTGCGATTCCGGCTACAGCTGTGCCTACTCGAACAGCATCTCCTGGAAGAGCGAAACCACACCGATGGCGAAGGAGATCAATCCGCGCCAGGTGTTCGAACGCCTCTTCGGTTCCCCGGGCGACCGTACGGCGGAAACTCGCCGCAATCGCGTCCGGCGCAGCGTGCTCGACATGGTGAGCGAAGAAGCAGCTCGCTTGCAGAAGGCCCTCGGCGGCACCGATCGCCGCAAGATGGATGAATACTTCACCAGCGTGCGCGAACTTGAACTCCGCATCGCGCGAGCCGAAGAGGCCAGCCAGGAACCGCCGCCGGAAATGGACCTGCCTCCCGGCGTGCCGTCGGACGTCCAGGAACATGTCCGCCTGATGTACGATCTGATGGCCCTGGCCTTCCAGACCGACACGACCCGGATTGCGACGTTCATGCTCGCCAACGAAGGAAGCGGACGCTCGTACCGCAATGTGGGCGTGAACGATGGCCATCACGAGCTGTCGCACCACCGCAACGACGCGGAAAAGATCGAGCAGCTCAAGAAGATCGACAAGTTCCTGGCCGATGAATTCGGCCGGTTCGTCAAGAAGCTCAAGGCGACTCCGGAAGCCGGGGGCACGCTGCTCGACAACTGCATGATTCTGTACGGCAGCGGTCTGAGCGACGGCAACCGGCATCGTCACGATGAACTGCCGATCGTTGTCGCCGGCAAGGCGGGCGGCACCATCAAGGCGGGGCGTCACGTTCGGATGGCGAAGGAGACGCCGATGAACAACCTGTTCCTCTCGATGCTGGACCGGGTTGGCGCCAAGGTCGACAAGCTCGGCGACAGCAGCGGCCGACTGACCGCTATCGATACCTGAGCCGGTCCGCTAATGACGTAATCGCGGCAACGATCAAAACTCCGCCTTCGCCCAAAACGGGTGAAGGCGGTCGCCGCGGGTGCGAACATCTTCCAGCAGCACGGCAACATCCGGTTGGATGTTGTTGTGCTTCTTGCCATTCATGGTCACCGAGACTCGCTCGCTGAAATTGACCATCTCGGGCGACAAGTAGGCGGTAATGCTGCCGCCAGCCGCCTGGACTCGAACGCCATTGGTCGCCGTAATGTTCCCTTCGATCTGCGCCGGGAAGACGCCGCGCGAAGGTGGGTATTCGATGGGCATCACCATCGATT
The DNA here is from genome assembly GCA_023430365.1 of Planctomycetota bacterium. Classification (GTDB taxonomy): domain Bacteria; phylum Planctomycetota; class Planctomycetia; order Pirellulales; family Pirellulaceae; genus JAEZAS01. The sequence continues at coordinate 3,957 of JAEZAS010000263.1, forward strand.
GCGGCGGCAGAGCCCCGACCTCAATCCACCAGAAGAAGTTGTCCCACGGCCGCATCGACACAACTTTGAACTCCTTGGGGAAGAAGTTGCGTTTGTGCAGGTTCATCCAGTCGAAGAGCTTCTGGATCTCGTCGTGGAAGTGCTCATGCCCGCGTCCCTGGTATTGAACGACCGTGACGTCCCAGCCGGGCTTTTGTAGATAACGATCCCATTCAGAAGCGTTCACTTGCAGCTTGTTGCCGTCCTTTTCGCCCGAGACGAAGTAGAACGGAACGAGTGACGCGTTCTCCCAGTAGCGATTCACATACTTGTCGGCGGTAGCCACGATTGGCATCACGCCCGCCCAGAGATCGGGATGCGCCAGGCCGATATCCCATGCGGCGTCGCCGCCGATCGAATGCCCGCTGAGAAACACGCGATCGGTGTCGACTGCGAATCGTTTGCAGACATCTCGTAGCGTGTAGAGCACCGCGGCATGCTCGCGAGCGGTGTACTCGTACTTCCGCTGGTGTTCGCGGAGCCACTTCGGAGCCACCACGATGTAGCTGTGCCGAGTGCCTTGGCCGAAGCGCGTCTTCGCCGCCGGGCTGTAGGCGCCAGCCCACCAGTCGATTTGCTGTTCTGGCGAAGTTCCGGTCCCGTTCAACGAGATGATGACTGGGTAGCGGCGGTAAGGATCATATTCCGGCGGCAACTGCACGTAGTACTCGAGATCCGGATCCTCGGAGAGGCCGGGAGTGGTCATGCGGAGCAGGCCGGGGACATCGGTGAAGTGACTCTCGGGAGCTTCGGCCGCTTTCTCTGCTTCGTCATCCTTTTTGGCGTCGGCTGGGTTGGCCGCAGCGGGGTTCTTTTTGAGTTTGTTCTCGTTGAGGAGCTCGTCTCCCACGTCGAACGCCTGCTGGTTCAAAGGCGCTCGCCGTTCGACTTTGTCGACGGGACGCCTGAGAGCGGCTTCGGTCTCGCGTTCCCGCTTTCTGGCGGCTGCCTCCATGGCTGCCCGTCGTGCGGGTGCGGCGCCGACGGCGAAGCCGGGTTCTTCTTCCTCAACCGCTGGGGCAGGTTCGACGGCGGCCTGAGGGACTGCTTCTTCCTTGGGTTCTTCGGCTGGGACGAGCTCGACCGGGGGATACAGAGGAGTTTCCAGGGCCGGCTTCATGTGGGCAATGAGCTTGGCGATGTTAGCCGGCGTGCCGCCTTCGACCGAGGTGAGCTGGGCCAGAGCGGCGTCTCGTTCTGGTTTGCGGTCGCTACGCAGGTACTGGCGAACGAGGTTGCGGACCTCGTAGAGCGAGCGAGCCACGGCCAGGTTGTCGATCCCGGAGCCGCTCCCCAGAAGCCAGCCGCTGATCGCCAGCGAGAGCTTCTGTTCGGCTGGCATCGCCGGATCGTCGGCCAGGCGAAGATAGTCCGCCATGCGATCGAGCGTGTGGATGTTCAATTCGGCCGCGATTTCATCGCACATCGGTTTGACGGCCGTGCGGGCGGAATCGTCCTTCAGCGCCGCCTGATGCTCGGCGAGCAGTTCAACGACGCGTTCTCCCTTGGCGCGGGCTGCATCGTATTCGCCCAGCCGGTCTCGAACTTTCAGCAAGGTCTCACCGGCAACACCGTCGGACGGAAAACTGCTGAGCATCGAGTAGGCCAATCGATGCTGGCCAGCGTCGCGCCGCAATTCCACTTCCTTGAGCAGCCGCTGGGCCGCCAATTGGTGCAGGGCTTTTACCTGGTCCTGCAGGTTCGACAGCTCCGGGAAGTCCTTGATCAGCCCCTCGAGCTCGGCGCGGGCGTCCTGGATGCGTTCGGATTGCAGGTACAACCGCACGATCTTCAGTCGTTCATCGGGATTCTTGGGATCGATGCGGTGCAGAAGAATCTTGCTGAGTGTTTCGCGGGGAATCGAGCTGGTGGCAATCCGCATTGACCAGACGTACGGAGTGCCACTCTGGAGGGCTTCGACTTTGGTGTAGTGCGGCGTGATCTCGGTGATGCCTTGGATGACGTCGACCGAGCCCTTGGGAGTGCTCATGGTGAAGATGCGGCGGCCCCATTCATCGAACGGGGTCACTCGCACGATCGGGCCGACACCAATAACTCCGTTGCCCGCTGTCGGGATGCGCTGGGGGATCTTGATCTTCTCCACCGCTCCACCCGGTGAGGGAGCGGGCCCCGAAGCAACCTGGTGGGTGCCGACAAACGTTCGGCGCAGGTCGTCATCGACCACGATGATGCGCTTCAGCTGGACTTCGCCGCCGCCTACCGCCGCCAGTGGATTGCCGATGCTGCCAATCTTGCCGAGGGTGCCCTCGAGACGTGTGCCGTTCTTCAACGTCAACACTTCGCCCCACAGGGGCGCTGGCAGGGCAACCGTGGCTGCCACAACAGCAACCATGCAGACGCGGGCCAGCCTGACCCATACCGCGCGACGCAAGCGCATGATGAACTCCCGATTCTCCGCCCCCGGATTGGTTCCGCTGCCTGGTCGGCCGAAGATAAGCTGCCGTCCCGGAAACCACTTAGTTACTATTGTGAGCCTCTCCACCCGCAAGTCAACGAAGAGAGCCCAAGCAGGAAGGCCAGGGCCGCTCGTTTCGCTACAATCGTTGCAGCCCGCAGCGTCCGGCGAATTCCCGCAACCTTCGGAGTTCGGGCGGCATGGGGCGGTTCACTGGCTTCCACGAGCAATTAGCTTGAACTTCATGTACCGACGTATCCTCGTTCCTCTCGTGGCAGCCGCACCGCTGCTGATAGTTGTATTTGCCGTGCTCATGGCCGCATCCGCCTTGGCTGGGGCAACCGGCGATGCTACGGCCAGTCGGGTGCTGTTTTGGATTGCGATGACCGCCCTGATGTTGCTGGCGAGCGACTTGGTGTTGCTCGTGCTAACGCTGGGCTGCGCCGCCATCGACGACCGGCAAACGAGCAACCGCGAGCACGAATAAGTCGGCCGCTCCACTTGGCCTTCGTGGCTCCGAACGTCCTAACATCCCAACCTATCCTGCGGGCTTTGTTGCTCCGGCCTTTCCGAACCTGCCGCCATGCCGCTTCGTTTTGCCTGTCCGCAGTGCTCGCAAAAGCTGAGTGTCAGCTCGCGGAAGGCTGGAACTACGGCTACCTGTCCGCGGTGCAAGAACCAAATCCGCATCCCTGCCCTGTCCGAACGCGAAGCGGCCGCATCTGATGCGAGCACGGCAGATCGTCCGTCCGCTGGGGCCCAGCTGTCGCCTGCGCAGGGTGAGTTCACTGAGGAGGACGGACACGATCTCTACTCGCAGTTCTCGCTCTATGACGACACCGAGTTGGTGTACGACACGGACGAGCCGATGGAGGAGGTCGATGCCAATGTCGATTACGACCGGGTCGCAGTGCCGCGATACGTGCTCTATGTGCAAGGCGCTCTGTTAGGAGCTGTGGGACTGCTGTGTTTCGCACTGGGGGTCCTCGCCGGGGGGGCTGTTTTCAGCAGGAGCGAGCCCGTGAGCCCGCATCCGGTCCGGCTGACAGGAAGCGTCACGTACGCCCGCGGCAGTCGCGACGTCGCTGACGCGTCCGCCGTCGTGATCGCCGTTCCCCAGACCGAGCAATTGGATGAGCGGGCGCCCATCGAAGGGCTGCGACCTGACGAGCCGATGCCGGAACCGACCCATCGGGGTTTGGAGATCATCCGGACCACCGGAGGCGTCTACACCCGGGCCGATGAGCAAGGTCGGTTCGAGCTCGAGTTGCCGAGCCAGGGACGCTACTTCGTCCTTGTTCTCTCGGCGAATGCCAGGCGTCGTGGCGGAGAGTCGCCCGGCACCGAGGATGTGCTCAAGATGGGGCGATATTTCGAAAATGCCGGGGATTTGCTCGCGCAAAACCGCTATCAGTGGACCGCGGAGACGCTGCTCTCGGACAAGCGGCTTAACGTGGTGTTCGACTGACCTCGCGAGGGCGTGATCGCGACACCCGGCGGGTGCGCAGCCGGCGATTCCGCTCCGGCATGCCGCAGAAGGCGGTGACGTCGAACCAAACCTGGCTGTCGTCGTGGCAATCGATCACGTCGCACACCGCGTCTTCGAGCTGAGCTAGGGTTTGCCCGGCCGGCGTTTTCTCGAGCGCTTCGAGCACATCGTTCTCGTCGGAGAGATGGCAAACCGCATACGGACGCTGCTGCGTTCCGTCGCCGGTTGCCAGGATGCCCTGCAGGCACACGACAAACAGGAACCGCTCAAGTTCCGCCCGTTCCAAGTCGCCCACGGCGGTGGCCGCTTCGGCCGCGAAGTAGTGCACGCGCGGCGAGAGCGCTGCGCTGGCGGGCAACGACTCGGTCCGGCTGAGCAACTTGTCGTGCTGGCCGGCGGCAAGCAGGCGGCCGAGTTCGAGTAGATCACCAGCAGTTAGCGTGGCAGGCTCGATCTGCAACATCGCGTCGCGCGCCGCAAGATAAGAATCAGCGGTCGGCTGTTCGACGAAGCGAATGAACTCGCGTTCCATACTCAAACTCTCAGAACCGAGGCGCCGTACGCTGACGCTACCTGCGTCACGACGAAACGTCCTGCACTTCGCGCGCCCTCATGTCTGTCAGGTTAATCAAAGCCTAACAGCCGATGCAAGAGAATAGAGGAATGGGGAATGCGGAATTGGGAATGCGGAACGACGAAGCAGAAGGCGCCGAGCATCCACATTCCGCATTCGCAATTCCGAATTCGCATTCGACATCACGCGATGATCTCGCGCCGCCGTTTCACGTAGTCCCACACCACGTATCGATCGAGATCGCGACCGGCCGTGAAGAACACTCGTCCCTTCGTGCTCTCGGCGAGCTTGTAAGCGAAGCGAATGTCCTCTTCGGACTGCGACCAACTTGGCACGAGGAACATGTTGATCGTGATGCCCTCGCGAGCGCAGAGCATTCCTTCGCGCATCGTCGCTTGCTCGGTGCCGGGATGTGGCGGGTAGAGCAAGTAAAGCCACTCTCCCTGGAAGTGGGCGGTCGGCAGGCCGTCGGTGATCAGGATGATTTGCCGATTGGGGGTATCCTGAGCGGCCAGCAAGGTGCGAGCGAGCTGGAGCGACCGCTGGATGTTCGTGAAATGAGGCGGAATGAGGTGTTCGCTCACATCGTCGCGGCTCATGTCGATCTTCAACTGCACCAGCGAATCGTAGATCGTGACCGGCTTGGGCATGAGCTCCACGAGCTTGCCCGGCGGCACCAGGCGGGCGAACGTAAACATTTCCAGGAACTGGAGATAGTCGCCCGGATACTCCCGCCGGATCAGCCCTTCCAGGGCCAATCCCATCCGCTTGACGTTGATGTACTGCCCGTCGTATCGCATCGAACCGCTCATGTCCATGATCACGACCGTAGCGCACTTGGGATTGTTGCGCGTGCGGTGGATCACGATGTCGTCGGTGGTCAGCCGCAGCGGTTCGTCCCCGCTGGTGCGGAGCATCGCATTGATGAGCGACTGGGGAATGTCCATGTGGGCGAGAGAATCGCCGAACTCATATTCCTTGGTCGATTGCAGTTCGACCGCCCCCTCCCCCATCACCGGTCCCTGATGCCGGCCGGTGCGCGAGGCCTGCAGCTGGCTGAAAATTCGTTCCAGCAGCTTGCCCTGGAACAAGCGGTAAGCCTGCGGGGTCATGTGGAAGGCCCCACGCTGGTCGCGCTCGAGTCCCTGACGCTCGGCCATCTCCCGAACGTAGTTCTCAACCATCCGCTGCAGCTCTTCGAGCTTCTGCATGTCCCCCGGCTCGGTGAACTCCTCCAGCATGTCGAGGTCGATGATGCCGATCTGCGCGTTCTCGCGGGCTTCCTTGAGCTGTTGGAGCAGCTGATCGATCTTCTCCAGCTCCTCCTTGATCGCCAAAGCCTCGGGCACCGTCATCCCGGTGCGTCCCGTGAACTCGTACTTGGCGGCGAGTTCGTCGACCTGGTACTTATCGCCGAGTCGTTCTACAAGCTGTAGAAGCTGACGAGCGAACCGGGAGCGTTCGTCACCGGCAGCGTACCAGAGCATCTCGAGGTCGCGGAGTTGCTCTTCGTGCAGGGCCTTTTCGAATCGCCCCTTCAGCTTGGCTGGGGGCTCGATCTTGCTGCCAGCCTTTTGATAGTCGCGCTTGGCGGTGTTTTGAACGGTTTCGGTCTCGTACTTCGCCAGGATCTTGCGTTTGCGCTCCTCGAGCATCGCGGCGAGGGCGTCGAGACTTGGGCCGAGTCCCTTGATCTGGCTTGGGTCGAGGCGGATAGCGCGGGCCAGTTCCTCCTCAGTCAGTCGCCGCATGTTGCCGTACATGAGCATGTGCTCAAGGGCCGGCGAAACCAGATCGGGCGGCGGCTGGGTGGGGCTGGGGAAGTTTTTGGGGTCGTACTTCTGATAGGTGTGGATAATGCCGCCGACGCGGCGCTGGTTGCTACTCATTCAGCCCTTTCCTCCGCGGACTTGCCGCGGCGCCGGCGATTGCGGCAAGACGTGGGGCACAGCTCGAATCCAGGAGCATTGTACGACCGCTGGCAACAGGCGGCCGAACACCACACCCGTCAACCGTTCATCCTCCCTGAAGTAAAGGCGAATGAAGCAGGCGAGGCGGCGGGCTCCCGACAAAGAGCGACTGGCATTGCATGTGCTGATAACGAAGCGTAGCGGACGACCGTGCGAAGTACTTTGCGCGCTCGAGTCCGGTGAGCCGTACGAATGTGACTACTTTCCGCATACACCGCGGTGATCTACATTGACATTATTCAGCGCAGAGGAACCGCGTTGCCGGATGTCCCATGGGGGGACCAAGTATGCTGACCACCACACGACAGGACGTCAACGCAACGATCACCCACGGGGGTGATCAGGCGCCAACGGTGCCGAACGAGCTTGTCGGACGGTACCGGGAGATTGTCGACGGCAAACGCCTCAACTGGACATCGCATCTCAAGCTGCTGAAACGGCTTGGAGCCGGCGGCCAAGGGGTCGTGTATCTGACCGAGCTGCGTGGCACGGACGAATTCACTCTGCCGGCGGCCCTGAAGATCTTCTCGCCGGAGCGATTCGACGACGCAGCCAGCTACGACGACTCGATGTATCGCGTGGCCCGAGCGGCAGCCCGCATCGCGCAGATTCAACACGACAATCTGCTCTACGTTTACAACTTCGTTGACCGCCACCGCATCCGGATGCTGGTCATGGAGTGGGTCGACGGCTACGACCTTGCCCGATTGCTGACCAACCAACTGCTGCATCGGTTCCGGGAGCGGATGAGCCAGCGGCGGTGGGACTACATCAACCGGGTGATCATCACCGATGGTCCGTCCCAGCCTCGGATGAAGGCGGGCGTTGCGGTGGCGATCGTTCGCGATTGCCTCTCGGCGCTGGCCGCCCTGCACCGTCACGGGATTGTCCACGGCGACATCAAGCCCTCGAACATCATGCTGAAGTCGACGGGCATCGCCAAGATCGTCGACATCGGTTCGGCGTTCGAAATGAAGAATCCGCCGAAAGCGCGTCCGTGCACCCTGGCTTACGCCGCGCCTGAAGTTCTGGAGAACTGCGAGTGCACTCCCCGCAGCGACCTTTGCTCGCTCGGATATGTGCTCATCGAACTGCTCGCGGGCAAGCCGTGCTTCTCGAACATCACCGACCTGCGCGAACTGCTGGAGGCGAAGCGAACACTTCCGATGCGGCTGCACGAAATTCTGCCGCACGAGGTGCTCTGCTGTGAACTGCTGCTGGCGTTCTGTCGCGGCATGATCGCGCCCGACCCCGTTCGCCGGTTTCCGAGCGCCGAGGCGGCCGACCTGCTCAAGGAAGGGGCTGCCGCATTTCATCGCCAACTCGTGATCGGCGACCTGGCGAGCGAATATCCCAACGAGATCCGTCTCTGGCTCGAAGAGCTGAAGGAGATGGACAGTCTGGGAGAAGGACAGGCCGATCACCCACCCTCGAGTCTTCGCTGATGCAGTGCCTTTTGCTGAGCCCCGATCTCATGTTCTCCAGCCGCGTCCTCGGCGCGGCGAAATCGATCGGTTTGCCGCTGAAGATTGTTCCGGTCATCACCGGTTTGGCTGGTTCGCTGACCGCCGAAACCCGGCTCTTGATCATCGACCTTACGATCCCTGCTCTCGATCTCGTGCAGATCATGCAGTCGGTCCGCGAGCAGTCGCCATCGGCGCGCGTGATCGCGTTTGGCCCTCACGTCGACGAGGCCGCACTGGCGGCGGCGGGAGCGGCGGGATGCGAAGTGATGACTCGCGGCCAGTTTCAGCGCGAGTATGCGGCGCTGCTGCAAGCCGCCAAAGAGCCGACGGCAGGTTAGACGCACGTCTGTTCGAGTGCGGGCGAAACGGGCGCTTCGCCTGACGCTACTCTGCGGTGTCCGTTGGGGCTGTACTTTCGGCCGAGTTGGCATCGCCAGGATTTGCTGGAGCGGGTGTGGATGTGATGGCCCGCTTGCCAGCCGCAAACCGCAGGTCGTCTTCCGGTTCGTAGACGTCGTCCATTTCTTTGCCGTCGACGTCGTAACGCAGCAGCAAGTAGATCGCCGCCGCGTTTACCCAGAAGAAGCTATACGTGAACGCCGTGACGACGGTCCTGACCAGCGTCAGCCAAAGACCGATCAGGCCGGCTCCACGCTGCATGAGGTTGGCTTCACCGCTCGTGAGCAAATGCCCAGGGGAAGCGAGAGCAAGCTCGCGAATCTGCTGCGTGCGCTCAGCCCCCGCGCCCCAGGAAGTGGCCCAGAAGCCGAATTCAACGACCATCGTGGCCGCATAGTTGACCAGCGCCCAGGCGAGCGTGCCGAAAAGAGCCGCCACTGCCACGTAGAACAAGTAGTGCAGCGGCTTGCCATAGACATAGGCGTAGGAGCGGCTGAAAGCCTCAAACGCGTCTCCTTCGCGCTCGGCGCCGATCGCGGGCCACATGAGCGGCCAACCAAACAGCACCCCGATCAGCAGCCAGACGGCGAACAGCCCGATGGCGACAACCAGAATCCAAACAACTCCCACCAGCAGCACACCGAGGTCCATTCGCATCAGCAGCCCGACTGGCGCCAGCAGCAGTGCGAGGAACACCACTCCCACCAGTGGATACAGCGGAGCAAACACGTACTGGAGATATCGCCGTGCGACCAGGCCAGCCGCCTCTCGCAGACCGACGGGGTGGTCTGGGCCTAATCGCGAAACGGCAATTCGCGTGATCAGTCCGCCAAAGAAGGCCCAGACGGCAATCGTCCATAGGACGACGAAGACGTAGTAGGCCACATGGCGGACCGTCAGGTTCAGATGGAACACGCGCCAGACGGGCTCGACGAAGTGGTAAAACGCCTCCACTACGCCGCTCGGCAAGTCGGGGAGGAACCGTTCCACGGCGGCTGGAGCTTGCGTGGAGATCGGCGCTCCCGGCGCGGGAGGATAGCCGCCAGCTGGAGAGAAGTCGCGTATCTCAGCCCGCTCGGCGCTTGTGAGAAAGATGTAGGAAGCGGCAATTCGTCCTACGGGCGACAACAGCGTGCCGAGGATGGCCGCCAGGAGAACTGCCGGCGCAACCGCCGTGCGAAAAGTTCGGAACAGGACCAGCCAGGGAAAGATTTCTCGCCAGGCGACTCGGCGCAAAACGCGGGAATCGTCGGTCATGCGATTTCTATCCCAATCACGAGGCCGGATGCACGGCCCCGCACCACCGGGGGCCAACTCGAGGTGTCAGTTCAGGAAGAATTGACAAGCTGCGGGCATTATAGGACGAACCCACCGGGCCGCAATGCACTCGCGACCTAGTGTTGCCCGTTCTGTGGACCGTCCGCCTCGTCTTCGTCCTCGTCGGTTCGTTCGACGGGCACGGAATAGCTCTCGCGGAGCCAGCGTCCGAGATCGATTTTCCGGCACCGCTCGCTGCAGAACGGCATCGCCGCGGACGTGGCGGGATCGAACATCTGCTCGCAGACCGGGCACCGAATGGCGGACGACATACGCGGTGGCTACTTGTCTTTCTTGGCCTTGCTCGAGCCGCTGTCCGATTTGGCGGCGGCTGGCTTGTCGGCCGACTTGGAAGAGGTGGATTTCGATTCGGAGGAGCTGGAGCTGCTCGAATCGCTCGCTGGCTTGTCGGAAGCGGCCGCCTTCTTGTACGACTCGCTCCGATAGTCGGTCTGGTAGAAGCCAGAACCCTTGAACACCACCGCGGCGCCCGCGCCGAACAGGCGGCGGAGCTTCTTCTTGCCGCACTCGGGGCATTTCTTCATCGGTTCGGCGCTGATCGATTCAAACACATCGAAAGTGTGGTCGCACGCGTCGCACTGATAGTCGTAAGTTGGCATGGATGGTTGAGCGGATAACGAATGAATTCAAAGTGTTAGTTGGACGGTTGATCGCCGCCGGTCGCGGGGCCGGTCGAGACAAACACCTGGGCAGGACGAATCACGCGATCGTGCAGCTTGTAACCTGCCTGGAACGCGCGGCTGACGACGCCGGCTGGATACTTGTCGCTCGGCTCCTGGCCGATCGCTTGATGCACGTTGGGATCGAACTGGGCCCCTTCCCCTTCGACGCGCACGCACTGGTGCTGGGCCAAGGCGGCCGTCAGCTGGCCGGCGACCATCCTCACCCCATCGAGCAGACCTTCGGAGCCGGGCGTCTGCTGCGCCGCCTCAATGGCCCGTTCGAGGTTGTCGACGACGGGGAGCAGGTCACGCACGAGCGGGATGACGGCGTACTTGCGCTCCTCGACCATCTCGCGCTGCGCACGCTTGCGATAGTTCTCGAGTTCGGCCTGCACTCGCAGGGTGCGTTCGTTCGCTTCCTTCAGGTCGTTTTCCAATTGAGTGACCTTCGCATCCCCCACGGACGGATCGGCGATTGCCTCGTCCACGGCCTGGTCGGTTGTCGGTTCCGTCTGCTGGTTTTCGTTCTCAGCCGACATTAGCTCTTCTCCTCCGTCTGGTCGCCGGATTCTTCCGGCAGACTGAAGTATTCCTTGATTCGCTCAAAAAACGACCGCCGCTGCGGGGTCACGTCGACATGCTCGATCTCGGCGAGCTCGCGAAGCAGTTCCTGCTGTCGCGTTGTCAGCTTCTTCGGTACCTCGATAAACGTTTGTACGAGCAGATCGCCGACCGAACCGCCCCGCGGATCGGGCATGCCGCGACCGCGAATGCGGAACACCTCGCCCGACTGCGTTCCAGCGCCGATCGTCAGCTCGTGCTTGCCCTGCAGCGTGGGGACTTCGATCGTCGCTCCGAGTGCAGCCTGGCTGTAGCTAATCGGCATCTGCAGGATCAGGTGGTTGCCGTCGCGAACAAACAGCTTGTGCTTGCGGACGCTGACAAAGCAGTAGCAATCCCCTGCCGGCCCTCCGTCGGGGCTTGGCTCGCCGTGCCCCGCGATGCGGACCCGCATCCCGTCATCGATGCCAGCGGGAATCGCCACATCGATCCGCGCCCGTTCCTGCACATAACCGTTCCCCCGGCACTTGTCGCAGGGATCGGTCACGATGCTGCCGGCCCCTTGGCAACTCGGACAGGTGGTTTGCACACGCAGGATGCCGGCCGACTGCACGATCTGTCCGTGGCCATTGCAGCGGCGACAGGTGGTTCGTTGTGAACCGGGGCGAGCGCCGCTGCCCGAGCAGTTGTCGCAGACCTTGCTGCGAGGGAACTCGACCGTCTTGGTAACGCCCCGGGCCGCCTCTTCGAGGTCGAGCGTGACGTCGACACGGACATCCGCCCCGCGCCGCGGCCGACGACCGCGTCGGCCACCACCACCGCCGCCGAACAGGTCGCCAAAGATTCCGCCGAAGGCTTCGAAAATGTCTTCGACGTCGTGATAGTGCCCTTGCCCGCCCCCCATTTCGACGCCGGCATGGCCATAGCGATCGTAGCGGGCCCGCTTCTCGCTATCCGAGAGCACTTCGTAGGCCTCGGCGCACTCCTTGAACTTCGCGACCGTTTCGGCATCGCCCGGATTGCTGTCCGGGTGATACTTGATCGCCAGCTTGCGATACGCCGTGGCGATATCTTTTTCGGTCGCGGTGCGCTCGACGGCGAGCACCTCGTAATAGTCGCGTTTTGCCATCGTAGCCATCGCTAGACCGCTGGAACGCGGCCATCCATGTCAAAAAACAGGCCACCCGCGATGGAGTGGCCTGCTGAATCGTTCTCATCCGAGCGAGTGCAGGCAAGGCTGCCTGCACCGCATTGCGGGCAGGCTGGAAGCCTACCCTACGCGACTTACCGCACGACGCCTTCCGGCGAGCGCTTGGCCTTGTCGTCCTTTTCCAGGTTCGTGACCAGGGCTTCGGTCGTCAGCAACAGGGCGGCGATGCTGGCCGCATTGCCCAGAGCCGTGCGAACGACCTTCACCGGATCGATCACGCCGGCCTTCAGCATGTCGACGTACTCGCCCGAGTTGGCGTTGAAGCCCATGTTGGTCGACTTCTGGCTGACTTCGTCGGCCACCACGCTGCCGTCGAGACCGCCGTTGTCGACGATCGTCCGCAGCGGAGCCGAGAGAGCGCCCAGGACAATTTCGGCGCCGATGCGCTCGTCGCCCTTCAGCTTGTCGCGCAGGTTCTGCACGGTTTCGGTGCAACGCAGCAAAGCCACGCCGCCGCCCGGCAGAATGCCCTCTTCGACGGCTGCACGGGTGGCGTGCAGGGCGTCTTCGACGCGGGCCTTCTTCTGCTTCATGTCGGCTTCGGTCTCGGCGCCGACCGAGATCACGGCCACACCACCGGCGAGCTTCGCGAGACGTTCCTGGAACTTCTCCTTGTCGTACTCGCTCTCGGTCTGGGCGATCTGGTTCTTGATCTGCTGCACGCGCTTGTCGATGTCGCCCCGCTTGCCGGCGCCTTCGACGATCGTCGTGTTGTTCTTGTCGACCGAGATCTTCTTCGCCCGGCCGAGGTGCTCGAGCGTCAGGTTTTCGAGCTGCAGGCCAAGGTCTTCGCTGATCAGCGTGCCGCCGGTCAGCACGGCGATGTCGCCGAGCATGGCCTTGCGGCGATCGCCGAAGCCCGGAGCCTTCACCGCACAGACGTTGAGCACGCCGCGGAGCTTGTTCACCACGAGCAGGGTCAACGCTTCGGCGTCGACGTCTTCGGCGATGATCAGCAGCGGCTTGCCGCTCTGGGCGGCCTTCTCGAGGATCGGCACCAGGTCGCGAACGCTGCTGATCTTCTTCTCGTGGATGAGGATCAGGGCGTCGTCGAGCTGGCAGTCCATCGTCGCGGGACGATTGATGAAGTAGGGCGAGATGTAGCCCTTGTCGAACTGCATGCCGTCGACGTACTCGACCTTGGTGTCGGTCGTCTTGCCTTCTTCGACCGTGATCACGCCGTCCTTGCCCACCCGGTGCAAGGCGTCGGCGAGCAGGTCGCCGATCGTGCGGTCGTTGTTGGCGCTGATGGCGCCGACGTTGGCGACTTCTTCCTTGTTGCTGACCGGCTTGGCCATCGAGAGCAGCTTCTCGGTGGCGGCGGCAACGGCCTTGTCGATGCCGCGGCGGACAGCGGTCGGGTTGCTGCCGGCGACGACGTTTCGCAGGCCTTCCTTGAAGATGGCCCGGGCCAGCACGGTGGCCGTCGTGGTGCCGTCACCCGCCAGGTCCGAAGTCTTCTGCGCGACTTCGACGACGAGCTTGGCGCCCATGTTCTCGAAGCGATCTTCGAGTTCGATTTCCTTGGCGACGGTCACGCCGTCCTTCGTCACGGTCGGACCACCGAACGACTTGTCGATGATCACGTTGCGGCCGGTCGGACCCATCGTTACGGCGACGGCGTTGGCCAGCTTCTCCACGCCGGCGAGCATTTTCGCCCGTGCGTGGTCTTCAAACAGGAGTTGCTTGGGCACGTTATTGGACCTCTGTCAGTGAATTGGTAGTGCGGTTGATGTCAGCAGGACTCGTGGGCTTAGCCGACGACCTTGGCCAGGATGTCGCTCTCGCGGAGGATCTTCACATCCTCGCCGTTGATTTCGATGTCGGTGCCGCCGTACTTGCCGTAGATCACTTCGTCGCCGACCTGCACCGACAGCTCGCCGCGCTTGCCGTTCTCCAGCAGCTTGCCGCCGCCGACCGCAATCACCTTACCCCGCTGCGGCTTTTCCTTTGCCGAGTCAGGCAGCACGATGCCGCCAGCAGTCCGCTCTTCAGCCTCGACCGGCTGAACCACCACCCGATCGTCGAGAGGACGAAGCTTCACGTTCTTGGCCATGTTGAGAGTTCCTTCCGCTTATTTTTGAGTTGTCAGTTTTCAGTGATCAGTATTCAGTACCAAAGCAGGCGACACTGCCGAATCTTGTCCCCTCTCCCCTTGGGAGAGGGTTAGGGTGAGGGCGGTTGGAAGCACAAATTGCTATGCCTTAAACCACCCTCTAACGCACGCCTCCCTCACCCCGGCCCTCTCCCGGAAGGAGAGGGAGTCGTGAGTTGGAACCGCGCGGGTCGGCTTACATCATGCCGCCCATGCCACCCATTCCGCCCATACCACCCATGCCGTGGTCGTGGTGATCGTGGTGGTCATCATCGCTCTCAGCCTTCGGCAGCTCGGTGATGAGCGCTTCGGTGGTGAGCAGCAGCGAAGCAACGCTGGCCGCGTTCTGCAGAGCCGTCTTCACCACCTTGGCCGGGTCGATCACGCCGAACTTCAGCATGTCGCCGTACTGGTCGGTGTCGGCGTTGTAGCCCTCGGTCTTGCCCTTGAGCTGACGAACGCGATTGACGACCACCGCGCCGTCGAGGCCGGCGTTGTTGGCGATGGCCCGCAGCGGCTGATCGAGGATGTTGCGGATGATCTGAGCGCCCGCCTTCTCGTCTCCTTCGAGCTTCAGCTTCTCGATGCCCTTGTCGGCACGGATGAGAGCCACGCCGCCACCCGGAACGATGCCTTCTTGCAGCGCGGCCTGAACCGCGTTCTTGGCGTCTTCGAGGAGCCACTTCCGCTCCTTCATCTCGGTCTCGGTCGCAGCGCCGCAGCTGATCTGGGCCACGCCACCGGCGAGCTTCGCCAGCCGTTCCTGCAGCTTTTCCTTGTCGTATTCGCTGTCGGTGCGGCCGATTTCCTGGCGGATCTGTTCGGCGCGGCCGGCGATTTCTTCCTTGCTGCCAGCGCCGCTGATGATCGTGGTCTCTTCCGACGTGATGCGAACCTTCTTGGCCCGGCCGAGGTCGGTCAGCTTCACGCTTTCCAGTTCGATGCCGAGGTCCTTGAAGATCGCCTGACCCTTGGTCAGCACAGCGATGTCGCCCATGATGGCCTTGCGGCGGTCGCCGTAGCCCGGGGCCTTCACCGCACAAACCTGCAGGATGCCGCGCATCTTGTTGACGACGAGCGTCGCCAGGGCTTCGCCTTCCACGTCTTCAGCGATGATCAGCAGCGGCTTGTTGGCCTTGCTGATGGCCTCGAGCAGCGGAATGAGCTTCTTGTTCGACGAGATCTTTTCCTCGTACAGCAGGATGTACGGGTTGTCGAACTCAACGGCGACTTCGTCCTGGTTGGTGACGAAGTGGGGCGAGAGGAAACCGCGGTCGAACTGCATGCCTTCGACGACGTCAACGGTCGTCTCGCTGCCGCGGCCTTCTTCGATCGTGATCACGCCGTCCTTGCCGACCTTCAAGAAGGCGTCGGCCAGCACGTTGCCGATTTCCGGATCGTTGTTGCCGGCAATCGTGGCGATCTGCTGCAGTTCCTTCTTGTTCTTCTCGCCGATTGGGGTGGCCAGGTTGTCGATTTCGCCACAAACGGCCTCGACGCCCTTGGCAATGCCGCGCGACAGGGCCATCGGATCGTAGCCGGCCGCGATCATCTTCAGGCCTTCGCGGAAGATCGCTTCCGACAGGACCGTGGCCGTCGTGGTGCCGTCACCGGCGACTTCGTTCGTCTTGCTGGCGGCTTCCTTGACGAGCTGGGCGCCGAGATTCTCGTAGGCGTCGGTCAGCTCGATGTCTTCCGCAACGGTCACACCGTCTTTGGTCACCTTCGGGCTGCCCCAACCCTTGTCGAGCACGGCATTGCGGCCGCGTGGGCCAAGCGTGCTGCGGACTGCCCGGGCCAGTTTCGAGACACCGGCCAGCAGCGGCTGGCGGGCGTCGTCCTGGAAGACCATTTGCTTTGCCACGTCGGGATTCCTCCTGTTGCTCACTAACTGAATAAAGCTGAATACGCAGAGCCGGTGCGAAACACGCTTCCTAGGCTTCCTGGCGGACGGTTTCCTGTCCGCGGCCTTCCAAAAGTCGCACCGCTATGTGGGATTTCTTGGTGAGTCGGGGTCGCGGTCAGCCCAAAGCGGCAGACAAAACTGGCAGCTTGGGACGCGACGGGGCCCCCTTAGAGCAAGCACTGTGCCAGCACGAGAAGTGTCTGTGTAAGTGCTTTGTGTGAAGTGGTTTGCGTGTGTTGGAGGTCCGCGGAAGGCCAGTTTTGGCTGCCGTATCCGGCGGGCAATGTCATTTTGACAGAGGCCGTCCCAGGGTGCGCTGCCTTGCTGGTTGCGGCGAGTGCCCCGACTCTGGCGCTTTATCGACTGCCTTCCTAGGGGAGCGGCTGGGTCGACCGCAGGTAGGCGAACAAGTCGCGGATCTGTTCCTCGGAGTAGTCCTTCAGCAGCCCCTCGGGCATCAGCGAGATTTTGACCGCCCGCAGTTCTTCGATATCGTCCCGGGCGATCGTCGCATCGTGTCCCTCGGCGCTTCGGATCACGACCGTTTGGGCGTCCTGATCGGCGATCAGGCCGCTGAGCGTGCGGCCGTCGGCGGTTTGGGCCAAGTGGTTCTCAAAACCTTCGCGAATCTCGGCGCTCGGCTGAACGACGTTCAGCACCATGCCCCGCAGGTCGTCCCGCTTGAAGGTCGTCAGATCGGGGCCGACTTTGCCCCCCTGCGCGAAGAGGGTGTGGCATTTGCCGCAGGACTGACTGTAAAGCTCCTTGCCGCGGTACGGGTTGCCGGCCCCTTGGGAGAGGATCGCCGTAATACGGTCGATTTCGCCCCGCAGTTGAGCGAGCGAGGCGGGCTCGTCGATTTGCCAGTGCTTTTTGCAGGTCTGCTGAATGCTCGGACTGGGAAAGAGCATCAATCGGCGGACCGTGTCGGGCGTGATGAGCCGGGGTTCGACTTCCCCGGTCGAAACGGCAGCAAGCAGCGTTGAGGCCCACGCTTCCCGGCTAGCGAGAAGCGATTGGGCGACTCCGCGGACCTCCTCCGGCAGATTCGGAAGGGCCGCGACGACCTGCTGGCCGATGGCGGGATCGGGATAGGCCTGCAGCGACGCCAGCGCCGCAGCTCGCAGGTTGTCGTTCCGCGACTGGCGGACAATCTGCAACAGCACCGGCACACAGCTGGGCTGCTTCAGCCCGGCGAAAATCTGGATCAATTGCTGACGGCGCGAAGCGTCGGCCGACTCATCGGCGATGGTTTTCAGGGCGTCGTCGACCGCCGCCTTGTCGCCGCGGCGGAGCCGTAGCGTCGGCGAAGTGGCGCCGCTTGCCGCCATCGCGGTGACGAGCTGGTCGGGCAGATTCGAAAGGGGCCGGCCTTCGTAGGCTTGCTCGAGGGCGGCCAGCAAGCGTCCGGCGTGGTCCTTGTTGGGGGCCAGTTCGAGCAGTTTAGCGCAGTACACCAGGTCCTTGCGCTGGCCGGTCGAAGCGTAGCGTCGCATCAGACGCTCGCTGATGTGGCTGCGGACGAGTGGCTGGTCCCAGAACGCTTGGTCCTCGAACAGGGCGATCACGGAGTTGCGATCGGCATCGGCCTTGGCCTCGATGGCCCACCACACCATCAGCGGCAGGTGAATGTCGCCCGCATCCTCCGCCCGGCCGGCGAGTCCTTTGACGATGGGTAGGGCGGCGATCGCCGGCAGCCGACGCGCCGAGGCGGCCAATTGACTGCGGACCTCGGCGACCGGTTCGTTCCGGGCGAGTTCCTCCAGCCGGGCGGCGAAATCGCTGCTCACTTCCCCTTCGTCGCAAGCCAGCCGGATGCTCCACAGCCGAACCAGCGGATCTTTGTGGTTGAGGAGACGCAGAAGGTCCACTTCGCTGACGCCGCCCACGGCATGCAAGGCCCACAAGTGGTCGACTGCGTGCGGCGGATCGCTGGCGAGCTTTCCTGCGATTGGTTGGATCGTCGACTTGTCCCCTCGTTGCCGCAGCAGTTCGACGGCCATCTGCCGGAACCAGCGATTGGGACTCTGCAACTGGGCGACCAGTCCTTCATTGCTCCGTTTCGACAGGTCAGGCCAGCCGGCGCTCGGTCGAACCTTGGCACGAATGCGATAGATCCGGCCGCTTTCCTTGTGCACTCGCCCCTGAACGTGGCTGGCATGGTCGATGCGCTGCTCGTAGAAGTCGGCGACGTACAACGCTCCATCGGGACCGACCTGAATATCGACGGGCCGAACCCAGGTGTCGGTCGACGTGAGTGCCTTGCCCTGGTCGACCGTTTTGAACGAAGTGCGATCGGCGGAGACGTCGCTGATCGTCACTTCGCTCTGCAGCGGAGCCACGCCAAAAAGTTGCCCCCGGTACTTCGGTGGCAAGTTATCTTCGCCGTAGATGACAAACGTGTGAGTGAACCGCGGCGCGTCATGATGCTGCATCGCCTCGAAGTAGCCGAACGTGTAGGGATTCGACAGCTCGCCGTGCTTGCCGAACCCCTTTTGGTAGTAGCCTCCCTGCACGTAATGAAAACCGCGCGTATTGCCGCCGTTGTGGCCGGAGAAAATGCGGCCGCCGTCGTCGACCTCCACGCCAAAGGCGTTGCCGCCTCCTTCCGCAAAGACTTCGTACTTCTCCGTCTTCGGATGATAGCGCCAGATCAGTTGGCCGAGCGAATGGACCGGTTCGGCTTTGCTGCCCGGCTTGCGAATGTTGCCGGTGACCGTGCTCCCCTGCGCTCCATAGAGCCAGCCGTCGGGACCCCAGCGCAGGGAGTTGGCGACCGAGTGAGCGTCCTCGATGCCAAATCCCTCCAGATGTACGACCGGATCGCCGTCCGGTACGTCGTCCTGATCCTTGTCGGGATAAAACAGCAGGTACGGTGGGTTCAGCACCCAGAGGCCGTCGCTATCAAAAGCGAACGACGAAACCAGGCTGAGGCCGTCGAGGAAAGTTTTGTGCTGGTCCGGAACGCCGTCGCCGTTGGTGTCCTCGTGGATCGAGATGCGGTCGGCGCCCGGAAAATGGTTCGGCGGCGGAGCCGGCAGGCGATCGTAGACGGTGCGGAGGAATTTATCCCGGCTGATGGCGGTCAGCCCGGCCGGATCGGGATACTGCCGATACTCCACGACCCACAGCCGGCCGCGGGCATCCCATTTCATCGAAAGCGGCTGGGCAATATCGGGTTCCGCCAGAACGAGGTCGACCGCGAGATCCGCGGGTGTTTGCAACCGAGCCAGCGTTTTCTCGGGCGAAAGCGGGCCTTCGTCTCCCTGCAGCTTCTTCAGTTCCCGGCGAACCTGCTCGGCCGACTCGACCGTGTCGAACGCTTTGAGCGGAATCTCCGCGGCGGTCACCTTGGACCAGGCCACGTCGTCGCCCCGGCGCATCTGCCAGTCGCCAGCGAGTCGAATCGCTTCCTTGTCGGTGAGCACCACTGGGGCGGCAACGTTGAAGCCAGACCGGCCTTGATTCAGGCTGACTCGCACCGTCAGCACATTCGGCTTGCCGAAGCGAAGCTGATCCTTAGCCACGGCAAACTCTCGCGATTCACCCAGACCACTGCGATAGCTCGGAGGAAACTCGCCGAACTGGCCGAGTTCCTTGCCGTTGAGATAGAACTGGCGGGCGTCGTCGACGGCTTCGGCGGCGAGGGTGATCCGCTCGGCGCTCTGCCACTGCTGCGGAACTTCGAACACGCAGCGGAACCACACATAGCCGCTGTCGGCCGGCGGCTTTTTCCAAGCGTCGGGAATTTTGACCGACGTCCACTCGTCGGCAATCGCGCCCGTCGTAGCGCAGACGAAAATGGCAATGACCAGGAAGCGGGCAAGTGCTCGCGGCATCGGCAGGCTCCGGAGGTGGGACGAACGCCTTGATGATAGGCGAGCGGCGGGCCGAAGTCTGCCGGTAAAATCACAAAACGGACTCCAGCTTCGTACGAGACGCCGTTCGCGATTCGCTCCGTCGAAACGCCCCCTCTCCGCTCGCCGCCGCGTCCGCGAAACAGTAAAACAGCACGCTCATTCCTTCGCCCCTGTCGAATGTGGATCTATGCCTGAAGTTTGGCTTCGAGCGAATCGCCGCGCCCTGCTGCTGGGCATGTTGCTCCCTGCGTTGCTGCTGGTGGCCAGCGGTTGGCTGCTGGGAGTGTCGCTCCTGGCGGAGATGTGGATCGGCTGGACGGTTGTTGCCGCGCTCGGCCTGCTGATTGGCGCGTACGTAGCCATTCAGTTGTTCTTCTGGATGCGGATTCCCCGCCTGGCCTACGAAAACGAGCAATTGCTCGTCTATCTCGACTCGGCGACGCCCACGCGGGTACCGATCGAAATCGTGGAGTGCTTCTTTCTCGGGCAGGGGGCGAGCGAGTTGCCGAAGTTGGAAGGCAAGGAACCCGAAACGGCGAACGTCGTGGTCCGCCTCGCGGAATCGGCGCGCGAATGGCGACATCGCGAAGTCCGGCCGAACCTCGGGCATTGGTGCGAAGGCTACATCACGCTCAACGGCGCCTGGTGCGAACCGATCAACAACCAGCAACTCCAGCAACTCAATCAGAAGCTCATCGCCGCCCATCGTCGGCAGAAAGAACTCCGCAAGGCGAGCGCCTCGGAAGGCCAGCCATGACTCGGTTGCTCGTGAGCGTTCGCAACGCCGCCGAGGCCCGACGGGCTCTTGCCGGCGGAGCCGATGTCATTGACGTAAAAGAGCCTCGCCGGGGCGCTCTGGGCGCTACCGATCCAGCCGTTTGGCACGATGTGGTTCGCGAAGTGGCGGGGCAAGCGCCAGTCAGTGTGGCGCTGGGTGAGTTGAAGGGCTTCCGCGGGTCGCGAGAGGAGCTTGCGCAGGCGCTCGACGGCGTCGCCTGGGCAAAGATCGGATTGGCGGGAGCCGGCGGCTGGCGCGATTGGCAAAAACAGTGGGAAGCAGCGATGGCAACTCTGCCGTCGCACGTCCGCAGTGTGGCTGTCATCTATGCCGACTGGCGACAAGCCGAAGCGCCCGCGCCCGACGCGGTTGTTGAAGCGGCGCTCCGCGCCGGTGTCTCGACGTTGCTCGTTGACACGTTCGATAAACACGCGGGCAATCTGTTGCGTCATCTCTCCGTGACGGAACTGCAACAACTTGCGACTCGCGCAAACGGGCAGCGTCTCACGCTGGCGCTCGCCGGATCGCTGCGTGTAGAACTGCTCGATCAGATTGAAACTCTCGAATGCGACTATGTCGCAGTGCGCGGCGCGGTATGTTCGGCGGGTCGAGAGAGTGAAGTCGACGAAGCGCTAGTGCGTCGCTTGTCGCACCGCTTGAGGCGATGGCGAACTCGCTCAGCGTCACTCGCGAGGGACTAGTCCACGGAGTGAATGCAAGAGGTCGTTTCGCGAAATGTAATTTTGCGCGGAGACCCCTTCGCAGGCGGAGCGGCGAAAAGCTTGACACGCGCCGTGGCGATTTTGATACTACGTCATCGCTGGCCGGGAAACCGCATCGCTGGATCAACCATCGGGTCAGCCCTTGTTCCGCTGCTCTTATCTCGCGTGTCGGTACGCGTTCGTCCTGCTGCTGAAGGAGAAATCACGTGGCCCGTTCTGTGCTTGATGCCATTAAGCAAGGTCAGTGGAATTTTGAACCGGAAGCCGATGCATCGCACGTCCAGGCAACCCATGCCTTGCCCGGAACCAGTGAAAAACTCGACGTGCTGGCTGAACGCCTGCGGCAGGGTCTGCCGCTGTGGAACGAATCGGATCGCCGAACGTTTAACGATGGCGACGAAGACTAGCGCGCTTGCTTGCCGCAGCGCCTGTAGTGAAGGAAGGAATGGAATGCCCCAGTTTGTTGTTTCTGTGCCTCACGCGCTTGGGCGTGAGGACGCGATGCGCCGTCTCGACGGGTTGATCGAGCGCATCCGCGCCGAGCATGGGCAGAACCTCGCGGAGATGCAGGGGGGCTGGGCTGCACACGTCCTCAGCTTCTCGTTCCGGGCCATGGGCATGGCCGTCAGTGGAGCGATGGAAGTCAACGAAGATCAGGTCCACGTGCAGGGACAACTGCCGCTAGCAGCCGCTTTTTTCCGCGGAAAGATCGAACAGACGATCCGAAGCGAGTTGAGAAGCGTACTGGCATAGCAGCGAGCATGCGGTTAACGCTGCAGATTCTGCGGTTTACCCTAATTGACCCGGAATTTTGCAGCGTTCTACCATGAATCGCGACGCCCACCTGTGTGGCGCCCGGCTGACCCGAAGGCAAGGCAGGCAAAAATCGTCCGCCTCTCGCCCGGTCAAGGAACGCCGTGAGCCGCACCGTCACGCTGGGATGCTGTGACTGGCCGTGGGGCCTTCGGGTCTGCACAAGCCTCGACATCCTTGCAATCCAATCTTGAATCTGCCGCTTGAGTCGACCTTCTGGATTGTCGGGATTAAAGGTTGCCGCCGGTTATTTGACGTCGGGCATAGCGTGTCCTATATACCCAAGGGCTGAAGCTCCGTCCTGTCTGGTAACGCTGTTCGCACCCTCCCTGCTGGCCGACCTTGGCCAGCCGCCGGCTTCTCCGGGCCGGTGACCGCGAGCAGAACTGCCGGTACAGATTTCAGCCTCGCCCGTTGGCTATCCTGAACCCGCGCTGGCTCCCTCCAGCAACAACCCCGAACGTCGGTGCGCCGCTTTCACGCGCGCAACGAGCGGTCGCGGTCTCGCTGTTTGCCAGCGCCTCGCCCGGCGAGAAGGCATGATGTCGTTTAGTGGTCTGCGATTGTGGCTGGCAGGTTCGGTCTTGGGATTCGTGGCGCTGGCGATCTCGCCAGCCCGAGCTCAAGTCGGACCG
Organism: Planctomycetota bacterium; assembly: GCA_023430365.1. Classification (GTDB taxonomy): domain Bacteria; phylum Planctomycetota; class Planctomycetia; order Pirellulales; family Pirellulaceae; genus JAEZAS01. The sequence continues at coordinate 26,890 of JAEZAS010000263.1, forward strand.
ACCGTCACTGCCCCGGCGGTTTCCACGGCCGAAGTCATTCAGGTCATTGAGCGCGGCGCTCACCTGGAACAGCAGCGTCGTTGGGGCGAAGCGCTCAGCCACTACGAGCAAGCCCTCCGCAAGCACCCCGGCGCCGCCGACATTGAGCAGCGGCTGGTCCTCGCCCGGGCCCACTACGACGTAGCCCGCCGCTACAACGACAGCAGCTTCATCACCGCCTCGGCCAGCATGGCCGATCGCGAAGCGCTGGCGATCTACGACGAGGTGCTGCTGAAGGTGCACACGCACTTCGTCCACGATCCGCGTTGGAAGCAGATGGTGCGCATCGGCAGCCTGAACCTGGAAGTGGCTCTCAGCGAACCGCAATTCGTGGCCCGCTACTGCAGCACGCTCACGCCGGAACGCAAGAATCAACTGGTCGCATCTCTGCGGCAATGGACCGACACGGCGGTGCTCGACGAGCGTCGCCAGGCCCACGAACTGGTGCAGCGAATCGGCGCCACCGTGCAGACCCACTTCAGCATCCCGGCTTCGGCCGTCATCCTGGAGTATGTCGCCGGCGCGACGTCGTCGCTCGACGAGTACTCGGGCTTCCTCACGAGCAACCAGATGAACGAAGTGTTCTCGCAGATCGAGGGCAATTTTGTCGGCCTGGGGGTGGAACTGAAGACCGAGGAAGCGGGACTCCTGATCGTCAACGTGATCCCCAGCGGCCCTGCCAGCGTCGGCGGGTTGAAGGTTGGGCACCGGATCATCGAAGTCGATGGCCGCACGCTTGGCCAGGTCTCTCCCGACGCGATGGCCGACATGCTGCGAGGCGTGGAAGGGAGCCAGGTGCGCGTGACCGCGCGTGATGCGGCCGGGACGGTGCAGCAGTTTCACCTGACTCGGCAACGCGTCGAGGTTCCCAGCGTCGAAGACGTGAAGATGGTCGACCCAGCCTATGGCGTTGGCTACTTCAAGCTCTCGAGCTTCCAGAAGACGACGAGCGCCGATGTCGATGCGGCTCTATGGAAGCTGCACGGCTTGGGCATGCGATCGCTGATCATCGACTTGCGGGGCAACCCGGGCGGTCTGCTGAAGGCGGCCGTGGACGTGGCGGACAAGTTTGTCGGCGAAGGGATGATCGTGGCCACTCGCGGCCGCAGCCCGCGGGAGGACTTTGATCATCGCGGCCAGGCGGCTGGCACCTGGCGGGTTCCGCTGGTGGTGCTCATCGATCACGACTCGGCGAGCGCGAGCGAGATCCTCGCGGGCGCCATTCGCGACCATCGCCGGGGCACCGTCGTCGGCGAGACGAGCTACGGCAAGGGTTCCGTGCAGGGGATCTTCCCGCTGGCGGCTGCCGAACTGGGAGTTCGGCTGACGACGGCGAAGTGGTACACCCCGAACGGCACCGCGATCTCCGGCCACGGAGTGACGCCCGATGTCACGGTCCGCACGACGGCCAAGCCGGCCGAGGGGACGAGCGTGGCCTCGGTCGAAGCCGACGCGATCCTGAACGCCGGTCTGCAAGTCGCCCGGTCGCAGATGGCTCGACAGTAGTTCTGCGGGCGGTGATCTTCACCGCCGAAACCCATTCCAATCGAAAGCGGCCAGCCCTAACTCGGCTGGCCGCTTTCATTTCTTGCTCCGGACAGTGCGATTCTCGCCCGGCAAAAGGGCTGAGCCACTTGACACCGCGATGAAACCTGTTTGAATTGGCGAAATCGTTATTTTGGTTCATCAAAATATAAAGTTGGTGGCTGCAAAATGCTTCTTTCCCGCGGCCGGACACTCGGCTTTACGCTGGTCGAATTGCTGGTGGTCATCGCCATTATCGGGGTGTTGGTGGGGCTGCTGCTCCCTGCCGTGCAAGCCGCCCGGGAGGCCAGCCGACGGTCGCAGTGCGCCAACCATCTGAAGCAGCTCGGCCTGGCGCTGCACAACTACCACGACTCGCTCCAGCAGTTTCCGTCGTCGTACGTCGCCAACACCCGTCACGCGCAGCGGGATGCGACCACCTACGACGGTCCCAATGGCTTCGCCTGGGGGGCGCTGCTGCTGCCTTACCTGGAGCAAGGGAACCTGCAGAGCAACCTCGACTTCCAACGCCCCAGCTGGGACGCCGCGAACCAGCCAGCCGTCGGCGCCAAGGTGCGGACGTTTCTCTGTCCGAGTTCTTCGGGGAGCAGCGAACCTTTCGAGATCAAAAACGGTTCCGGGCAAGTCGTCGGGCGCTTTGGCATGAGCCACTACGTTGCCAACGCGGGGCAGGAAGAACCGTGGGGGCAGACCCTCGAGGATTGGAACTCGCTCGCCGACGGTCCCCTGTAT
>JAEZAS010000316.1 GCA_023430365.1 Planctomycetota bacterium
CCGGTAAGCTGTGCTCACCGGGGCTTCTCTGTAATCTGCAAAGCGATGATTCGCTAAGAGCGAACCGCTGCTGGATTAGTAGCGGCTGCCGCCACCGAAACCGCCGCGGCCGCCACCCTAGCCACCGCGACCGCCGCCGCCACCACGCTCTTCACGCGGGCGAGCTTCGTTCACCACCAGCGGCCGACCGTCGTGCTGCTTCTCATGCAACGCGTTGATCGCTTCCTGGGCTGCATTGTCATCGGCCATTTCCACAAAGCCAAAGCCCTTGCTCCGGCCGGTGTCGCGGTCTTGAATGACCTCCGCGCTCTTCACGGTCCCAAACTCCGAAAACATTTGCTCCAGACTGGCGCTCGTCACGCTGTAGGGCAGATTTCCGACGTACAACTTCTTTGCCACCGCTTCACTCCTCGGACGGCACTACAGGGCCCGATCGACTTACTTTCCGGGCCCAAGGGAAAGGGGCCAGTTTGGTGGCCCACCAGGTGGAACGCGAGAGAACAGCTTCCAGTTGCGAAAAGAACCAGGGCTTCGGTCGACAGACCATCCGCCTGTAACTGTAGCAACTCCCACCAACGGGAATAGTGGTTTCCCGCAAAAACCGACAGATTCCTTCGCCCCAACCTTCGGCCAGCCATCCGCTTCGTAAAACCCCGCAGACTCAGCCAGCTCGTCCGTCGGCGGCGGACACGTGGGAAGGGGCGTGGGGAATGCGGAATTCGGAATAGGGAATGCGGAATCGAGAAACCGCCGCCCGAGAGCCCCTATCCCCTACTCTCTGAACTCTCCCCTCTGAATTCTGACCTCTGAACTCTGCTCTCTTTCCCCAAGAAACGCCATCGGCCCGCTAGCTGAACACCGTTCAACCCGGGCCGAAGTTCAATCCGTCGTTTGGCGGAGGGTGGCTGAGGGGACTTGAACCCCCGACCCCCAGATCCACAATCTGGTGCTCTAACCAGCTGAGCTACAGCCACCATCTTCCCATGCCACAAATCGGGCGTAGGAGCTATGAATGTACCGCCCGGTGCGACAGTGGTCAACGGCTGCCCAGCCCCGGCGACGGTCCGATTTTTCCTGCCAACCTGTTCGGCCGACAGAGCTTACGTTCAATGCGAAAGCCGGCCGCGATCGAACAGGTTCGAGCGCCGCCGGCCTCGGTATGCGGTAGGTAGTCGATTTCACCAGCCTCTAGTCTGGCAAGTTCAACTACTTCTTGCTGGTCGTCTTCTTGGCGGCCGTCTTCTTGGCAGCCGGCTTCTTCAGCGACTTCTTGGCAGCGGCAGCAGCCGGCTTCTTGGCGGCAGGCTTCTTGGCAGCAGCGGGCTTTTTGGCAGTGGCCATGTTTCGAACTCCTCCAAAGCGGGCGTCTTAATTGCTTTCGCGATCTTCCTCAGGACGTCCTGCCGAGGAACTTCGCCGTTTTGTCGTTTACTGCCGTGTAGTTGTTTGCTGCAAGCCCAGTTGCCCTGGCTTGCCTGCAAACCCTCGTTTGAGCGGCATCAACATGGTCACATAATTCGTCATGGGCATCTGGCGAACTTCAGTCGAATCTTCCGGTCACGCGGAACCAGCGAAAAAATTTCACCCAGGCAAAGGCAGATTCTTGGTTTTGCTTTCATCTACAATCACCTCCGCGCGAGCGGCGACCAATGTCGAATGACGAACTTCAAATGTCGAAGGAAATCCGAAAGTCAAAGGACGAAGCACGAAGTGACCAGCGCTGTAGTTGTGCTTTGTTGAACTCAGCTTTTCCTTTCGTGCTTTGAGTTTTCGTGCTTCCCTCGACATTTGAAGTTCGACATTCGTCATTCCCCACATACCGATTCCCAATTCCGTCTTCCGCAATCAACCCATGCCCAAGATTCTCCTCCCCCTCGGCGACGCCACTGAGGCGCTCGACACCTTCTATCCCTTCTTTCGCCTTCAGGAAGCGGGCTACGAAGCCGTTGTCGCCGGCCCTGAGGCTCGTCTGTATCACACCGTCCTCCACGAGATCCCGCCGGACTCGCTCATTCCCTGGGACATCACCCAGGAACGCCCCGGCTACTTCATCCGCGCCGCCATGTCGTTCCAGCAGGCCCGCGCGAATGTGAACGACTTCGCCGGCATGTTCATCTCCGGCGGCAGGGCGCCCGAATACCTCCGCTACGACCAGGACCTGCTCGAACTGACCCGCAGCATCGCCGCGGCCGGCAAACCGATCGCCTGCGTCTGCCACGGCGTCGAAATCCTGACAGCCGCCGGCGTGATCGGGGGTCGAACCGTCACCACCGTCGCCAAGTGCCGCCTCGACGCCGAACAAGGGGGCGCCAAGTACACCGACCGCGAAGTCGTCGTCGACGGCCCCTTCATCACCTCCCGCACCTGGCACGACAACGCCCCCCTGATGCGCGAATTCCTCAAACAACTGGACGCGGGAAACAAGTGAATTGGACATAGTTTTCAGTTTTCAGTTTTCAGTGATCAGTTGGGGAGGAGTAAACAGTAGACAGTTCACAGTAAACAGTCCGTGCTGTTTGCTCTCCATTAGCC
>JAEZAS010000470.1 GCA_023430365.1 Planctomycetota bacterium
CGTGTCGACGTGCGACGGTCCGCCGTTGCAGAAGATGTGGATGACCCGCTTGGCCTTGGCTGGGAAATGGGGCTCGCGTGGGGCGAGCGGGTTGCGATAGCTGTCGGTTCCTTCGGCGGCTCGCACCATGCCCCCGTCGTCGGCCAGCACACCGGCGAGACCGAGCATGGCCAGACCGGTGCCGCTACGACGGAGAAGTTCCCGACGGGAGAGAGGCATATGGAACATCGGTTGATCGGCGAAGGACATCGTTCGACTCGTGAGCAGGTGTTTCAGGACTTCAAGTCGGCCAGCTTAGTCGACGTACATGAATTCATTGGTCAGTAACACGAGTTGGGCGAATTGCTGCCACGGGTTTAGCTTGGCCTCCGTGTCGGAAGCGGCAGCGGCCAGGAACTGCTGGCCGAGTTCGGCTTCGGCGGTGAGCGGGTCACGCTGCAGGGCCAGGCGGTAGAGGGCAACGATCCGCTGCTCGTCGCTCGTTCCCTCGCCCTGGGGCAAGCGGTCGGCCAGAGCCTTGGCCTGCTCGACCACGAACGGCGAGTTCATCAGGAACAGGTTCTGTTGCGGCACGGTGGTCTGCGGCCGGCGAGGAGTGCTCTGGTCGGGGCTGGCGATGTCGAACACCCGGAACAGCCCAGGCAGGTCCTGGCGGTCGATGAAGCCGTACACGGCCCGACGCGGCGACGGCTTGCCGCCGGTGAGCTCGACCGGCCGGCCACCCATCTTCGTATCGAGACGCCCGGCGACGGCGAGGAGCGAGTCGCGGGCGGCTTCCCATTCGAGACGCCGGCGATTCATCCGCCACAGCAGACGGTTCTCGGGGTCGACCTCGCGGCACTCGGGGCGGTCGTTGCTCGCCTGGCGATAGGTGCTCGACAGGACGATCTCGCGATGCAGCGACTTGAGCGACCAGCCGCTGTCGAGCAACCGGTCGGCGAGATAGTCAAGCACCTCGGGCTGTTGCGGCGCTTCGCTGCGGATGCCGAAATCGCTCGGCGTGTCGACGAGCGGCTCGGCAAAGTGGTGCATCCACAGGCGGTTGGCGATCACCCGGCGGGTGAGCGGGTTCTGTGGATCGATGATCTCCTTAGCCAGCTCCAGGCGGCCGCTTCCTTGCTGAAACGGTTTGCGCTGCTCGCCGGCGACGACGAGCAGGAACTGCCGCGGCACCGGGTTGCCGGGACGACCGTGATTGCCGCGGATGAAGATCCGCGGATTGTGCGGCTGCGATTTGTCGTGGACGACCATCGCCCGCGGCGGAGCGGCAGCCGAATTGGCTTCGTACTGCTCCACCTTTTTCAGCAGCGCCCGGTCCTTCTCACGATCGGCCCGGTTGAAGTAGGCGGCGATGTCCTCCAGCGGAATCTCGGTCGGCGAGTCACCACCAACCAGCACTTCGGCCAGCGCTCGCTGCTCAGGCGAGAGTTTGCCGAGAGCCTCGGCATTGGCTCCCTGCTCCTTCCACGGTTCCAGGGAGTCGACGAGCAACTTGCCGTAGATGCGCGCGACGTCCATCCGCGTGGCGGGCGTCTCGGCCGTGAAGGCCGTCTTCACCAGCGGATTGATTTGGTTGGGTTCGCTGCCTTCGGCGCGCTGGAGTCGGGCGGCGATCTTGGCGGGGGCCTGCTCGGCGAACTTGTCATCGGGCAGGTTGCTCAGATCGTGCCACATGCCCCATACCGGATGCTCCGGCTTCGCCCGGTCTTTCAGGTAGTTCCGCCAGCGTTCACCGAGCTTGGGGCGCAGGTCGCGCGGTTCGAGCGAGAGGAAGCTGAGCTTCTCCAGCAGCTTTTCCGCTCGGCCCGCGAGCGTCTTGGCGAGATAGTCGGCGGCCTGCTTGCGGGCCATGTCGACGTACTCGGTCCGCTTCTCCTGGCGATACTTGCTCTGGGCTTCCTTGAGCTTGTTCAGCTCGTCGAGGAACTTCTGGTACTCCTTCGTTTCCGAAGGCGAGCCGATGAGGGGCAACTCCTTGGGCTGCTCGATGCTCGCAAATACGCCGTAGAGCGAGTAGTAATCGGCCGTCGGGATCGCGTCGTATTTGTGATCGTGGCAGCGAGCGCAGGCGACCGTCAGCCCGAGCAGGCCGCGGCTCGTGGCGTCGATCAGGTCGTCGACGTCGTCGTGCTGGTTGTTGTACTTCCGGCCGACGGTCAGGAAACCGAGACCGGCCAGGTGGGTGTTGTCCTCGCGCGAGGGAAGCAGGTCGGCGGCCAGCTGTTCCAGGATGAACCGATCGTAGGGCAGATCCTTGTTCATCGCCCCGATCACATAGTCGCGATAGGTGTACGAGTACGGATACTTCCGCTCCTGGGCGAAGGCGTAGCCTTTGGTGTCGGCGTAGCGGGCCACGTCGAGCCAGTGGCGGCCCCAGCGTTCGCCATGAGCGGGCGAAGCGAGTAGCCGATCGACGAGCCGCTCGTAAGCGTCGGGCGAATTGTCGGCGAGGAACGCGTCGACCTCGTCCATCGTCGGCGGCAGACCGGTCAGGTCGAACGTGACCCGGCGGATGAGCGTGCGGCGATCGGCTTCGGGCGACGGAGTCATTCCCTTGGCTTCGAGCCGGGCGCGCACGAAGGCGTCGATCGGCGAGGTGGCTGCGGCTGCCATCGGAGCGGCAGGGAGCGGCGGGCGGGCGACCGGTTGAAAGGCCCAGTGCGCCTGCCGGGCTTCGGCGGCCTTCTCTTCGAACGCCAGCGGGCCGGACGAGACCTCCGCCGAGGCGGGCCACGGCAAACCCATTTTGACCCACTCGCTCAGAGCGGCGACTTGCTCCGGCGAGAGCTTGTCCTTCTCGTTGGGGGGCATCTCCAGACCGTCGTAACGGACCGCCTGAATCAGCAAGCTCTTGTCGGGATCGCCCGGGACGGCGCCATGCTCGCCGGTGGCTCCGCCCTTGAGCAGCGCTGCGCGCGAATCCAACCGCAGGTCCGATTCCTGCTTCTCCACGCCGTGGCATGACTGGCACTTGGTCGCCAGGATGGGGCGGACCTTTTCCTCGAAGAACTTCTCCTGCTCGGGCGTCGGCTGCGGAGCGTCGGCAGCCAAGGCGATCCCCCCAGGCGCCAGCGCCACAGCCAGCGAGAGCAAGGAGAGCAAGCGGAGACGTGACGGGCCGACCATCATGGTTAGTCGCTCGAGGGTGGGCGGTGGGAGGGCGGGGTGACCCATTCTATGCCGAGGGCGCACAAAGGGCCAACTTCCAGTAAAGACCATTAACCGGCTGAGGGCAAGCACTTTGCGGCCGATACGCGGGCGCAAAGGCCCTCCTCTGCCCTGGGAGAATGGCCGGGGTGAGGGAGCCCTGCAACGGGCCGAATCCCTGCAACCTTCCTCCTAGCCTTCAAACGCCCCCTCGTTCGAAGGACAATGGGGCCATGCCTTCCTCCTCTCCCTCCTACGGCGACGATCTGGCGTACATCCACGACGTGGGTTTTGGCAGCTTTGCCCGGCACGCCTCGCGGCGGTTGCTGGCCGAGCTGCGGCGGCTGAAGCTGCGTGAGGGGCGGGTCGTCGAGCTGGGCTGCGGCAGCGGCATCACCTCGGCCGCCCTGGCCAAGGCTGGCTACGACGTGCTTGGGTACGACCTGTCGCGGGCGATGGTTCGCATTGCCCGCCGGCGGGTTCCCGAGGCCGAGTTCCGGGTCGCCTCGTTCCTCAAGGCGGAGTTGCCTCCCTGCATCGCGGTGACGGCGATCGGCGAGGTGTTCAACTACCTGTTCGACCGCCAGAACACCCACGCCCAGCTCTCGCGATTGTTTCGCCGCATTCACCGGGCGCTGGAGCCCGGCGGGGTGCTGCTCTTCGATGGCGCGGAGCCTGGACGCATCGTCGGTGGCGGCCGGCGACGGTACGGATTGGAAGGTGGCGGCTGGGCCTGTCTGGTCGATGCCGAGGAGGATGGCGAGCGCAGCATTCTCACACGCAAGATCACGAGCTTTCGCAAGATCGGCCCTCTCTATCGCCGCGAGCATGAAGTCCATCGGCTGCGGTTGTTCGACCGCCGGCGGATCGTCGCCGAGCTGCGCGAGCTAGGCTTTCGCGTGCGTCTGCTCCGGAGCTACGGCGAGCTGCAGTTTCCGCCCGGCTACGTGGCCCTGCTCTGCCGCAAGGAAGTGTGACAGCATGGATGTGGAACAGGCGACTCCGCCTTTCCACGTTGGACTTCACCGGCTCGGCTACTGCCCGAGCGCTGGAACCGGCGGCAGCGGCAGCAGGGTCGTTCCGTTCGGCGCGGTGGCCGCAGGCGGAGGCAGCGATTCGTAGAGCAACGGCTCGCCACCCGGCAGACCTTGCCCCGGCAGACCGAGTGGTTGCTCGGGCCGGCGGCTGGTCGCTCCGGGCATCGTCGTGATGACTCCGGTGAGCGCGCTGTCGCGCAGGCCTTGGGCCCGGTCGAGCAGTTCGTTGGGTTGGATCGTCTCTTCGGGCACCATCTGAATGTCGATCACCCGCTCGTCGCGAATCTCGTAAGCAATCAGATTCTCGCTGACGAAGTCGAGCACCGGATACTGGTACCACGGCGGCGGAATCTCGTGATAGAGCGTCTCGGTGCGATAGCCGCCCTTGATCACCGTCACCTTCCGCGTGCCGTAATAGACGAACGGCGTCGAGCAGGGCGTCGTGCCGATCTCCTGGTCGTCGATGAACACCTGCGCTCCCGGCGGCCAGGTGCGAACCGTCAGCCGACGTCGCACGCACCCCGTCTCCGCCAGCGCCAAACACGCAGCCACGATCAGCAAGCCGCGCAGCATCAGCCGGCGGAGGTCGATCGTCGCACGTGTCGCAAGCGGCCTGGGCACTCGTCGCAGTCTCGCGAGGGTTTCGAAGCAGTCCGACTGCGCGCGACGTCCCGCGCGCAATTTTCAGCGCGGCGGAGTATAGAGAGCAGGCCAGCAGCGGCCTAGAGCGATTCACGCAGCCGATGAGAACCATAGCCGGCGAGTCACACTCGCCGGAAAACAGCAGCAAGATGCTGCTACTTCCCCAGAATCAAACGGCGGGGAAGTTTGCGTGGGCTGCTCGATCCGCGGGGCTTCCGGCGAGTAGTGACTCGCCGGCTAATTGACCGGAGGGGACCGTCGCCCCTACCCCATATTCCTAACCACACCCACCACCACCCCCAGCACGCTAGCTTCCTTCACATAGATCGGCTGCATTTCGCTGTTGGCGGGTTGCAGGCGGATGCGGCCTGCTTCGGGGTACCAATACTTCAGCGTCGCTTCGCCATCCTCGGTCTGAGCGACGACCATCTGCCCCGGCTGGGCGGTCTTCTGCTTCTTGACGATGACATAGTCGCCGTCCTCGATGTGGGCCTCGATCATCGAGTCGCCGCGCACCTTCAGCACGAACTGGTTCTTCTTGGCGAACATGTCGCCGAAGTCGACCCGCTCGTCCTGCTCATAGGCCAGCGTCGTCAAACCTGCCGCGACGGTGCCGTACATCGGCAATCCCCGGTCCTGCTCCAGAAACTCAGGAGCCAGATCGATCGCCCGGGCCACTGCACGGTCCGCCTTGCGAACGCGCTGCAGCAGTCCCTTCTTCTCGAGCGCCTTCAGGTGGCACATCACGCCGTTGGGCGAGCTGATTTTGAAGTGCTCGCCGATCTCCCGAACCGTGGGACCATAGCCACGTTCGAGCACGCCCTGGCGAATGAATTCGAACACCGCTTGCTGACGCTCGGTCAGTTGCGCGCCGCTGGACATGGCGTCGGCCTTTAGGAAAGGAGGGAAATCTGGACTCTCATCGGCATTCTAATATACGGCTGTACAGTTTCAATAGCATTTGTACAGGAAAGCGCTGGCAGCTCAACAGGCGCCAATTCAGCGGATGGTAAGTAGCCGGAGGCGAACCGCCTCCGGGCCGCGCCGCAACGCGGGCATCCACTTCAAAAACCTCCGTCCCAGGCTCCAGCCTGAGACGAAACGCCCGCGAAGCTCCCGCCTCGCAAGCCCGCGCGCCAGGCATGCTCCAATCGCCGCTCACGGAGGCCGAGCC
>JAEZAS010000002.1 GCA_023430365.1 Planctomycetota bacterium
AAACTGCTCAAATCGATCAAGCCGGGGGTGCCTCGCGTGCCGACCTGCGAGATCATGCTCTTCACCCCGATCGTGCAGAAGATCGTGCTCGAATCGCAAGACAGCAAGCTCGGCGACGCCATCCGCATCGGCGCTGCCGACGGCATGCAAGATTTTACGATGAGCCTGAAACAGCTCATCGACGACGGCCTGATTGATCGACCCACAGCCTTTGAAGTTGCCCCCAACCCCGATGCGCTGAAGATGGCGCTCAAGGGTATCAGCGTGGCCCAGCCCGGAATGATTTGATGCTCTGCCATGTGTCGTTGCTCTGGCCGCGAGCCTCCTGGCTCGCGCGCGGGGCGGCCATTTTGCTTGCCAGTGCGCTCCTCGTCTGTCTCGGCGCGGAGGTTTCGTTTGCGCAGGACAGTTGGCCCAAGTTCACCCCCAATCCGGCAGGTCCCCACGCCATCGAGCGTGGCCCAGGTTTCAACCTGGCGATCTGGAAACTGATGTTCCTGATCGTTCTGTTCTGGATTTGGATCAAGCTGGCCGACTGGGTCGGGCGCGACAGCGCCGAGATCGGCGATGCCATCGGCATGCCGTACTTCATCTGGAACCCGATCGTCGTGCTGACCTTCGTCGTGGTCTTCATGACGCTGGCGCTCGGCATTCCGTTCTTTGCGGCCGGCTACCTGGTGCTGCTGATCGCCGTGGTGGCGCCCGTGGCCGTGTATGTCGTGCAGCGCAACGGCAAGGTGACCGGCGACCGCAAGGTGTTCACGCCGGCGCACATCCGCCACGTGCTTTCGAATCTCGGCAAGGGGAGCAAAGAGCCCGTCGAGATGAAGCAGGCCTGGGAAATGGGCCCGCCGGTCGAGATGAGCGGCACGCTGCCGATGCAGCAGCAAAACCAGGCCAACATGATCGAGGCCCGGCAGAACGCGGGCTTCGTGCCGGTGAAGTTCATGATGGCCGACGCCTTCGAGAACCGCGCCGACAAGATCATGCTCGACTACACCGCCGACGCCGTAGCGCTCCGCTACATGGTCGACGGCGTCTGGCACGCGGCCAATCCCAAGGTCCATGAAAAGGACCCGCTCAACCGGGCCCTCGGCGACCAGATGCTGGCCGTGATGAAGAAGCTCGCGGGCCTTAACCCCGCCGAACGGCGAGCGCGGCAGGAAGGCAGCTTCCGCACCGAATACGGCGGCAACAAGTACGACACGACCATCCTCAGCCAAGGCGTGCCGACCGGCGAGCGCGTGCTGGTGAGCTTCAAGCTGCAAACCAAGCATCAGCCGACGCTCGAAGAGCTCGGCATGCGAGAAAAACTGCGCGAGCAGCTCAAAACCTACATCGGCCCGGGAGCCAAGGGCTTTGTCGCGTTCTGCGCCATGCCCCAGGACGGCCTGACGAGCACCTGGGTCGCCGCCCTGCGCTCGACCGACCGTCTGATGCGAGATTTCATCTCCATCGAGGACAAGACCAAGCGCGAGCCGGACGTCGAAAACGTCGACGGTGTCCGCTACGACACCACCAAGGGTGAATCGGCCGAATCGCAGATGCCGGCCGCCATTCTGAAGCAGCCGGAAGTGATCTGCATTCCCGAAGTGAGCACCGGCGAAGTCATCACGATCCTGTCCAATTGGATCGAGAACGAAGACAAGCTCAGCCTGCTCAGCCTGCGGGCCAAGGAAGCCGCCGAAGGGCTGCTGCGACTGGTGGCGATGAAGCCGCCGATGGAGCAGTTCGCCAGGCAGATCAAGCTGGTCGTCAACCAACGACTCATCCGCAAGCTCTGCGAGGAATGTCGCGAAGCGGTCGAACCGACTCCGGAACTGCTGCAACGGCTTGGCATCCCGCCGGGGCGCGTGCAGGTGCTCTACCGCGAGAAGCAGCCGCTGCCGCCGGGCGTGGAGCCGCCGAAGCCCAAGAAGGGGGATCCGCCGCTCATCTGCCCGAATTGCCGCGGCATCGGCTACAAGGGACGCACGGCGATCTACGAGTTTCTCGTGGTCGACGACAACATTCGCAAGGCCCTGCTCACCCAGCCGAAGCTCGACGTCATCAAGCAGCTTTCGCGCAAGGCAGGCAACCGCAACCTCCAGGAAGAAGGCATCCTGCTCGTCGCGCTCGGCACCACGTCGCTCGCCGAACTGCAGCGGGTGCTGAAACAGTAACACGGGAGGGTTATCAGTTTTCAGTTGTCAGTTATCAGTCGCCGGAAAGTTATCACGCGATATCGACCGAAACTGCCCGCTGTGAACTGTTTACTGTGAACTCATTACTCCGAACTGATCGCTGAAAACTGATTACTGAGAACTGACCCCATGTTTTTTCTCTTCCTATTCCTGATCTTCCTCATCACCGCTGCGGCCCTTTGGTTTCAGGGGTTGTGGAACATCGCGATCACGCTCATCAACATGATCCTGGCGATGCTCATCGCCACGAACTTTTTTGAGCCGATCTGCACGCTCATCGAGAGCGTCGGCGGGGCGTCGTTCACCTACCTGCTCGACTTCCTGGTGCTGTGGATCCTGTTTGCCGTGGTCTTCGGCGTGCTGCGGGCGTTCAGCGACATGCTGTCGAAGCAGGCTGTGAAGTTCAACCTGCCGGTCGAAATGGCCGGGCGAACGATCCTGGCGCTCTGGTGCGGTTACCTGATGGTTTGCTTCACGGCGTTCAGCATGCACATGGCTCCGCTGAACAGCGTCACGCCGATGGGCGCCTTCGAGTCCCCCAACAGCACGTCGTTCCTCGGCATGGCGCCGGACCGGCAATGGCTCGGCTTCATGCAGAGCCGTTCGCGCGGGGCCCTCGCCCGAGGCAACTTCTCGGGCGACGTTCATCCCAACGATCAAGAACTGAACGTCGAAACCTTCGATCCGCACAGCGAGTTTCCGCTTCGCTATCGGCAGCGCCGCGAGAACTACAGCGCCATGGCCGAGGGCTTGCGGGTTCCCCAGTAGTCGACTATCTCCAGACTTCCTTTCCCGCCTTCTCACGTAAGCAAACGTCGTGATGTCCGAGACTTCGCCAGCCAGCGTTCGCTTTACCGGACCGGAAGAAGAGCAACTCGTTCGCTATCGGGCGCTTCACAAACTGGCCGTGCTCGCCCTCCTGCTGGGGCTGGCCTCGGCGCTGACGCTCATACACCCACTGCTGCTGTTCATTCCAGCAGCGGGCGCCGCCTGTGCTCTCGTCGCTCTGCGGACGATTCGGGCAAACCCTGAGGAATGGACCGGAGCGAGCTTTGCCATCGCAGGGCTCGTGCTCTCGCTGTTTTTTCTCGGCTGGGGAGTTGGCTGGAGCTATACGCGTCCGGCGCGGATCGCCAGGCAGACGGAGGAGTTTGCTCGCGACTGGCTCAAGCTGGTGCAGCAGAACGAACTCTATGCCGCCCATCAGCTCCGCCAACCGGCAGCCAGCCGAGCGCCGATGACCAGTCGGCTGGACGACTTCTATCGCAGCCAGTCGGAGGATCTGCTCAAGGGCTTCGAGGACTTTTCTAGCAGCCGGCTGGTCAGCGCGCTCGTGAAGGCGGGGCCCGACCATCCGGCGGAATACCACGGCGTGGCCCGCGGCCAGCATTCGGGTTCTGCGGATTCGGTGACGCTCCGCTATCGCATTCCAGCGGTCGACGGTCAGCCGATGTGGAGCTTTCACCTCAACGTGCATCGCAGCGTCGCCGACGGCAACCAGTGGCAAATCGGCGAGTTGGACGGCAACCAGGGTGAAGTCTGGCCAGAGTAGAGGGCAACTCTCGCGTAGCTGAATTCGCCGGAATTCAGACAATCGACGCTCCACTCGAGGGGCGTCTGAATTCTGGCGAATTCAGCTACAAAAGAACTGAGTGGCTTAGCTCAGCTCTCTCCCCAGCGCCGCACCAGCGTGTGCGGCACTTCCAGCTGGTCGAGAATCCGCGCGACGACGAAGTCGACCAGATCGGCGATCGACGACACGCCGTGATACCAGCCGGGCATCGCCGGCAGCACGACCGCTCCGGCTTCGGCCGCCCGGCGCAGGTTGTCGAGCTGAATGACTGAAAGGGGCGTTTCGCGGGGAACGAGGATCAGCCGGCGACGTTCTTTCAGATGCACGTCGGCGGCCCGGTGAATGAGGTTGTCGCCGGTGGCGTGAGCGATGCCGCTCAGCGTGCTCCCCGAGCAAGGACAGATCACCATCCCGCCGGTCAGGAACGATCCGCTCGCCACCGGAGCCATGAAGTCGTCGTAACGGTGGGCGATGACTCGCCCTGCCGTTGCCGGTTCAGTCGCTGCCCTGGCGATCGGAGCAGCCGATTCGCCCGAGCGGCGTAGCAGCGGCGAGGTCTTGGCCGCCTCCAGCAGCACCTGCGGATCGGGCCTCTGCCAGTCGCACCGCACACCCAGTTCCTGCAGCAGCACCGCCTGCCCCGAAGGGCTGAGGATCAGGTGCACGTCGCGGCCCACGGCGACCAGTTGCTCGAGCAACCGCACGGCGTAGATCGCTCCGCTGGCCCCCGTGACGCCGAGGACGAGCGGACGGGCGTCGCCCGCAGGCTGGCCAGCGCTCCCGCCGCCGGTCGGGCTGGGTTGCGACGCGCTCATTTCACACCGATGTAGAGCGTGGCGATGCCGCCGGTCAGCGGATGGAACGTGACCTGCGAGAGCCCCGCGGCTCGCATTCGGCTGGCCAGTTCTTCCCCTTGCGGAAACTGGCCGACGCTCTGCGGCAGATAGTTGTAGGCGTCGGACTGGTTGCGGGCGAGCATCTGACCAATCCGCGGCAGCACATGGCGGAAGTACCAGCCGTAGGCGGCTTTGAAGGGCTGCCAGGTCGGCGTCGAGAACTCCAGCACCGCCACCTTGCCCCCCGGAGCACAGACGCGGGCCATCTCGCCTAGCCCACGGTCGGTGTTGGTCACGTTCCGCAGGCCGAAGGCGACCGAGACGATCTGGAACCGGTTGCTCTCGAACGGCAGGTTCTGGGCGTCGGCTTCAACAAACGTCAGGCGGTCGTCGGGAATGCCAGCCCGCTGGCGTTTCTGCTCGCCGATTTGGAGCATTTCGGGGCAAAAGTCGGAGGCCACTATCTCCGTTTGCCCTTTCGTGTGACGATAAAACGCCAAGGCGAGATCGCCGGTCCCGGTGCAAACATCGAGGATCGGCAGCTCACCTTGTGGGCGCAGCTTGCGGACGGTCCACCAGCGCCAGTAGCGATCGACCTGCATCGACAGCAGGTGATTCATACGGTCGTAGGAGGGGGCGATTTCGCCGAACATGCGGCGTACCCGCTGCTCCGACTTGTCCACGGCGACGGTCGTTTCTGCTGGCATGAATGACAAATACGAAGGTGAAGTGAACTGGCGCTCGAGGGTGGCACGCCCTGGATCGAAGTGAAGAGCGTGGCAGGCTTGGGTTTACCACACCCATCGCTACGCTCCGGCGCGTGCCACCCTACCCAGCGTCTGAATTCTGGCGAATTCAGCTACGGGAACCCAAACCCAAGACGCAACTGCCGTCGCCAGCAGTAGTTGATCGATAAAACCCGCCGCGGCCGGTCGCTTTGCGATGTGGAGTCGCAGGCAAGGCGGCCACGGCGAACGAATTATTTTCCAATTGCGGACCTGAACCGGGTCGGATATTTACTTGTCCCCTGCTTCGATACCGCAGCCATCAGACTACCTTAACCGCTCACTCAAGTTTAGACGTCATGTCTATCGCACCGCCGCTCAGGCGGCTCGCTCCGAGCCCGCCTTTGTCGGCTGAAGCTCTTACGCTTCCTCTTCCTTCTTCGCTCGCCCCCACCCAGCGCATCCCGCGCCCACCGGCCCGCACGAACATGCGCGCCAGCCTGGCCGACGCGGCTGGATACAGCGTAATGGTGGGTATTGGCGAAACTTATTTTGCGGCCTTCGCACTCGCGCTCGGTACGGGCGAGACCTTCGCCGGCCTGATCGCCACGGTGCCGATGCTCTGCGGCGCCACGCTGCAACTGCTCACTCCCTGGGCGGTCGAGCGCCTCGGGTCGCACCGCCGCTGGGTCATCGGCAGCGTCTGCCTGCAAGCCACCAGCCTGCTGCTGATGCCGCTGGCTGCCCTGCTGGCCGGCTCGAGCGCCGCGGCCTGGTGGGTGTTCCTGGCCGCGACGATGTACTGGGCCGCCGGCCTGTCGACCGCTCCCTCCTGGAACACCTGGATCGAGCAAGTCATTCCCAAGCTCGTCCGGCCCAAGTACTTCGCCCTGCGGGCGCGAGTCAGCCAGATCTGCACGCTGCTCGGCTTCGGTGCGGCGGGACTGGCGCTGCACTTTGGCAAGGCGTCGGGAGGCGTGCTGACGGTCTTCTGCTCGATCCTGCTCATTGCCTCGGTCTGCCGTTTCTTTTCGGCTGGCTGCCTGCGCTTTCAAAGCGAAGCGATGCAGGGGATGAAGCAGGAGCGCGAGTTCGTCGAGCCAGGGCGAGTTTCCGGCGCGACGCGATTGATCTGGTACCTGCTGGCCATGCAAACGGCCGTGCAGATCTCGGGGCCCTACTTCACGCCGTACCTGCTTTCCGAGGAAGGTCTGTCCTACTTCAGCTACATGGTGCTGATCGGGATCGCCTTCCTGGGCAAGGCGATCAGTTCGCCATTCTGGGGACGGGTGGCGCATGTGGCTGGCGCGCGGCGACTGCTCTGGATCGGCGGCCTGGCGATCATTCCGATCGCGGGACTCTGGATCTTCAGCGACCTGTTCGACAACTACGACTTCGTGCTGCCGCGGATGCTCACCGGCGGCGAGCGATACGGTGTGAACGGCGAGTTCCTGTTCCTCTGCTTCGTGCAGATGCTTTCGGGCACCGCCTGGGCCGCTTACGAGCTCGCCATGGTGCTGATGTTCTTCGAAGCGATTCCCCGCGCGAGCCGGACGCGGCTGCTGACGCTCTACAACTTCGGCAACTCGGCTGCGACCGTGGCTGGCGGCCTGATCGGGGCGACGATCCTGCAGTTGCTCAACGAAACGCACATGGCCTACCTGATCGTGTTCCTGTCGTCGTCGATTGCGCGCACGCTGACGCTCCCCGTGCTGCTGAGCGCTCCGCCGGGGCCAAGCACGATCGTCGCCCAAACGCTTCCGACAAGCAGCATCGAAGCCCGAGTGCCCGTCGGCCCGCCCACCCTGCGCATCGACGCCGCCGCGGCGAAGCCGCTGGAGGACACGCGAGCAGCGGCGTGATTCGCTCGCGCGAGGCCCGGGCGGGAGAGGTAAGTGCAAGGAGCAAAGAGGTAAGAGTACGTGCTTCGAACTCGCGCGGCGTTGCACACCCCCTGAACAGCGCTTGGGTGACCAATGGTGAACGGGTAACAGGCAACCCTCTTACCTCTTTGCTCTTACCTCTCTGCTCTCCGCTTTCCGCTTTCCGCTTTCCCCTGTCCCCGCCCTGCGGCTTCCCGGCCGCGCCGCCCGCCCCCCGCCCTGTTTATCCGAGCGTCGGCTGCCTATCATTCTGCATGGGAATTCGCGGAATCTTTGACGCCGAGGCAGCGAGCGTGAGTCAGAAAATCTTTGTCCATCCGTTTCCAAACGGCTTGACCCTGGTCGCCGAAGAGATGGACTGGCTCGAATCGGCCGCGTTTGCCCTGCTGACGCCGGCAGGCTGCTCGTTTGAACCTCAGCAGCTCGGCGGGCTCGGCAACCTGACGTGCGAAATGGTCCAGCGCGGCGCCGGCGAGCGCGACAGCCGGCAGATCGTCTCGGACCTGGAGAATCTCGGAGCCGATTGCTCGTCGTCGGTCACCAATTCGCACACCAGCTTCGGCGGCGCCATGCCAGCCGAGAGCCTGCACGAAGTGCTGTCGATCTACGCCGACATCATCCGCCGGCCGCACCTCCCCGCCGATCAACTCGAAGACGCTCGCCTCGCCTGCTTGCAGGAGGTCCGCTCGCTCGAAGACGATCTGGCCCAAAAGCTGTTTGTCGAGATGCGCCGCCGCGTCTACGGCGAACCGCTCGGCCGCTCGCCGCAAGGCACGCTCGACTCGGTCTCCAGCCTCACGCTCGACCACGTCCAGCAGCACTTCTCGCGCGGCTTCCAGCCGAGCGGAACGATCCTCAGCGTCGCCGGCAAGATCGATTGGCCGGCGCTGAAGGACCACGTCGAGAGCATTTTTGGCGACTGGCAAGCCCAGCCGCCGCACGTGCTCGGCCCCAGCCTGCCGGAGCGAAAGTACCTGCACATTCCAGTCGAGAGCAGCCAGACGCACATCGGCATCGCGTTCGACTCCGTCCCCTACGCTCACCCGGACTACTTTCAGGTGCGGGGGGCGATTGGCGTGCTCAGCGACGGCATGAGCTCGCGGCTGTTCACCGAGGTGCGCGAGCGTCGAGGGCTCTGCTACACGGTCTACGCCACGTGTCACTCGCTGCGCGATCGCGGCAGCGTGTTCGCGTACGCGGGAACCACCGCGGAGCGGGCCCAGGAAACGCTCGACGTGATGCTCGAGCAGCTTCGCGACCTGCGCCAGGGTGTGCGGCCGGAGGAACTGGCTCGGCTGAAGGGGCGGATCAAGCGGGCGCTCATCATCCAGCAGGAATCGAGCCCGGCGCGCAGCGGCAGCATCGCTTTTGACTGGTACTTCCTCAACCGCATCCGGACCAAGGACGAGCTGAGCAAGATCATCGACGACCTGTCGGTCGATACGATCAACAAGTACCTTGCCGAGAACGCTCCGAAGTCGTTCACGATCGTCACGCTCGGCCCCAGCGAACTGAAGACGCCAGCCTAGGCCCTTGCAGTCGGCGGGTAACACCCGCCGGAGAACGACGAGAAGACAACGCCATCCGCGAATGCCATCGCCCCTCCACTCCGAGGCAGACGAGGCCCAGGCTGCTCAAATCCAATTGCAGCGCAAGAAACGGATGGTTTGCTCCCGCAGCCGTCGCGTATCGTTGAGTGCAGGACAGCACTTCAACGAACGAGAATGCCGATGATTGGCTCCGAATCGCCCCCTTCACTCTCCGAGCGCCGCTGGCAGGCAGTTGTCGATCGGCAGACTGTGGCCAGCGAGCCGTTTGTCTATGCCGTGCGCTCGACGGGCATCTACTGCCGGCCGGGATGCGCTTCGCGTCTGCCCAAGCGCAGCAACGTCGAGTTCTTCGCTGGTCCCCTGCAGGCGGAAGTGGCCGGTTATCGGGCCTGCAAGCGCTGCCGGCCGAACCAATCAGTCGTGGATGATCCTCAGATCGAGCGTCTGGTCGCCGCTTGTCGGTTCATTGAGCGCACGGAGCGAGTTCCATTGCTGACGGAGGTGGCGGCTGAAGTGGGGCTGAGCCCCTCGCACCTGCAGCGGCTGTTTCGGGAACACCTCGGCCTGTCGCCCCGCGAGTATGCGGCCGCGCGGCGCGTGCGTCGGCTGCAAGAGACCCTCGTTGAGGGAGCATCGGTCACGGATGCAATCTATCGGTCGGGGTATGAATCGACGGGGCGGTGCTATGCGGAGGCGACGGCTGTGCTGGGGATGAGTCCGAAGGAGTATCGGGCGCGCGGCAGGAACCAGGCGATTCGCTTTGCCCTCACCGATTGCTGGCTCGGCCGACTGCTCGTCGCGGTGACCGAGAAAGGGGTTTGCCAGATCGCAATCGGAGACGACGACGCTGGCCTGCGGAGCAAACTGCTTGCTACGTTCCCAGCCGCCGAGGAGGTGACGTCGGACGACTCCCTGGCAAAACTGCTGGCCGAAGTGGTGGCGTTTGTCGAGTCGCCGAAGAAAACCGTTCCGTTTCCGCTGGACATTCAGGGAACGGTGTTTCAGCGGCGAGTCTGGCAGGCGCTGCAGGCGATTCCGCCGGGTGAGACGCGCACGTATCGACAGCTCGCCGCGGAGGTTGGCCAGCCGAGTGCGGTGCGGGCGGTGGCGTCGGCCTGTGCGGCGAACACATTGGCCGTAGCCATCCCCTGCCATCGCGTGCTACGGAGCACGGGGGCGATCAGCGGCTATCGCTGGGGGCCGGAGCGGAAGGGGAAGTTGCTGGAGCGGGAACGGGAGTAGGCGGACAGGCCGGCCTCTTCTTCGTAGCTGAATTCGCCAGAATTCAGACAGTCGACGCTCCACTTGTGGGGCGT
>JAEZAS010000010.1 GCA_023430365.1 Planctomycetota bacterium
CCTTAGGCCCCTCCACCCGAAGATTGGCTTTAGTTGTTTTTGGACGCCAAGGCGCAAAGACGCGAAGACGCAAAGGAAGAAGCAAGAGAGGGAAAGACAGGGACGCTCTCGCGAGACTGACGCACGCCGCACGTCTTTCTCTGCCTTCTCTTTGCGCCCTTTGCGTCTTCGCGTCTTTGCGTTGCTTCCGGCCCGGCAGCTTGATCTTCCAACATGGGCGCCGGGGCCTAAGCGAAGTGTGGCCCCGTTTGGCTTAAGCCCATCTCGGGGCCACGTCGCTTTCGCTCCTTAGGCCCCGCCACCCGTCTAATATCCCCTGCCCTATGCCGCTTTTTGCCCAATCCTTAGAATGCCAAGTCTCTTAACGCCGCCCCCTGAACTCCGAAATCTGAACTCCGAACCCCGTTCCCGACCTCTCACCCTCAACCGCCCCTGAAACCATGGCCAAGACGGCAATCACCCCCACGCGCGAGCAGGACTATCCCGAGTGGTATCAGCAGGTCATCAAGGCCGCCGACCTGGCCGAGGTGTCGCCGGTCCGCGGCTGCATGGTGATCAAACCGTGGGGCTGGTCGATCTGGGAGAACATGCAGCGGGGTCTCGACGGCATGTTCAAGGCCACCGGCCACGAGAACGCCTACTTCCCGCTCTTCATTCCCCTCAGCTTCCTGCAGAAGGAAGCCGAGCACGTCGAAGGCTTCGCCAAGGAATGCGCCGTCGTCACGCATCACCGCCTCGAGGCTGGCCCGGACGGCAAGCTCCGCCCCGCCCCCTCGGCCGAACTCGGCGAACCGCTCATCGTCCGGCCGACGAGCGAAACGATCATCGGCTCGATGTACGCCCAGTGGGTGCAGTCGTACCGCGACCTGCCGATCCTGATCAACCAGTGGGCCAACGTGGTGCGCTGGGAACTGCGCACGCGGCTGTTCCTCCGCACGGCCGAATTCCTCTGGCAGGAAGGGCACACCGCCCACGCCACCGAGGCCGAAGCCCGCGAAGAAACCGAGAAGATGCTCAACGTCTACGCCGACTTCGCCGAGAACTGGATGGCTGTGCCGGTCATCAAGGGTGAAAAAACGGCGGGCGAGCGTTTCCCCGGCGCGGTCGACACCTACTCGATCGAAGCGATGATGCAGGACCGCAAGGCGCTCCAGGCGGGCACGTCGCACTTCCTCGGCCAGAACTTCTCGAAGGCCCAGCAGATCAAGTTCCAGGATCAGAACGGCAGCGAGCAGTTTGCCTGGACGACGTCGTGGGGCGTGTCGACGCGTCTGGTCGGCGCCCTGATCATGACCCACAGCGACGACGACGGGCTGGTGCTGCCGCCGCGCCTGGCGCCGAAGCACATCGTCCTGCTGCCGATCTATCGCAACGACGAGGAAAAGTCGTCGGTGCTGCCGTATGTCGAGAGCCTGAAGAAGGAGCTCGAAGCGCAGGACTACGCCGGCGAGAAGGTCCGCGTGCTGATCGACGATCGCGACATCCGCGGCGGCGAGAAGAACTGGTACCACGTGAAGCGCGGCGTGCCGTTGCGAGCCGAGATCGGTCCCAAGGACATCGCCAAGAACGGCGTGTTCCTCGCCCGCCGCGACACGGGCGAAAAGACGGGCGTCGGCCGGGATGAACTGGTGCAAACGATCGGCCAGCGGCTGACCGACATCCAGCAGTCGCTCTTCCAGCGGGCCCTCAAGCTCCGCGAGGACAACACGCGAACGATCACCAAGCTCGACGATTTCCAGGCCTACTTCACCCCCAAAAACGAAGAGAGCCCAGAAATCCACGGCGGCTTCGCGCTTTGCCACTTCACTGAAACGCCCGAAGTGGAAGAGCTGCTCAAGAAGCTCAAGGTCACGATCCGCTGCGTGCCGCTCGAAGGAGGCAAATCCCCCGGCACGTGCATCTTCACCGGCAAACCCACCGACCGGATGGCGGTGTTTGCGAAGGCGTACTAAGAGGCGTCCAATAGCCGGCGGGTAACACCCGCCGGAGAACGGAGTGAAGACGTTGCTTCACCGTTCGATACTCACTCGCTCTTCTCCGGACGCTGTTAGCGTCCGGCTATGAATCGTTATGGGCGACATTCTTCCTCATCGGCCGGTGCTGCTCGTCGTGGGGGCGTTTAGTCGGTATGGGGAGGCGCGCGATTGGGCCAGGCAGACAACCGAGGCTGCCTGGGGGCCGGTGGCGCTCGAGAGCGAGCGTTTCGCGCATGAGGAGACTCGCTACTACGAGGCCTCGATGGGGTCGGGGCTCCTGAAGACGTTCTTCGCCTTCGAGCGACTGGTCGATCCTGCCGAGTTGATCGAATTCAAGCGGCAAGCGAACGCTTGGGAGGACGCGTACAAGGCCTCGGCGGAACATCCCGAGGATCGGCCGCTCAACCTCGACCCTGGCTATCTCACCGAGGCCAAGCTGGTCCTGGCGTCGACGAAGGACCGCGATCATCGGCTGTATCTCGGGCGGGGGATTTATGCCGAGAATACGCTTTATTACACCCGTGGCGGGTGGCAAAGTCGGCCGTGGACCTACCCCGATTATCAGCGGGCCGATTATCATGAGTTCTTCCGCAGCTGCCGCGACTACCTGCGCGCCAGGTATCGAGACCTGTAGCGGCTAACAGCCCTGGGGAGCCTTCGGATGGCTCCCTGCAGTTATCAGCTCCGACTCCATGGACAGCACCAGCCTGCTTACCTTTCTCGTTGCGGCGGTGCTTCCCAGCCTGATTCTTAGCTGCCTGGGGGGTTACGTCGTTCGCTTCTGGGCGGTCCGCGTGGGGCTGGTCGATCGGCCCAATCACCGGAAGGTCCATACGACGCCGATTCCGCTCGGCGGCGGGTTGGCGATCTGGTTCGGGGTGATCTCGGTGTTCGCCGTCGGCCAGGTGGCGCTGCTCTTGGTCGACGCGTCGCCGCGGTTCGCAGAGCTTGTGCCCGAGTTTGCCAAGCCACATCTCGAAGGCCTTTGGCACCAGCTCGCCAAGTTGTGGCTGCTACTCGCTGCGGCGACGGTGCTGATGGTCGTCGGCCTGTGCGACGACCGGTTTGGCCTGGGGTGGAAGATTCGCATCGCGCTGCAATTCGCCGTCGCCACGATTTGCGTGACGTTCATCGACAACCTGCGTCTGACCGCCTTCGTCGACTCGCCGCTGGTGACCGGAACCCTTTCGGTATTCTGGATCGTCGGGCTGGTGAACGCTTTTAACATGCTCGACAATATGGATGCGTTGTCGAGCGGCGTGGCGGCGATTGCGGCCAGCTTCCTGGCAGCCGTCGTGCTGCTGACGCCCGAGCCGGGAGGGGTCGGCCCGCAGTTGTTCGTGGCCGGGCTGTTGCTCGTGCTCGTCGGCGGGCTCCTGGGCTTCCTCTGGCACAACCGGCCGCCGGCGCGGATGTTCATGGGGGACGCGGGCAGTTATTTCGTGGGTTTTCTCATCGCCGTGGCCACGTTGCTTGCAACCTACACCGGCTATCACAGTCAATCGCGCCACGCCGTGCTCGCGCCGCTGTGCGTGATGGCCGTGCCGCTGTACGACATGCTCACCGTCATCGCCATTCGCCTGCGGGCGGGCAAAAGTCCGTTCGAAGCCGACAAGAACCACTTCTCGCATCGCCTGGTCGACCTCGGGTTCACCAAGCCGACGGCCGTGCTCACCGTGCATCTGCTGACGATCACCTGCGGCCTGGCGGCACTGCTGCTGCATCGGGTCGACTGGATCGGGGCGATTGTGGTGATGCTGCTCGTCGCCTGCCTGCTGGTGCTGATCGGTGTGCTCGAAATGACCGCCCGGCGGACGCTCCAGAAATAATCGATTCCA
>JAEZAS010000019.1 GCA_023430365.1 Planctomycetota bacterium
GTTCAGGGCGTGCCACACGTCAGCGTCCACACAGTTCCGTCCTACCGCCAACTAAACCGCGGCCGCTTTGGCCTGGGCTGGCTGCTTCGACTTGGACTCGCCGGCGAGCGGCGCCGGGAGCGGGGCCTGCCAGAGGATGACTTGGCGGGTGCGGCCGGCGACAGTCGGCGAGTAGACGTACGGCCGGACATCGTGGGTGCCGCCGATGATGTGCGACACCTGCCACTGCTCGACGCGCGAGCGGAGATCGGGGGGCAGGGAATTGAGGCCCGCGAAGCCCGTGTAGCCAAGAGCCTCGGGATCGCCGCACTTCTCCAAGCGGTGATAGTGCTTCAGCACCGGGTCGCAGCCGTTCACATAGATCGTCCACCGCTGAGCCATCGGCAGCGCACAGCCGTGGAACCGGCCGGGGAGCAGCCAGTAGTTATGCAGCGCGGCCGCCCAGAGCACGACCTGCGTCGGCTGACGATTGCCGCCCGGCGTCATCCGTCCGGCGAGGCTGCCGCCGCCGAGCAAGTGCAAACCGCCGGTGATGATTCGAGCGCCAAAGCTGTAGCCCAGCAGGCCGACCTGCACCTCCGACCGAATCCCGGCCAGGAAGCTCGCCAGGAAAAACCCTTCGACGTTGGTGCGAGCGGCTTTCGTCCGCACGTCTTTCAGGACGCCTTTGATCTGCGAGCTGGGCCACGACCAGATGACAAACCGCGTCGGCGGCGAATCGCTGTAGCGGCCGACCAGCTGGTGATAGAACTGAAAGCCATCGTAGAGGGCCTGGCCATGCTCGATCCGGTTGCCATGCAGGTAGGCGCTCGTCACTTGTTCGGTGGAGTCGCTCGCGTAGAAGGCAGCGAGCGTGCTCGGCTGCCAACGTCCCGCCTGAAAGTGCCACACCTGGGGCATGAACGCGTGGCCGCAGCCGAGATGGCGCGTGCTGATCGCCCACAGATCGTCCTGCGGGCGAACTCCCAGCGGTCCGCAACCGGGCGCACAGCCGGTCGTGCAGGGCGCGGCGCTGTTGGCATACGCGGGCGCGGCAGTCATAGCCGCCACGAAAGCGAGGAGGGCCTGGCGGCGGTTGGCGACGACGGAGGGACTCATGGGTGCTTGTCCGAAGTAATTGCGACGCCCCAGTTAACGCCGGAACCTGGAAGTCCGGTTGGGCAATCCGGGAAATGTAGCACTTTCTCAACGACGATGCGCCTTCGCCACACTATCTTGCGGGACGAATAAGGCCCCCGCCAGACGCAAATCCGATTTTCTCGCGCCAGCCGTTGCAGCCCGGCCACTAGGGTGTTGCGAAAAATCAACGGTTGCGTTTGCACCTCACTACGGCGCGGCTACATTTGCTCGACCCACCAGGCCGTAGAGATTTCGCCCGGCCCAAGCTGGACCCCTGCAGCGAGGTTGCTGCAGCGCCCGCCTCCAGCGATTTAGGACTCCGCAGCGAGTCCGACCGATGTGTTCACCGCATCGCCGTCAGGAGTTTTTCGTCATGAGGAAGTTCATCGTTCTGTCGACCCTTGCGCTGGCCGCGATCAGCGCGAGCGGGTGCAACAACTGCGGCCGGCCCCGGTTCAACCTGTTCAACCGTGGCTCGGAATGCTGCGAAGCGCCATGCATGAGCGGCGCTGTGGCCATGGAAGAAGGCTGGACGCCCCGCGCCTCGGGCATGATCCCATCGGGCCCCACGGTGATGCCGGGGCAGATGGAAGTGCTCCCCGCCAACTAAGTCCTGGCCGTAGTCGAGCCATTCAATCGATCCATTATCCAGCCGGCAATTCCCCGAACGGCGGCTGGAACGCTCCGCCGCGAGAAGCGCATCCGTCCAAATGCCTTCTCGCGGTGGCAGCGCTGAAATTCGCGTAGGGTAGGCTTCCAGCCTGCCCGTGAAAAAGAAAATGACCAAGGACCAAATCCCAATGACCAAAGTGTGAGGCAACTCAATCACTTTTTTGGTCATTGGTGCTTGGTCATTGGGATTGTTTGGACGGGCAGGCTGGAAGCCTACCCTACGGACCGGTTGTACCGGTTGTACCGGTTGTGACGACGCAATCGCCCCAGCGCGCGCTCTAGCGCGACTTATGTTTCAGCAAGGCCTCAACCCTTCCGAGGATTGGACTTCTGCTGGCTGAAACACGTGGGGGAACAACGTGCGTCTTTCTTTTTCTTTTGCCGTGGCAATGTTGCTAGGCGGCTGGCTGAATGTGGCCAGCGCGCAGTTCTCGAACAAGCCGGAAGAGCCTGCCGGGAAGGCGGCCCCGACGATCGACAAGGAAGCGGCCCACCGCTGGCAGGTCGGCGTCCGCGTGCGCGCGGTCGGTGGCCCCTGCGCGGGGCTGTTTGGAACCATTCCGGTGCCGAACGATTTTCCGGAGCAGCGGGTGCGGGTGGTCAGCGAAGACATCTCCACGCACGTCCGCTCGGTGAAGTACCGCACGCAGGAGGGCATCAAGCAGATGGTCTTCGAAGTGCCGACGCTGCCAGCCGGCGAGACGGCCAAGGCGCTCGTCACCTTCGAGGTGGTCAAAAGCTCGATCCTGCCTCCTGAGAACACCGCGACGCTCGAAATTCCCAAAACGGTCCCCTCTGACGTGCGGAGGTACCTCGGACCGAGCCCGAACATCGAAACGGTGAATCCCAAGATCAAGCAGTTCGCCAAGGAGCTCGCTCAATCGCACGAGGGAGCTTGGGCCCAGGTCGAGGCGGTCTACAACGGGGTGCGCGAGGCGATCAAGGTCGAGAACGACAAACTGAAAGGGGCCGCCGCGACGCTGCGCGACGGTCATGGCCGCTACGAGGACGTGACCTCGCTGTTTGTCGCTGCCTGTCGGACCCTGAAGGTGCCGGCCCGGATGGTCTATGTGCCCGACGACGCCTACGCCGAGTTCTATCTGCAAGACGCCGACGGCAAGGGACACTGGTTCCCCTGCAACGTCGCGGGCAAAGAACCGGAGTTCGGGAGCGTGAAGGATCAGAAGCCGATCCTGCAAAAGGGCGACAACATCCGCGTGCCGGAAAAGAAGGAACCGCAGTCGTTCGTCGCCGAGTTCCTCACCGGCAAGGGTGGAACGGGCGGCCGGCCGGAGGTGGAATTCGTCCGCCGCCTGGAACCCGCGCCGTAACGCGTCGATCGTGAACGCCACGCGTCTGATGAGTGGCACGCCCGCAAGGGTGGCACGCCCTGGAGCGCAGCGAAGGGCGTGGCCCACCAAGCCACGAATAGTCATCGGGTGGCGGGGCCTAAGGAGCGCCAGCGACGTGGCCCCGTTCGCTCGCAATCCAACGCCAACTCCTCGGGGCCACGCTGCGCTTAGGTCCCGCCACCCTTTGCCACCCCTTTTCGTCTTGCTCATGCCCGCTCCCGTGCAATTAGAATGGAGTGGGCATTGTTGAGGTACGTGATGTTGATGAAGTTTCCTTCGCTGCGTGTCGTTTCCGGCCTAGTGCTGTGCGCTTTGGCTACCGTGGCGTCGGCCGAGGAGGTCGACACCGGGGGCGTGATTCTCGGCGAGCCGATTACGTCGAAGTGGCGGATTGGCGTCGTGGTGCGCGCGACGGGCAACACCTCGGGCATCGTCGCGACGACTCCCGTTCCGACCGATTGGCCGGAGCAGGATGTGCGGATCGTCGACGAAGAGATCTCGCCGCACGCCAAGGTCAGCTACCGGATGCTGGAAGGAGGGGGCGTGAAGCAGATGGTCGTCAGCATCCCCCGACTGCCCGCCGGGGAAGAAGCGACCGCGATCATCACGTTCCAGGTGACGAAGCTCGACATGAACGAGCCGAAGTCGACCGAGGGATATCGGATTCCGAACAAGCCCGCGCGCGATCTGAAAAAGTACCTCCTGCCGAGCCCCTACATCGAGAGCACCGACAGCAAGATCAAACGCCTGGCGCCACAGATCGTCGCGGGGAAGGAATCGGCTTGGCTACAGACCGAGGCGATCTTTGACTGGGTCCGCGAGAACGTGAAGTACGAGTTTGCCGAGGCGATCAAGCCCGCCATCGCCGCTCTGAACGACGGCGTGGGAGACTGCGAGGAACTGTCGTCGCTGTTCATCGCCTTCTGCCGGGCCAACAAGATTCCGGCCCGGGCCGTGTGGGTGCCGGGTCATACCTATCCCGAGTTCTATCTCGAAGACGAGCAAGGGCGCGGCCACTGGTTCCCCTGCCAGGCGGCGGGCGAGGCGCACGACTTCGGCGAGATGCACGAAGACCGGCCGATCCTGCAAAAAGGGGACAACTTCCGCGTGCCGGACGAGAAGGCCCCGCAACGCTACGTGAAGCAATCGCTTCGGGCAGCCAACGCCCAGTCGCCGCCGGACGTGAAGTTCATCCTGGAAAAGGTGAACGAACCGTAGGGTAGGCTTCCAGCCTGCCCGTGAGAAAATCCCAATGACCAAGCACCAATGACCAAAGAGGTCCATTGGGCTGCTGAACACTTTGGTCATTGGGATTTGGTCATTGGTCATTCTTTTTTCACGGGCAGGCTGGAAGCCTACCCTACGGACACTGCTGACCAACTCTTAAAATACACATACAATATCGCCAACGCGAACCTTCCTCCGCTGCGGATGTGTGGGGCGTTTTTTGCTGCGCGGTTGGCGGCGGGAGAAGGCAGGCGAGCGGCTCTTGGTAATCGGGTGTGAACAGGGCGCAGGGGTTGTGGAACCTCGTGCGCAAGGTGTTGTGAAGATTTGGGCCAGCTGGGACGGAAGGCCAGGGCAGATATAGGTTTCGGTGGAATCAGCCAGAAGTGCGATGGGTTGTAAAACGCCTCGGCGGGCAGAGAGTGTGGACGGGTGTGAACAGAGGTCGGCGAACAGTTGTGGTGCTGGTGCGCAAGTGTTGTGAAGATCGCGGGCCGGATTTGGCTAAGTGCCAGACTGGCTTGGGCTTCGAGCGATTTTGGGGTTCGATCTAGGGGTTGTATTTGCGTGGCGAAGCCCTCGCGCGGGGCTTCCGG
>JAEZAS010000084.1 GCA_023430365.1 Planctomycetota bacterium
TTCTTGCTCAGGTAGTACAACCCGCTTTTGAACTCTTGAAGTTCCTCGCCCGGATTGCGTGTTCCCTCGGGGAAAACAATCAGCGAGTACCTGGTTCCCATCTCGCGAATCATCACGTCGACGGGACTTTGGTGGACCTTAATTTCCTCTCGGTCGATCAACATGGCGTTGAACGACTTGGCGATGTACTGCCGAACCTTACCACGCGACCAGTAGTCCTTCGCCGCAACCGGCCGAGTCAGCTCGCGCAGTTGCCTGGGGAGCGACGACCAGAGAACGAGGGCGTCCAGGTGGCTCGTGTGGTTGGCAAAATAGATCCGCTGGCAGGTATCGGGCTGCGATTCATGCCAGCGCACGGTGGCCCCGCTTAAAATTTTGGCCACGACGGCGAGTGCAGGAGCGGTCAGTCTCATGGCTGCGAGCGGAGCGCCGGCGACACGTCCAACCAGTCGGCCGGTGGGCAGAGGGGAAACCTACGCCACCGCGGCAAGCCCCCAAAACACTTTCGCCGTCGTATGTTAAATCACAAGGCCTCGTAAGAGTAGCCCGGTGCCTGAGGAGGAGCAAATTGCTCCGCAGTGCAAGCCCACGACGACGATCAATCCGATCGGGCCGGAAACGCCAGTTCTGACGGGACAGGGCGGCAAACCGGGCGGCCCAATTTGCCCGAGCGGCAAATTTTCTCTCAAGGCGGCCGCACATTCATCCGCAGCGAGCTAGGTTTGGGTGTCGACGCGTGGGGCAACGCGCGTCACCGCCTGCTAACCGGAACACAGCAGAGGCTGGCGGAATCGCGAAAATGCCGGCCGGAGCGATCTTGCCGGCATTTTCGATTTCTTGGCTCGGCTGGATGGCAGCGGACGAAGCCATCCGACGTAGATCCGCAATTTCGAATTCGGACCTGACGCCGTTGGAGCACCTATGAGTCTTCCCGTACCCGTCTTCGGCGTGTCGATCGATCCCCTGCGCATGGACGAAGCGGTCCAGCAGGTCCTCTCCTGGACCCGGCAGCCCGATGGACTCTGTCGCTACGTCGTGACTCCGAACGTCGACCACATCGTCATGCTCCAGCACAGCCGCGAGCTGCGCGACGCCTATCGCGACGCCGGACTCGTTCTGGCCGACGGAGCGCCGGTCCTGTGGGCCGCTCGCTGCCTCGGCAAACCGCTCCCCGAGCGCGTCGCCGGATCGGACCTGGTGCCCGCCCTGTTCTCCGCGGTTTCGCCGGCCCAGCCATTGCGCGTGTTCTTGCTCGGCGCTGGTCCGGGGGTCGCCGAGCGGGCGAAGGAGCGGATCGAGACCCAGTGGCCGGGCGTGCAGGTCTGTGGCCTCTACAGTCCGCCGCTCGGTTTCGAGCGTCAGCATGCCGAGAACGCGAACATTCTCGCGCGGATTGCTCACGCCCGCCCCGATCTGCTGATTGTCGGTCTGGGAGCGCCGAAGCAGGAGCTCTGGGTGCACCGCCATCGCTCGCAGATTCAAGCGGCCGGCGTGCTCTGCGTGGGTGCCACGATCGACTTCCTGGCTGGTGAGAAGCACCGAGCGCCGGTTTGGATGCGGCTCGTCGGTCTCGAATGGCTGCACCGCGTCGCCTCGGAACCCAAACGCCTCGCCCGCCGCTACCTGCGCGACGCCTGGTTGTTTCCGCAGATCGTCGCTCGCGAATGGTGGCAAGGCGCCCGCCCCGCGGGAAAGGCCGTGCTGCAACAGCGATAGCTGTGCATTGCGCCGCCGAGGAGCCTCGAAAAGCGGCTTATGTCTTACACGATCACCGTCGTGAGCGCCAGGAAGTACGGATGTGAGCGAATGGCGTCGAAGTCGCGCTCTCGACCGACAAGGTCGCGGTAATCGGGCTCGATCTCGAATGCCTGCGCCAGGAACGTGCACGCCAGCTTCGCGTTCCCCGCGAGGCTCCAGTAACAGGCCAGGTTGTAGTGCAGAATGGCCTGGCTGGGCTCTGCTTCAATCGCTTCTTCGAGCGCCTGAATCGCCAGGTCCAATCGACCGCTGCGTTTGTAGCACCAGCCAAGCGTCAGACGTACGTGAATGTTCTCGGGCTCTAGTTCCGCCGCGTCGCGGAGCCGCACAACCGCATCGGCGTAGCGTTCCATCGCCCGCAGAGCCTGGCCCCGCAGAAAATGGATGTGGGCCTGCAGCCCACCGGGATTGTCGATCCGATCGAGCGTGCTCAAGACGCGTGCGGCGAGCCGATCACGGGCTTCGCCACGACACGGCCAACGCTCGCCAAAGACGGTGATCAGGTCCAGATATCCTTCCGCTTCGCGGAGGATTTGTTGCCGGCGGATTCTCGCTGGATCGGTCATGGCGAGCGCCCCGCTGAAGGTGGTGCGGACCAAAAGGCTGTTACTTAAGTCTACTTGCGATTTCGGTTTTCCCAAACCATCTGGCGAAAATAGTCGGCGATTCCTTCCCTGCGACAGGCATCCCTTCTCGTCGCTGCGCGATTTGCAGCGACGAGGAAAACTCTACCGTCCATCGACTACGGAACGGAACGTTGCGTTAAATCACCACCGGCTTGTCCAAAGCGCGGCGGACAGGCACAAACTGCCCAGCATGCATCAACGGGTGATTGGCGATCAGCAAGTAGAATGCCGCCATCGTCGGAAACCACTCCCGGTAAGGCTCCGGCCCTGGCTGCTCCAAGTCGCTGTCGCTCATGCCGGCTAGAACATCCTTGGATGCGGCGCGCACCTTGGTGAATAGATCCAGATACTCCTGCTTGGTGTAAAAGAGCGACGGATCGTCGCTGTCTTTGGTGTCCTTGGAGTGCTTTTCTGAGAACCCCGCCGGCAAGCCCGGAGCGGCGCCAGGGCGGACTGCGTTCAACATGCCCGCCTCGGAACTGATCAAGTGGCCAATCTGCCACGCGAGATGATTGCAGCCCGGTCCTGGACGTCGCATGAGTTCCGCGTCGGTCAAGTCATCCAAGTACTTGATCAAGACCATCTCGCTCATGTCGGCCGACCGCTGAATCACATCCTTCGCTTCCATCGAGTTAGCTCTCCTGCTTACTTCGGGTTTGCCATTCCGGGCGGTGTGCACAGTTCGATGTAATGTCCGTCCGGGTCTTTCAAAAAAATCTGGTAGGCGCCATCCGGCCGGATCTTCCGCGGCAGATGCTCCGCCTGTTGCTGACCCAGGTGCTTCTCCCAGGCGTCGATGTCGTCCACCATCAGGGCGAAATGGTTTCCGCGATGATGCGAAACCACCTCCGCCGTTCGCTCGCCGATCAAATGCAACTCCTGGTCTTCACCCAGCCGGAACCACGCCCCCGGAAACGAAAACGCCGGCCGCGGCAGCGACTCAAGCTGTAGCACATCGCGATAGAACGACACGCTCCGAGGCACATCGGCGACGTGCAACGCTACATGGTTGAGTTGGACGATTTTCATGGCTCAACGGAGGCGTTTCATTGTGTCTGAAAGTCTACTCTGCGACCGGGAACAGACCCGCCTGAACAGGGGGAGAGGGCGACTCTTTGACGTTTCGCTTGCACTTGCTGCAGCTATCAGTTCTATCTAAACTCTCGGTGCCCGGAAAACCGCAGTTCTTGCGATCGTAACGCTCTCCATTTTCTTTCTTCCGGCAATCAGGGACCTAAATGCATCAGATCTATCGGTTGGCAATTGCCACGCTCTGCGCGCTCAGCCTGCTCGGGTGCAGCGACGGTAATTCAAAGAATGGTTCACCCGTTTCGGGCAAAGTTACGCTCGATGGCGCTCCGCTCGATTATGGGTTAATTAGCTTCTCGTCACTCGACGACCCCAAAATCGAAAGCTCCGCCGCCAGCATCGAGTCCGGAGCATATCACATCCCAGCCGACAACGGGCTGAAGCCGGGCAAATACCGCGTGTCGATCAGCGCTTCCTCCGGAGGTCCGACCTCGAGCGATCCCAACGAGGCCATGGCTCAGGCATCAAAGCCGACGGTGGAGCGCGTGGCCAGCCGATACAACAAGCAATCGGAACTGGAGGTCACGATCGAGCCCGGTTCCAATTCGCACGATTTCGCAGTTCAGTCAAAGTAGCATTATTTTCATCCGTTCTTCTGGAGATCTATTCGTGCAACAACAAAGACGAGGCTTCACCCTGGTCGAACTGCTGGTGGTGATTGCCATCATCGGAGTTCTCGTAGCACTCTTGCTGCCGGCTGTGCAGGCCGCGCGTGAGGCTGCCCGCCGCACTCAATGCGGCAACCAACTGAAACAGCATGCGATTGCCATGCACAACTATCACGACACCTTCGGCACTTTTCCGATGGCCGCCTCTCATGGTGGTCCTGCCGACGCCTGGGGCGCCACGAGCGGCCTCGTATGGCTCCGTGCTTGTCTTCCCTTCATCGAACAAAACAACCTCTACGATCGCTGGGATTACACCAAGGACTACTACCAAGGCACTGACAACGTCAACCTGACGATCATTCGCACGCCGCTCAAGGCGCACATGTGCCCAAGCGATTCGCCAGCCAAGACGTGGAACAGCACGCCGAACTACAACTACGCCGTCAACCTCGGCGCTACGGATCGCTCCCGCACTGCCACCTCGACCCTGGACAGCAACGCGAAGTTCCAGGGAGCCCCCTTCGAGTCATTCTCGAAGCGGGCCTACAGCATGGCCGCTATCACCGACGGCACCAGCAACACGCTGATGCTCTCGGAAGTGCGGCAAGGCCAGGTTGGCTCCGACTTGCGCGGCCTTATCTGGTATGGGTCTCACACGGGATTCAACGCGGTCTATGCACCGAACTCTAAGAATCCAGACGTGCTCGCGGCCGGTTTCTGCAATGACCCCGGCAACCGGCCGCTCGGCTTGCCCTGCACCGGCGGCTCCCCTGAAATGTTTTCATCGCGCAGCCGCCATCCCGGTGGTGTCCAATCAGCCCTCTGCGACGCCTCGGTTCGCTTCGTGCCACAGACGATCGACATCTTCGTCTGGCGCAATCTCTCCAGCTCGCAAGACGGCAACACAATCGGCGATTTCTAATCCGCCGACGGTGTAGCCGTTCACGACAAGAAATGACAGAAGCCCGCGGCGGAATTCATTCCAACGCGGGCTTTGCTTTTCTTGGATGCGGCCACGCAATCTGGCAGCACTTCGACAGTCCGCAGATCAGACCGCGGCCGGCACGGCTTCCAGGTAGCTTGCCAGCGTTTGGGCTGGGCTTGCGAGCTTCAGGATCGGTGCAAAGTCGGCGAACTCCTTGTCGGTCTTCGCAAACAACTCGGCTGCGCTCTGCCCCTTGCTACCCGTGGCCTGTTGATAGGCTTCCAGGAACAGAGTCTGTTCATGCCACTGCTTGTCGCTCGCGGCGGGCAGCAGGGCCGACAAAGCAACGCCCAGCTTGGATAGGTCCTTCGTTTCGCTGGCGAGGAGCTTTTGCACTTCCGTGTGGGTCTCGATCAGGTTGGCGAATTCGGCCGGCAGCTTCCAGGTCCGGGCCATGTAGGCCGCCGCGTCGGCGTGAGTCCAACCGAACGCTTCGCGCTCCAAGTCCGAAAGCCGCCGGGCTCCCCCTTCGCGGGCCTCGAGCAGTTCGACGTATTTTTGGGGCAACTCCTTGGCCAGCAGCGGAATCGCCATGTCCTGCAGCAAGGCGGCCGCGAAGAGATCTTCGGCGTCCTTCACCCCCAGCTCCTTGCCGATCGCCCGGGCAAACAACCCTCGCCGCAGCGAATCTTGCCAGAGGCTCTTCAGATCGAACGGGCCGCAGCGTGGGTTCGGCATCAGGCTGAACACGGCGCTCCAGAGCGAAAAGTTCTTGATCGTCCGCACGCCCACGAGCGTGATCGCCAGTTTGACGTTCGAAATCTCTCGCGAGAAACCGAAGTACGACGAATTGACGAACTTGAGCACCTGGCCGGTCAACCCGGGATCGGCCTCGATCGGGGCCGCGTATTGAACGGGGCCGTTGTCAGGGTTTTGCGACAGTTCGAGCAGTCGGATAGCGCTCTGCGGCAAGGCCGGAAGCTGAGCGGATTGAAGCAGTTCCTTAAGGTTCGGTTTGCTGCTGGCCATTGTCGGTGTTCTCAAAGCCTTCGTTGATACACAAGGAAATCGTTCACGCCGCTTCGATGCGGCACTCTCGGCCCACGCCGTCGTGCGTCAGCCTTCCAAGTGCGAATCGAGCCGCCGGTTGCGAACCGCATGCAGTCGGCTGGCAATCAGGGAAAACCTAGGCCACGCGCGCGCCTTCGGCAAACGTCGCAAGCGCTTAGCTCACCTGCCGCTGCAGAAAGGCGACGTGTCGCTTTCCGGCATCACGCGGCGACCAGGGCTGTTGCCGGCAGGCAACAGTCCGTGCCGTTCAAGCAACCGCGGATGGCACTGCAAGTTGTTGACTGTTCCGCCTTTACGAGCAACTTGGCGTTATTGCCCTCCGCAGCGGCCTCTGCCTTGCCTCTGCTAGGTCTCGACGATGCCTTGGCCGACTTCTTTGCGGAACCTTCGCTTCCACAATCGGCAAACCGCATCCGGTCGCAGCGGGGAAGCGCGCGATGCCACGTTGGGGACTCACGGCGATGATCGTAATGCTCGG
Organism: Planctomycetota bacterium; assembly: GCA_023430365.1. Classification (GTDB taxonomy): domain Bacteria; phylum Planctomycetota; class Planctomycetia; order Pirellulales; family Pirellulaceae; genus JAEZAS01. Next base: position 6,556 of record JAEZAS010000084.1, read on the forward strand.
AGCGATGCCGATTGGTCCGAATATGCCGACCTTAGCGGATGGTCACAATAAGACGAGCGACTCGGTGCCGTTCGGTCAGCCTCGGCCGGGATCGTTGGACGACGGGTGGCGACGAACGGTCGACGGTTGGGAGCATGTGGGCCACTGGCAAGCGCTCGGTGCGACGTTCCACAAAGCGACGGACGTGGAGCCGCCGCCGACCATTCCGAGTTCTGACCATCTGGCGATCGTCCCCGGACGCCGGCTGGATTTTCATCCCGCCGCTTTAGCGCTGCTGCAGGTGACCGTGCTTGTCTGCCTGACGGTGTTCCTGTCCACACCAGCTCGCGCCTAACCGCTTCGCAAGGGCCTCGCACCGCCCAAACAGGCGATGTTTCTCCCTGGTTTCCAGCCGGATTCATTTTTTCTCAGAAATCTGCCTCCGACTTGTACGAAATCGCCTGCCAATCTGCACTAACAAGGAAGAGCCCTTGTTACCGAGCGGAGAATTGGCGATGCGTCTCACCCTGCGTACCCTGCTTGCCTATCTCGACAACGTCCTGGACCCAGCCGACGCCGAGCAACTCGGCGCCAAGATCCGCGATAGCGAGTTCGCTACCGGACTGAAGCAGCGTATCCAATCGATCATCGTCAAGCCGCGAATGGGTGCTCCGAAGCTGGACGCCAAGGGGCTTACCGGCGACGCCAACAACGTGGCCGAGTATCTCGATAGCTCGCTCCCGCCGGACCGTGTGGGAGATTTTGAGCGAGTCTGCCTCGAGTCGGACGTCACGCTCGCGGAAGCAGCCGCTTGCCATCAGATTCTGACGCTCGTCCTCGGCAAGCCCGCCGATGTTCCGGTCGGATTGCGCGAGCGGATGTACGCGCTCAACATGGAACCGACCGTGGCGGTCGCCTCAGCCGTATCCACTTCGACGACTCCAGCGGGAGTTCACAAGCCGCCACCGGCTCCGCCGCCGACCGAGGCCGAGTTGCCCACTCCGCCGCCGGTGAAGCCGCCGCTCGAAGTGCCCGATTATCTACGGACCGGACGCTCCAGTTTCTGGCCCGCGCTCGCGGTGGTGGCCGCCATTCTGCTGCTCGGTGTCGGCCTCCTTCGGGCGATGGGCCCGTTCGACAGCACACACCCGCTGGCTCGCACCCTTGGTTTCGGCGGGACTGAAGTTGTCGAAGCTCCACTAACCGAGCCCACTCCCCCGGTGATCACTCCGGCTCCTACTCCGTTGGACGACCAGCGCGACCCGGCCGAAACGGACACCGTCCCGCCCGTGCCGCCGGCCCCGATCGAACGTTCGGATGCGATTCCACCAGAACCGGCTACGCCCCAGGACGATGCTCTCCCGATTCAACCAGACGATCTTCCGCCGATGCCAGCCGCCGATGCCGTGCCTCCCGCCGAGCGAGCGCCGCCAGTCCGTCCAGCATCTCCGGACAATCTGCCCAACGACCCCGCGGTGATCGGTTCCGCCACACCTCCGGCGGGTCGTCCAGACACGCTTCCGCCGGAAGCGATGCCCGACGAAGCAGCCGCTCCAGCCGTCGAACCGCGTGACACACCTCCTCCGCCTCCGGCCACAGCCGACGTCGGGCGGTTTGTGTCCGATGAGCATGTTCTGGCTCGCTACGATGCGACCAATCGCATTTGGACTCGCGCAGCGCCGCGCAGTCTGCTGACGGCCGGCGAACGCCTGGTGGCGCTGCCCATGTACCGCCCACAGTTGGCTCTGGCGTCCGGAGCCCAGCTGACGCTCGTCGGTGAGTCAGCCATCGTGCTCGCTCCGCCACGCGAAGGCCGATCGGTCGTGCTCGTCGACTACGGTCGATTGCTCGTCGACTCGGTCGGCATGGCCGGTTCGCAGATTGAGTTCAACCTCACCGGCTTGAAGGGAGTCGCCACGCTCAGCGATCCCGATTCGAGCCTGGCGATCGAAGTTCGCCCCTATTTGCCCCCGGGCAGCGATCCAGAGAACCCAGCCACGCCGGCGATTCCCGTCGTTGACCTTTTTGCGACCCGCGGAAGCGTCGTGTGGCAGGAGGAAGGACACGAGCCGGTGGTAATCCCGACCAACTTCGGCCGCACCTATATCGGCAGCACACCTCCCGCCACCAGTGGTCCCTTTAAGGCGCCAGAGTGGAGCGACTCGCGCAGCGTGTCGAGCCTCGACCGCGACACGGCCTTGGCGATGGAGGAATTGCTGAGCGTCGAGAAGCCGCTGACCGTCTCGCTGCAAGAACAGATGCAAGATCGCCGGGCCGAGATTCGCGCCCTCGCCGCTCGCTCCTTGGTAGCGCTCGACCAATTCGAGCCGATCATCAAGGACCTGGGGGACAATCGTCAATACTCCTTCTGGTTCTCCGAACTCGATACGCTCCGTGAGGCAATCGCCCGCGGACCAGAAACGGCTGCGGGCGTGCGTGAAGCGATCGCGCGCATTCGCCCCGAAGTTGCCGAATCGTTGTATCGCCTCCTTTGGGGCTACAGCCCCGAGCAACTTGCTCGCGGCGAGGACCAGCAGCTTGTGAAGTTCCTCGAAAGCCCGGACATGGACATCCGCGTCGTGACGTTCGACAACCTGCGTCGCATCACGGGCGTCCTGCTGCTCTATCGGCCCGAACGCCGGGTGGAGCAAAACAAGTTGGCCATCCAGAAATGGAAAGAACGGCTGAAGGAAGGGGGCATCGTTTACAAAGTGCAACCCTCTCCGCTGCCGCAGCGCACGCCGCTGGAACGGATGCCTCCTGAATAGCCGCCCGCATGCTGTTGCGAGCGGCCCAACAGAGCTGAAGTATGGAAACCACCGCGCGCCCGGCGGCTCCGAGGTTTTTGCTGCTCGTGATCGCCTACCTGGGCTTTATCAGCCTCGGGTTGCCTGATGCCGTGATCGGTGTCGCCTGGCCGTCGGTGCGAGAAACGTTTGAGTTGCCCAACCAGTTGCTTGGGCTCTTCTTCGTCGTCTCAGGTTTCGGCTACTTCATTTCCAGCTTCTTCACCGGCCGGCTGCTCAAGGCAATCGGCATCGGTACCCTCTTAGCCGGAAGCAGCGCGCTCGTCGCCCTGAGCAATTTTGGTTATGCGACGTCTCCCTTGTGGCTCGTGATGCTGGGCTGCGCGGTGTTCTATGGCCTCGGGTCGGGGGCCATCGATGCGGGCCTGAACAACTTTGTGGCCCACAACTACTCCGCCCGGCAGATGAACTGGCTGCACGCCTGCTATATGCTCGGCGCGACGCTTGGGCCGATGCTCATGACGCTCGTCCTGGCGCAAAGCGGTTCGTGGCGAATTGGCTATGCGGTGATTGCCGCCGCACTGCTCGCTCTCAGTCTGCTGTTCTTCGTCACCCGCCGGCAGTGGGTCCAACCGGTAGACGACGAAGAAGCGGAGCCAGCACCCGCCGAAACGATGCTCGCTACGCTCCGGCTGCCGGCCGTCTGGCTGCAGATGGCGGTTTACTTCTTTTACACCGGTTTGGAGGTCACGCTCGGCCAGTGGAGCTTTACGATGCTCACGGAGTCTCGTGGCATGCGTCCCGAGATCGCCGGCATGTTTGTGACCGCCTATTGGGCGAGCCTCGGGGTGGGACGAGTGCTGTTCGGCTTGATCGTGAACCGCCTTTCGATCGACCTGCTGCTGCGAGCGTGCACGGTCACTGCCATCATCGGCTGCGTTCTGGTTGCGATTCCCAGCAGCGGCTTCTTACCGCTTGTCGGCATGATCCTGGCTGGTTTGGCGCTGGCTCCCGTGTATCCCTGTTTGATGACCCGTACGCCAGGACGTTTCGGCGTCGGCCATGCCGCGCATGCGATCGGATTTCAGGTGAGCGCCGCCATGATCGGCGCCGCGATGGTGCCGCTGGCCGTTGGCCTGATCGCCGGTGAGCGCCGGCTGGAGCTGGTGGCCGTCTGCTCGATCGTCGTGGCCGTTGTGATCACCTTGCTCCACGAGTTGCTGCTGTTTACGACGCCAACGGAAATGGGCCCCAGCGCGATGAAGCAAACCGAGGGCGCCGAGGCCGCTTCGAACTAGCCCCGGCCGATCTCTTGCCACCAGCGGCGGGCGTCTTCGACGAGCCATGGCGAGGCCAGCTCACAGGCCCGCAATGCCTGGTCGAGTTGATCGGCATCGGCAAACCGTTCCTCCGGACGTTTGGCGAGGCACCGCTGAATGACTTGCTGCAATTCGGTGGGGACCTGCTCGCCGAGCGACGGAACCTGGCTCTGACGATGGGCAAAGAGCACGTCCAAAGCGTTCTTTCCCGAGAAGGGCGGCTTGCCGGTGAGCATGAAGAAGGCTGTCGCGCCGAGGCTGTACAAATCGCTCCGAGCATCGAGCGTGTCGCCGTCCGCCTGCTCGGGGGACATGTAATCGGGCGTCCCAACAATGGCGTCCGTCCGGGTTTGCTGGCTTTCGTTGACGTCCCCTTCCAGATTTCGCACGAGCCCAAAATCGACGAGCTTCGCCACGTCCGGCTGCCCGCCATGCCGACAGAGCAGGATGTTGCTCGGCTTGATATCGCGGTGGATTAGCCCGGCTTCGTGCGCTTCCTGCAGGGCGCCGCAGATCTGCCGCAGCACATGCACGACGCGTCCCGGCGGCAAGGGTCCGTGTCGATGCACGATCTCGGCGAGTCCCAGGCCGTCGAGATACTCCATCACGTAGTAAAACGTGCCATCGCCAGTCCGGCCGTAATCGAAGACGGCCACCGTGTTTGGATGCTTCAGGCGAGCGGTGGCTTCCACCTCGCGCCGGAATCGGTTCATCACCTGCGGATCGCTCGCCCGTTCTGGTCGAACCAGTTTGACGGCGCAGGGACGCTTTAGCAGATGATGTTCGGCCAAATAGACTTCGCCCATACCGCCGCTGCCGAGCAGTTTGTGCAGCGCATATGGACCGAGCACGCGCGCCGCTTGCGCTTCCTGTCGGGCCGCCTCCACCTGTTGCTCCATCGTGGTAATGCGATAGGAGCAAAAGAGCGAGAGCACGAGCGCCGTCGTGAGCATCTGGCCGGTGATCAGGAGTGGGTAGGCGAGCGCAGCAATGCGATCCGCATCGGCCAAGATCAACCCAGCATCCACGAGCAAAGGACAAACGGCCATCCCCAGGACAATGCACGTGGTCCGGCGCCAAGTGTCGGGAATGACGAGTCCCCAGCCGACGATAATGGCCACCCAGCCGAATCCGTTGTAGAGCGCGGCGGCGCAAAGGAACAAACTCGTCCCACCCGGTTCGGTCAACGGCTGGGCCAGTCCGTGCTTGTAGAGCAACCAGCGGAAGCCCAGCATGGCTGTCGTGTAAATCGCGATCGCCAGCGCTTCGACCACGCGCAGCGCCGGGAGCGACATTCGCCGGCGCAAGGCCAACAGCGCCGCCCCGAATGCCCAGACCAGGGTGGTGATCCCCGCCAGGGTTCCACCGAGTTTCCCGATCGTCGCGGCGCTAAAAAAGGGATCGAAGGAGGTCAGGCCGACGCCCCAAACCGTTCCCCAAATGGTCGCCCCGAGCGCGAGCACGACCGCGAGCCGCTGTTGCAGCAGAGCCCGCACGTCCCCCGTGTGAGACGAGAACGCGCGAAGTCCTGTGGCGGGATAGAGGTGCACCTGCTCTGCAGTTCCATAAACCGTCTCAAACGACGTGAGACTCGCCGGATCGGGCAGCCCGTCCAGCGTGGCCGCTTCGTGAACGCTGGACGAGTTGGTACGAGAAACAGACATGGAAAATCGCACTCGCATCGCCTTGTAAGACGGCGCGGCGATCCGTAGGTTCGGTGATGGCTCCGAACGTCAGACTAGGTTCCCGCTCACCCAGTGGTCAAGCGTCAGATAGCGGATTAGGCCCGCTGTATCCCTACATCAGGAATAGGAATTACTTGAATCAGCGGGCGTTCATTCGTGGCGTTCTTTCACTTACACATCAAGAACGGCGCGCAGCGGGCGAAACACCAATTTACACCTTGAAGAGGATCCACCATGAATCTGCTGACCATTCTCGCCCAGGCTCAGGCGCCGAGCAGCAACGGAGGCAGCGGCGCCGTGCTGATCGGCGGCGCCATGGTTCTGCTGGCATTGTTGATTGGCGTCGCGGCCCTGGTGTTTTGGATTTGGGCCTTGATCGACGCCATCCGCAACCCCAGCCTGAACGATACCGAACGCATCGTGTGGGTGCTCGTGATCGTGCTGACCAGTTGGCTCGGAGCCTTGATCTACTACCTAGTGGGTCGCACGGGAACTGCGGCCCGATCGCCGTCCTCAATCGAATGAGTTAAGGCCAAGAGCGTTTGGCGGCTGGACATTACCACGGATTCATCATGAAGCCATTGCCCCGCAGTCCGATGTCGCCGCTCGGCACACCGATATTCTGCAACTGGCGTTCATGCAGACCGAAGTAGTACTTCGGATACATCGTGTTGCCCTGGTAGTAGCGATAGGCATAGGTCCGACGCGGATCGACCGGCCGGCCCTCTTGTCCCGAGACTCGGGCCCCATGGCCTGCCCGCTGCCCCCAGCCGGCGGCCTGGGCCTGCCCCGCCAGAAGCCCCATACCGATCAAAGCCATCGCCAATGCTGCGCTGCGCATGCGTCTCACTCCAGGAAGTATTCGGGCATTGGCGAGAAAACGACATCCGGAACGCCCAGAGGGGCGTCGGCTGTCGGGGTCTCTGGATATATACCACGCAGTGGATGCGATGGTTCGATTCTTGTCATTGATCGGCAAGAAACTGCGGCGACAGCACGGCTCAGCCAGCAGAGGCGGACAACTTTACGTAACCCGCGCCGATACAAACCACATTCGTGATCAGGCCAGAAGCGTTGCAGCTAAATTCGCCAGAATTCGGCTAACGATGAGACCTAGGAACCAGTGAGCGCTTCCCAGTCGACAGGCTTAGAGCAATCCATCCGGGGCAATGCGGCGGGCAGCGCTTCTACGTACTTCGTCGCGGCGCCGGTGTTGAAGATCACAACCTGCTGCTCGGGTTCTAGCCATCCGTTACTTGCCAATAGCTCCGCCGCCCCCCACGCACGCGGCCGCCTCGGGGCATAGCGAAATTCCTTCGCTGCTCGCAGCGAGTTGCATCCAAGAAGCAATGCGACTCTCCTCCACAGCAATGGCCTGACCTCCACTCTCACGAATCGCATCCAGGATCATGAAGTCGCCCACCGCGGCCGGCACACGGATGCCGCTGGCGATCGTAGCGGCATTGCGGAACGGCTCCGCAAACCGCTCACCTCGCTGAAACGCTCGCACAATCGGCGCGCAGCCTTCCGACTGCACAGCCACCAGCCGAGGCATGGTCTCGTTCTCGAGCCAGCCAAGCTCGCGCAGCTCCTGAAATGCCTTCCACATGCCGATCAGCCCGGTTCCACCTCCGGTCGGATACAGAATCACATCCGGCAGTCGCCAGCCGAGTTGCTCGGCAAGCTCCAGTCCCATCGTCTTCTTGCCTTCGATCCGATACGGCTCCTTCAGCGTCGACAGATCGCACCAGTCCATGGCCTCCTGACCTTCGCGCACGAGTCGACCGCAGTCGTTGATCAGGCCGTTCACTAGAAACGTGTGAGCGCCGTAGAGCCGACATTCCCGCTGATTGATGATCGGCGTGTCCTCGGGCATGAACACGTAGCACTCCATGCCCGCTCGCGCCGCATAGGCGGCCGCAGCGCCCCCCGCATTGCCAGCCGTCGGCAAGGCGACTCGCGTCACGCCGAAGTGCTTCGCCATGGTGATCGCCATCGCCAGGCCGCGACTCTTGAAGCTGCCTGTCGGAAGCTGCGATTCATCCTTGATCCACAGATTGCTGCTGCCGATCCGCGCCCCCAGCCGAGAGCAGCGAAGTAGCGGCGTCATCCGTTCGCCAAGCGATACCACTTCGTCATCGCGCGAGCAAGGCAGCAGTTCACGGTAGCGCCAAAGTGTCTCCGGCCGGGCTTTCAACGAGTCACGTTTCAGGTGCTCACCGACCGCACGCAGATCATACCGCACCCAGATCGGCCGGCCTTGGTGCAGTGTTTGTCGTTGATCAGCGTCCAAACGCTGGCCGTCAATGGCGCCTTCGAGGTGAGACACAAATCGCGTCATTGTCACGCTCTCTCACCTTTCCGAACCGGGTCAAAGCTGCGTATAGAGCAAGCAACCGGCAGCCACGAGCATGCCGAACGACGAGCCCCACAGGAACACATCCCACACCCGCCCCGGCTGCAAGCGAGGATCGCAGCGGCGGTAGCGGAAGTAGAGCGCCGCTGCCGACAACATGGGGAGCATTAGCGCCTGCATCATGCCGCTGATCATCACCAGCCGGGCTGGGTCTTTCGGCCAGATGAGGTACAGCACGAGGCAGAACAACGGCAAGCCGCCGCTCAGAATCTTCACCCGGCGCTGGTTCGCCTCCTCCGTCTTGGAAGCGAGTCCGACGGCCCGCAATGCATCGGAGAACACTCGAGCGTGCCCAGCGTTCGCCACAAAGTAAGTGGAATAGAGCACCGCGAACGCCCCGACCAGAAACAGCAGTTGGGCCCAAGCCCCAAACACCGGCTGGTACATCACATTCAGCGTGCGAATAAGCTCTTCTTTTGCCGGGTTCAGCCCCGCCCGACCGAGCACCGCGGCGCCTAACAGATAGAAGGCGATCGTCGCAATGGTGTAGACCACCATCGAACACCAGGCGTCCCACCGCATCACGTTCATCCAGCCACGGGCTCGCTCCGCCCAGCCCGGGGTCTCATCACGCGGGCCGGTATAGCGGGCATAGCCCTTCTCGATGCACCAGTAGGGATAGGCAATCAGTTCGGTGGCTCCGACACCGATGATGCCGAATGTTTTCAAGGCGGTGCTTAGTGCCGTTGAGCTGCCAGGTTCGCCGGCGGGAGGTAGGCGGAAGCTGAAACCATTGACAACATCCTGCCACTGGATCGACCAGGCAAATGTCGTTTGCAGCAGCACAACCGTCCCCACTGTCATGAGCGTGAACAGAGCCACCATGGTCGTCGTGACTTTTTCGATGAGCGCATAACGGCCTACGACCAGAAGCACAGCCGTCACACATGCAATGATGACGGCCCATAGGCGGTCGTCGGTCCAATACGAGCGAGCCGTTGGCGGCGCACCGCCGAACTGCACCTTATTGGCTTCCAGGGTGGCGATGGTTTCGACCAACCGTTGCTGGGCTCCGCGATCCGCTGTCGTGCGAGCCATGGCGTCGCGAGTCTGAACCAGCTTCAATTCGGCCTTGGCCACCTCCAGTTGCTTCTCGTTGTTCATGTAGCGGTTGTAGTCGCGCCCCTCCTGCGTGAGCGGAGCGCTAATCGCTAACGCCTGGCCGACGCCGCCGATAATTCCGCCCAGTTGGCCGAGGCTGGCAAGGAACATGATGAAAAAGTACCACAGGAGCCAGTTTCCGTGCCCAGCAATCCGCGGCCCGGGCACCTCCCCGAGGGCTTCCATCGTGGTCTTGCCGCGCACCACCGCGTCTCGGCCCAGTTCCACCTGAACAAACACCTTCACCAGGCAGCCGAGGATAATAAGCCAGAGCAGCCAGAAGCCGGCTTCCGCGCCGGTCTTGGTCGTGGCGATCAATTCACCAGAACCAACGATGGAGCCGGCGATAATTAAGCCTGGCCCCAACCGCATCAAGATGCCCGTCACGCGCGTCGGCGGATTCTGGACAAACGAAACGGTGGACGGTTTAGCGGCAGGAGGAGAGGAAACTGCAGTCACGAACCCATTGCTTTCGTGGAAGGTACAGGTGGGAGCCTGCTTACGATCATCAAGACTATCCAGGGTCAGAGTCGACTCGGTCGCTCACGCGTTTCCACACCCGAACCTGAAACCTGCCCGCGACGGAATCGAGACATCTTCGCCCAGATGTCTCGATCGCGGGAATTTGCGATGATTGTGGCATTCAACCGACTCGCGTGCAACGACTTTGCCCCGGTCCCGCTGAATTGCTCCTCCACGCCTTGCATTCCAGCCCGGCAGAGTCGTGCAATTTGAAATAGCTGTCGCAACCGTTTATGAACACTCCTCATCGCATCGGCGCGACGCCGGTGCACGCCCCCAAATGACCCACAACCTGCCGCCAGGTCAGCAATTGGCCGCCGAAGGCAAATGGCCCATCGTCGGCGAGAGACTCCCTGCAGCAATCACAGCCCCTTGGACGCTTACGGTCGGCGGCCTCGTAGCGGAACCGCGGATTTGGTCGCTTGACGACCTGGCCAACTTGCCGCAGGTCAACCGTCGGATCGACATTCACTGCGTCACGCGCTGGTCGAAGCTCAACGTCCACTTTCGCGGCGTTCGCCTGGCCGACGTCCTTGAAGCATCACGCCCGACGAGCGAGGCAAAGTTTCTGTCGTTCGTCGCCCATAGCGAGCGCCGGCATAGCACTTCGCTTCCGCTGACGGACGCATTGGAACTCGAGACGATTCTCGTCACGGCAGCGAACGAGCAGCCGCTGGAAATCGAACACGGCGGTCCACTGCGGGTCGTGGTTCCAGGAAAGTACTTTTACAAGAGCCTCAAGTGGCTGACCGAGATCCGCGTGCTGGCGCAAGACGATCTTGGCTTCTGGGAGGGAAAGGCGGGCTATCACAACGAGGCCGATCCCTGGCGTGAGCAACGCTACGTCGCCCCAAATCTGAACCGGCTGCAGGTGGCCAAAGCGTTCACGCAGCGCAACTTTGCCGGGCTGGAGTTCCAAGGCCTGGAAGCCCGCGGCATCTCGCTTCCCGATCTGAGCGCCCAAGGCGCAATTCTGCGGAATGCGGATTTTCGTAATGCGCAGCTTCGCAACGCGGACTTTTCCGGGGCCAATCTCTCGAACGCTCGTTTTCAAGAAGCCGACTTGCGAGGCGCGTCCTTCGACCGAGCTGATGTCGAAGGCGCCGATTTCAGTGCCGCCGATCTCCGCGGGTGCGATTTTCGTGGAGCGTCGCTTCTCGGAGTGACGTTCTTTGTCGAAGCCGGCGAGGGTGAACCACCAGTCAGCGCACCACCGACGCTCGCGGCCCGGCTCGATCAATCAACCCAGTTCGACAGCGAGCAGATCGACGCGCTCGCCCCGCAGCAGGCGGCCTATGTGCGTGCGAACCTAGGCGACTGAGATTGCCGCCACGGACACAGTTTGCCTGGATTATAGCCAACGGCTTTCTGTCCGTGAAAATCTTGGCGATTTATTGACCCCAGGGCCGCCCCGCGTCGATTTCTGTCGAAGACGGCGCCTTATCCCTGGGGGACGGATTCAATGCATCAACTCGCTCGCCAGCTACTCCTCGGGAGCCTGCTGCTCGCTTCACTGACGAGCGTCGCTCAAGCGGTCCCGCCGTCCTATCTGCTGCTGCGGCGGGCCGAAGGGCCAGGTCCGCACCACGAGCCGGGTAAGCCCCCAGCCTATGTGCAACCGGTCCGAGGGTATGGCTACGCCTACGGCTGGTTCGGCGCCGCTCCGCGAGCCCACGCTTCACGCAGCTTCGGCTACTACCGCGAGTACACGCAGTGGAGCATTCGCTAGGGGCGCTCGTAGGGTAGGCTTCTAGCCTGCCCGTCAAAATGTCGAATGCTAAAAGCCTGAATGACCAAAGACCGGTTCGATCCCGTCCTTGGTCATTCAGGCTTCGTCATTCGTCATTGAATCTCACGGGCAGGCTGGAAGCCTACCCTACGTATCGACTACTGCCGGGTCGCTCCGAAGAAGAAGCTGAACACCTGCTCGTCGTCGGTCGCGGCGCTGGCCACCGGGAAGGCAAAGTCGAATGCCAGTGGGGCTGGGCCGAGAGCCGGGACGTTGATCCGCAGACCGAAGCCCGGCGCCACGCGGAAGTTTTCGCCCCGCAGGGCGATGTCGCGTTCCACCGTACCGAAGTCGCAGAAGACGATGCCCTTGAGCATGTCGTCGGCCGTCAGCGGGAAGATGTACTCGAGCGAGTTGATCCAGCGGAAGTCACCACCGACTCGCACGCCCATGTCCATCGGCGAAGCCCCGCGGAAGGCGAAACCACGCAACGTCGAGAAACCACCTGCAAAGTAGTTCTCGAAGATCGGCGTGTCGCTGCCGCTGAAGCCCACCTTGGAGCTATAGGCCACGACGTGCCGGCCCGATCCGTCGGGACGCTCTCGCAACATCAAGTACTGAGCGAAATCAATCTCCGCTCGCGGATAGCTGAAATCACCAAAGGCCTGCTCAAACGCGACTTCGATCAGGTGTCCTTCCGTGGGTGCAAAGGGCAAGTCGCGCGTGTCGTGCGTGATCGAGGCACGTCCGCTGAAGAAGTCGTTTCGGCCTAGCGCCTCTTCCAGTTCGGGCACACCGTTCACACGCGGATTGAAGATGCTCACATTTTCCATCCGCAATGAGCCAGCCACCGACAAATCCGGCGTCAATCGATAGCCGAGGCCCAATCGACCACCGAAACGCGATTCGTCCCAATCGAAGTAGTTTCTATCGAAGTAGAACGCGCTCGTGTTCATGCTCACATTGCTGCCGAACAGGTAGGGCTCGGTGAAGCTGACCAGGTAACGTTGCACCTGGCTGCCCGGCTGGGCCTCGATGCGGAATCCCTGCCCTGCCCCACGCCAGGCTCTGCCGCTCGTGAAATCGTCGAAGCTCGTCGGCACCCGCGTGATGTCGAAGTTGCGTTCATCAATCGTCACCTGCCCGGTCACACCGGCGTCGGAGTTCACCGCAACACCGAACATGAAGCGTCCGGTGCGAGTTTCCTCGACGAGAATGTCCAGGGGAGCGGGCGTTCCGAGGGGTTCAACTCCCGGAACAATCGACGGCGGATTCCATCCCGGATAGGGCGGCGGGTTGAACACGTCGCCCGTCTGATTCTGTGGGGGCGGAGGCGGCGGCAGCGGCGGCGCCGAGTAACCACCGGGAGCAGGCTGATAGTTCACCTGCGGCTGGGAGTAGGTCGGAGGCGCAGCGTAGGTCGGCGGAGTTGTATAAGTCGGATAGGTCGGAGCCGGCGCGGGCTGAGGCGCGACGTTCGGCTGGCCAAATTGGTAGGGTTGGCCGTAGGGGGTGGTGCTCTGTGCGGGCGGGGCGGTGTTGTACGGGGCCGGATACGTGCTGACCGGCGTGCCGCCTGAAACCGGAGTCGGTCCACGCCGATAGTCATCCGAGCCGGGGGCATAGTCAGCCCACGGATTAGCGGCAGTCGACGGCGACTGGCCACGAATGATCAATCCGTCGTCCGATTCGTCCGCCGGCTTCTGCGAGCGGTAGGGCGTCGCCGGAATGGTCGACGGAACCGTTGGCTGGCCGAGGGCCGAAGGCATCGCGGGGGGCGTCACGCTCGGAGCAGCAGCGCCCGGCATCACGACGCTCGGCGCCTGAGCGCCTCCGTAGGCAGGCGTCGTCCCATAGGGCTGCGAACCATATGGGCAAGCGCAATTTTGCCGCTGCCAGATCGAAGGCCCCGCGCAACCGACGACGCATGCCTGCACCGTGGCAAGCAGGACGAGTGGCTGGATGATGCGGGCGTAAATCAAAGGAGCATTTCCGGGTCTGGGCCGAGCGGGGATTCGGCGAGGGGTCGATCAGGGTTGGCTCGTTTTGCGATGTGTTCTCTTAGCGATAAGTTCCGGACGTGTAAACATTGGCTGCGGACGGCGGGTTCGGGGCTGGCTGAGGTCCGTTCCAAGAGTACACCGATGGGGCGGCCGGGCTCGCTGGCTGCGGATGCGAAGGAGCGGGCGGCGGGCCATACGAAGGCGCCGGCTGTCCCGGCGTCTGACCAGCTTGGGGATAGGTCATGCTGTAAGGCGTCGACTGCGGCGCCATGGGGGGATACTTGCGCGGAGCAGGAGCGACCGTCGGACGAGCGCTCGTTGGCGACGCGTCCGCCGCCTCCTCGGGCGACTGACCGCGGACGGCCATGTTGCCGATGGCGTTCAGATCGGGCGGCCGGACGGAGACCTTCGGCAGTTCGCCTTCCTGGGGATTCGTGTTGAAGAGCTGCGAAGCCTTCAAGCGTCGTTCGGCGTCGCGCATCTTGCGAGCGTCGATGATGTCCCCAGGCCGCAGGTCCAGGCGGTTCAACACCACCGTGTCGCGGGTGTGCGGAAACTCACCGGCGATCTTCACGTTCACATCGCCGACGGTGAACACTTCGCCTTCCTTCACCCGGTAGATCAAGTCGAGTTGTCCTGGCTCCTCCAGAAAGCGCGGGTCCGCTTGCACGTCGGCAAACACATACCCCTGGCTGCCGTAAAGGTCGATCAGCGTATTGATGTCCTTGTTCATGTCGGCCTGGTCGAAGTACGAACCGGCCTTCATCTCCAGGAACTCGATCAGCGGCTCGCTCGCAAACTTTGTGTTGCCTTCCATCGAGACGCTGCGCACGACGTAGCGAGGGCCTTCGTCGATCACAAACTTCAGAGTCAGCCATTTGCCGGAGTCGTCGAAGACGAGCTCACGCCCGACTCGGGCTCGGAAATAGCCCAGGCTGCGGTAGTAGGCTGTCAGTTTTTCGACGTCGGCGTCGATCTTCTCGCGGTCGACTTTGCCGCGGAAAAAGTACCAGAGAATTCCAGGCTTCGATTCGATCTGTGTTGCCAGCCGTTCATCCGAGGCGATGCTGTTGCCGTCGAACTCCACCTTGGAGATCCGCTCGATCTTGCCTTCGTTGACCAGGTAGACGACGCCTTTGTCCCCTTGCTTGTCTCCTTCCAGGATCGAGACCTGCGCGTTGGGATAGCCACCCCGCTGATAGAGCTCTTCGATCCGCCGGCGTCCTTCCTCGGTGGTGTAGGCGTTGATCGCATCCCCCACCTTGATGCCGTGTTCTTTGTTCAGCTTCTTTTCGCTCATCCCGCGATTGCCGAGATGGCGGACATACTGCACCCGGGGCCGCTCGACGACTTCGTACGTGACGACCACGCCAGCGGGAGTCTGCTTCGTATAGGTGCGGACGTCGCGGAACAGACCAGTCGAGACGAGGCGGCGGACATCTGCCTGCACCAACTCGGGATCGAACTCGCGGTCCTGGCGGGTTTGAATCTTGCTTTGTACCTGGTAGTCCTTCGTCACCTTGTTGCCAACGATCCGAACTTCGGCCACCAACTGCCGGGCCGCGGGGGCGGGAGTTGGCGGAGCAAGCGGTTCGAGTGGAATCGTTTGACCGGGCGCGGCCTGACCGGGCGTCGCCGAAGGGGCAACGGCCATCGGCGAAGCCGGTTCCAGGGCGGGCCCCTGCGCCGGAGCGGAGCTAGTCCAGCTAATCGCGAGTACGCATGTCGTAACGGCGCCGAGGAACGAGCGCCGAACCGCCCAGAATGCGGCGACGGCCAGAATGTCGTAACGCGGAAGTCGACCTTGGCGTCCAAGTGCCATTGCGCGAGGTATTCCCGTGTACGAGTGAGACGAGACCCACCGGAAACTTTCGACAAGCCTTGGTGGCCGCGCGCATCCTGCGCACCGCCAGCTATTCCGATAGGGCCGCGTATCAATAACGGAATGCCCAAACCCCGACAAGGGCGATTGGTCTAGGAGTCAGGGGATAGAGCTCAGTGATGAGAGCTCAGGGGTGCCGCAAATTGCTAGCAGAGGCGAACGAGGGGATCTTATCGTCACTCAAACTCGGTCCAGCGCCCGTTCACCAAGCGCTCGTGCGGACGGAACAGCCCCTTGTAGACCATGTGGGCGGAGTCGGCGATGTAAAAGCCGAGATAGAGGTGCTTCCGGCCGGTCTGCTTACAGAATTCCACCTGACGTAGCACCGAATACGTGCCCAGGCTCAACCCGGGAAACTCGGGTTCAAAGAAGCAGTAGACGGCCGACAGCGAAGTACGGCCGAGATCAGCAATGGCCACCGCTACCAGTTTTCCTTCGTGCCGGTAAGCAAACTCGACCGTTTCGCAGCAGGTCTCGGTGAGAAACTGCTGATAGCCTTCTTCGTCGATGGGACCATCGCCGTGTTCCAACTCACGGACTTCGCGGTGGCGATTGAAAAGATCGATGCGGCGGGCATCGACGATCGGGGTGCGGATACTCACCTCCAACCATTGATCGCCGCGGCGTTTTGCACGGCGTTGTGTGTCGCGGGGAGCAAAACGCCCGAGATCGAGACGGATCGGCTCGCAAGCGGAACAATTCGGACAGGCGGGACGGTAGAGCAGCGGCCCGCTGCGGCGATCGCCTGCCGCCAGCCGCTCGTCGAACTGCCCGGGCGTCAGCGGATCGACCGGCAAACGATGGGGCAACCGCGCCATCTGCCCCGGAAGATAGGGACAAGGGTTCGGACGGTCGTAAACGACTATCTCGCCGCTTGTTTTCACAACCTCATCCAAAAGTAGTCAGCACACTCAGTGTGCTGACAGAGGTGCGATAGACCATCGACCCGCAGCACGGCCGGCACACGGAGTGTGCCGACGACTTAGGACCCGCTAGCGGGTCCTAGAACCCGCCGCCGCCATCATTATACGCGTCGATTCCCTCAAAGCGCTGTGGCGCCTTGTCTTCGAAGCGGGTGAATTCCTTTTTGAAGACCATGTCCACTTCGCCGATCGGGCCGTTACGCTGCTTGGCGACGATGATCTGGGCCAGGCCAGCAAGCGCCTGTGCCTCTTCGCCGCGAGCATAGTACTCTTCGCGGTGCACAAACATCACGACGTCGGCGTCCTGTTCGATAGCGCCCGATTCGCGAAGGTGGCTGAGTCGGGGTATGTTGTCCTTGCTCGCTTCCGTCTGGCGGTTGAGCTGGGCGAGACAGATCACCGGCACTTCCATCTCGCGAGCGAGCCCCTTCAAGCGACGGGCGATCTTGGCCACCTGCTCCTGACGGGGGTCTTTCGAATTGTCCGGCTCAATAAGCTGCAGGTAGTCGATCACGATGAGCCCCAGCTGGCCCATTCGCCGCTTGATGCGCCGAGCGCCTGCCGCAATCTCCGTCACTGTACGCCCTGGGGCGTCGTCGACAAACAGCGGCGCCTCGCTCAGCAGGCTGGCTTTCTCGACGATCCGATTGCGGTCGTCCTGCGAGATAGTGCCGTTACGCAGCCGATGGCCGTTCACTTTAGCGACCGAGCAGAGCAAGCGGTCGGCCAGTTCGATCGCCGACATTTCGAGGCTCACGAACAGCACCGGCTGCTTCTGCCCCAGGGCCACATTCTCGGCAATATTCATGGCGAACGCCGTTTTACCCATCGAGGGACGGGCAGCGATAATCACCAGTTCCGACTTGTGCAGACCGCTGGTCTGCTGGTCGAGGTCGGTGAAGCCGTAGTCGCAGCCCCCCGCCTCGTGCTCGCCCTTCATGCGCGCGTCGAGTCGGTCGAGCGATTCGTGCAGCACGTCCTTGATCGAATGCACCTTGCCATCGCCGCGCTCGTCGAGAATCGCGAAGATCTTCTGCTCCGCGCTGCTGAGCATTTGCGGAGCTTCTTGCGATTCGTCGTAGGCGTCGCGCAGGATTTCCGTGGCCGCGGTGATGAGCGAGCGGAAGGTCGACTTTTGCCGTACGATCTCGGCGTAGAACGTCGCGTGGGCGGCGTTCGGAACCGAGTTGATGATCTTGCTCAGGTAGCTGCTGCCACCGATCAATTCAAAATCGCCGGCCGTCTTCATCTGGTCGATGAGCAGCGTCGGATCGATCTTCTTATTGCCGCTGTGCAGCAGGCACATGTGCTCGAAGAGCTTCCGATGGGCGTCGTCGTAGAAGTCGTCGGGGCGGACGATCATCACGACGTCGTCGAGCACGTCCGGCAGCAGCATGATGCTGCCGAGCACACCGATTTCAGCCTGCGAATCGTAGGGCGGCTGACGCGAGAGCACATCTGCGTCCAGCTTCGGCCGCCGGGCGGCATCAAATCGCTGGGTCGAGGACATCGAAGACTCCTTCCGTGAAGAAATGACCAAGGACCAATTACCAAGGGCGTACTCTGCGCCGCCGCCCGGACGTATCCGGGCTGGTCATCGGTCATTTTCGGTCGGTGCTTTTTGCCGTTTGAACGGCCCCTTGGCAACCTGTGCTCACCGCAATTGCACCAGGAGCCATGATAACACGACAAAAGCCCGCGCTATGAAAAATAGCAGCGGGCTTTTGCGATGTTGATCGTTTGTCGATAACCGGCTGGCGCGGACTACTTCTTCGCCGGCGGTTCGTTGACGACGGTCGGAACCACCCACACCTTGAGTTCGGCGTTGATCTCGTGGTGCAGGTGAATCTTGACCGTGTAGAGGCCGAGTTCCTTCAGCGGGCCTTCCAGGCGGACCTGATCGGTCGTGATCTGGAAGCCGGCCTGCTTGAGAGCGGCCGTGATGTCGACGGCGTTCACGCTGCCGTACAGATGGCCTTCTTCGTTGGCATTGGCTTCGATCGTGATGCTCTGCTTGCCGATCGCCTCCGACAGTTGACGGAGCGACGCCAGGCGGGCCTTCTCGATCTCCTGGAGCTTGGCCTTGTGCTTCTCGACCATCCGCTTGTGGTGGTCGGTGGCGATCGTCGCCAGGCCCTGCGGCAGCAGGTAGTTCAGGGCGTAACCACGCTTCACCTGGACGATTTCGCCCTGCTTGCCAAGGTGGTCGACCGATTGAATCAGCAGCAACTGGACGCCGCCGGTCGGACCCTGCGGAAGGGCTTTGTAGACACCCGGGCGGCGGTTCTTTACTTTTCCACTTGGCATGACGTGGTTCGCTTCTCTGAAATGTTAGTTTCGCTTCGCCGGTTGTCGCGGCGGTTGTTTGGATCGGTTATTCAATAAACAGCCAGGCTGATTCGACCGGCTGCTGTCGTTTCAGGTCCAACCCGGCTTAGAACGGGATATCGTCTTCCGGCGGGGGAGGAGGAGCCGACTGACGGCCACCGCCGCCACCACCTCGTGGGGCCTGCGCTCGCGACGGTCCCCGAGCAGGCTCTTCGAAGTAGCCGGAATCGCCGCCGTCGTCAAAGTTTTGGGCCTGGCCGCCGCGACCACCGCCGCCGCCGCCACCCTTCGTGCCGAGCATCTGCATCTTTTCGCAGACGACTCGCAGCTTCGAACGCTTTTGACCTTCGGTCTCCCACGTATCGAGCTTCAGACGACCCTCGATCAGCACCTGCGAACCCTTGCCGAGATATTCACTGGCAATCTCAGCCGTCCGGCCCCACATGGTGATATCGACGAACGTCGTCTCGTCGATCCATTCGCCGTTCTGGCCTTTGCGGCGGTCGTTCACCGCCAGACCAACTTCGGTCACCGCTGTGCCGCTCTGCAGGTACTTCACCTCGATGTCGCGGGTGAGATTACCGAGCAGGATCACGCGATTGAAACTGGCCATGGAACGAACCTCTCGACGCCGTGCAGGCGAATCAGTGAACAAACGTCACCCGATGCGACCGAAGCTTAACGCACCGGCCTTACCGGTGCAAGCTTTCCGCCACGGATGACCAGGACCGCCTACTCTTCGGCGCCAGCGCCAACCGTTTCACGAACCGCGTCCGTGGCCGGTTCGGCCCGGCGAACGCCGCGAGCGTGATCGACCAGGGCGTCGGCGATGCGCGGATCGAGCTTGATGGTCAGTTCGCGAACGATGTTGTCGTTCAGCTTCATCTCGCGCTTCAGCTCGATCAGCTTCGTGCTCTCGAGGCGGAAGTAGGTCAGCCAGTAGGTGCCCTTCTTGTGGCCGTCCATCGGGTAGGCCAGCTTCTGTTCCTGCCACAGGCGGCTGACGAGCACTTCGCCGCCGAATTTTTCCACCAGGCTCGGGATCGCCGAGCCGAGACCGTTGGGGTCCTGGGCGTACTTGTTCGAATCCAAGATCGCCAGGCATTCGTAATTGGTCAGAGCCAAAGTAAAACTCCTCGTCGTCGTAGGGAAGGCTTCTAGCCTGCCCAGTAAATCAAATGACGAATAACGAAGCCCGAAGGACCAATGGCGAAGACCGATTTATTGGTCGATCGACACTGCGGCATTCGTCATTCCTGCACGGACAGGCCAGAGGCCTATCCTACGCGTTGTACTTATTCATACAGTCGGAGATGCCTCGCGTCACCCAAACCGCTGTGGCTTCCACAGCCCGGTCGTACGCCTCGTCCATCTCCGTCTGTTCGTCTTTCGTAAACTTGCTCAGCACATAGTTCGCCACGTCCCACTGGGGAGGCGGCGTTCCGATGCCGATTCGGAGTCGCGGAACCGCCTGGCTGCCCAAGCGGCGGAGGATGTCGTCGAGTCCCTTTTGTCCCCCCGCCGAACCGCTGGCTCGAAATCGTAGCCGGGCAAGTGGCAGGTTGAGGTCATCACAAATGACCAGGATGTCGCTCAGTTCGACTTTGTAGAAGTCGCGGGCTGCGAGCACGCTCGCGCCGCTGAGGTTCATGTAGGTCAAAGGGCTCAGCAGCAGCACTTTTTCGCCGCCGACTTCCGCTTCCGCAATCTCTCCTTGAAATTTGTTCTTTACCGGTCCCGCCAAGTGCTTGCGAGCAAATCGGCCGAGCACGTCGAAGCCCACGTTGTGACGGGTTCCGGTGTATTTCGGACCCGGATTCCCCAGCCCAACGATGATCTTCATTTCGCTTGTGCGCCGAACGAGTCGGCGGCTGGACTACTTCTTCTCCGCTTCCCCTTCCGGCTTCTCCTTGCGGATCAGTTCCGGCTCGGCCACGGCGCCTGGAGCCGCTTCCTCGGCCTCGGCGTGAGGAGCAACGCAGTTTACCACCACTTGCGAGGCGTCCGTGAGGACCTTGGCTCCGTCAGGCAGCTTCACTTCGCCGGCGTGGATCGCCTGCCCCAGGTGCAGGTCGTTCACGCTGACGACGATCTTCTCAGGAATTTTCGCAGCGGGGCATTCAATTTCCAGTTCGTGGAGCACGAAGTGGATTACGCCCCCTTCGTTGATGCCCGGAGCCGAGCCCTTGAGTTCGACGGCGACGGTCGTTTCGACCGTTTCCGACTCCGAAACCCGCATGAAGTCGACGTGGATCGGCTCCTTGCCGTAGGTATCCCACTGCACCTCGCGAATCAGGGCGCTTTCCGTCACATCGCCTTGCAGCGAAACGAGCTTGCCGTGGGCAACTGCCGACAGCAGCGACTTCGCGGTGACCGTCAGGCTCACCGGCTGCTCGCCGTGACCGTACAGCACAGCCGGAATCTGGCCGGTCTGGCGAAGGCGGCGGTTGTGAGCGGTCCCAAGCTGCTCGCGACGCGTGACGTTCAACACTTCCGACATGGTCAACTTCCTGCGCTAATTCATCAGGCGGTAGCGGGCGACGCAATTCGGTCACCCCACACCCCTCGCGGTACCGCCAGCCGTTTGGCCTGGATGCGAAACTCCTTATTCTGCCAAAATCGGCCGTTCTCGCAAGGCCGTCCTAGCCAATTTTTGAGGCATCCCGAATGAGCCGAAGGTATCGTTCAGAGAAGCCTTTAGGGCTGCAATCGGCCGCCGCTGGCACGCCAAGTGCCTTTACCGGTCTGAAATTGCGGCAACACTGCCAAAATGACCGAAATGAATAGACATGGCTAAAGCAAAACAAAAGGTGTTTGAGTACGTCGAGCCGATCGGCGCTCGGGTGCTGGTGCGCAAGGACGAGCCCAAGCGGGAAACCAAGGGGGGGATCGCCCTACCCGATTCGTCGGAAATCCCGACGATCACCGGCCGGATCGTGGCCATCTCCGCCCAAATCGACAACGACGAAGATGTCCCCCTGCGGCAGTACGACAAGATTCTCTTCCACCCGAAGAACGCCATTCCCGTCGACTTTGAGGCCGACAATCAGCTCTTCGTGGTGCCCGTCGAAGACGTAGTTGCGGTTTTCCGCCGCGAGGACCGCGCGGTTGGCGAGGAAGAGTAGCGTTTAATGCTGACCGGCTCGGATGGAACAAGGATACAAACCCCCTTCCAGGGTGTTTCAATCAGTGTTTCATTCGTGGCCGATCGCAGCGCTCGCCTAAATCGGCAACGCGGCTCCGCAGCATTTGCAGGCTCTCTAGTTGGTGGGGCAGCCACTTAGCGACATCAATAGATGCCAGCAATTGATTCAAGTGCCCAACACTAACGTCCGAATACCGGCCGGGTGAGATCAGTTCGCTCTCAAGTGCCTCGATGAGCATGAAGAGTCCGCCAGTCGCTTCATAGTTGTCTTGGGATCTCAGCATTCGTTCAGCGGCCACGAGCAGTTCATCAAAGTCGCTGGCGACGAGCAACAACAACTTGCTGCCGTTGATGCGGGCGTCTACATCGCCACTTGAGAGCAACTGCACTAACAACTCGTTGGGAATTGCAACCGTGTCCGGCCTTCGGCGGTTGCAAGCCCAGAGAGCGCCCCCCCAAGTCTCGCAGCACCGTTGGCTCGCTTGATAGCTGAATCGCCACACCGAGCCAATGAGAGAACCGCTCGGGACTTAAAGCCATCCCTCGCTCGCTCCAGAGCACTTCGACTAAGGTCGAAATGCTCATGCGAGCAAAGAATCGGCTGTAAGAGCGCGGATCGGGCATCTCAGCCGGAACTCCTTGAGCGGGGGGTGGCCCGGGCTTCGATCGCTGCGTGCGAGAGGCGGTCTACTCCTCCGACTTGTCGAACAAAATGCTGATCGACTGATCGTGGTGGATTCGCTTGATCGCTTCAGCCAATAGCGGGGCGACGCTGAGAATCTTGAGATTCGGCAGCATCTTTTCCTGCGGCAAGGGGATCGTGTCGGTCACCGCAATCTGAGTGATCGGGGCCTTCTTGAGCTTCTCAATGGCTGGGCCCACCAAGAGTCCGTGGGTGGCCGCTACGAAGATCTCCTTCGCCCCAGAGGCGTGGACCTTCTCGGCGGCGCCGCAGATGGTCCCCGCCGTGCTGATCATGTCGTCGAACATGAAGGCCACTTTGCCTTCGATCGGTCCGCCGATGATGTGCTCCTGGCGCGTTTCCGTGGCGTTGTCGCGTCGCTTATCGACGATCGCCAGCTTGCCGCCGAGCTTTTTCGCATGGCCGAGCGCTCGCTTGATGCTTCCCACATCGGCGCTGACGACGACCCGGTCTTCCTCCGGGACATCCTTCTGGCACATGAACTCGTTCAGAACCGGCGCCGCGTACATGTTGTCGACCGGCACGTCGAAGAAGCCCTGAATCTGCGGCGAATGCAGATCCATGGTCAGCACGCGGTCGGCCCCAGCACGCGTAATTAGATTGGCCACCAGCTTGGCCGTAATCGGCACGCGCCCTTCGTCTTTGCGATCCTGTCGGGCATAGCCGAAGTAGGGAATGACGACGGTGATTCGCTGCGCACTGGCCCGCTTGCAGCTGTCGATCATGATCAACAGTTCGAGCAGGTTGTCGTTCACTGGCGGGCAGGTCGGCTGGACGAGAAAGACGTCGCGGCCGCGAATATCTTCCTCAATCTTGCAGAAGTTTTCGCCGTCGGGAAACTTTCCGAGCGTGATCTCCCCCAGGGGCAGGTGGAGAAAATTGCAGATGTTTTTCGCCAGCGGTCGGTTGGCCTGGCCGCTGAAGATTTTCAATTCACGCATCGGGAACTCACGTAGGGTAGGCTTCTAGCCTGCCCGTCAACGGAATAGCAGAATTCATAGCGAGCCAAAAACACGGTCAGGCTGGAAGCCTAACCTACAGCGTAACCTAGTTGTACCATTTCTGCCGCGGCAGCCTGGAGTTCTTCCGGCGTATTGATGCTCAGCGCCTCACAAGGCCGCAGAACCGGCAATGCCTCCACCTTTTTCCCCTCGCCCAGCAGAATACTGGGGCAATCGGTCAGGTAATATTCGCCCTGTCGATTGTTGTTCTTGAGCTGGCCGAGCGCATGCAGCAATTCCGGTCCAGCGAACACGTAGGTGCTCATATTCACCTCCGTGATTTGCCGCTGTTCGGGACTGGCGTCTTTTTCCTCGACGATTCCGACAAAACGCCCGGCGGCGTCCCGCACGATCCGACCGAGGCCAGCCGGAATGGCTTTCTTCAGCGTTCCTAGCAGGCAGGCGGGCTGCTCGCGGCCGAAATGGTCCAGCAAATCGCGGATTGAATCGCTTTGCACGAGCGGCGAGTCGCCGGCGAGAACCACCACTGGTCCTTCGTGCCCGACCAGGTGCTCTCGTGCCATCTGCACGGCGTGCCCGGTGCCGAGTCGTTCCGCCTGGAGAACAAACTCAAGGTTGGAGCGATGCGCCAGGGCAGCCTTCACATCGTCCGCTCGGTAGCCCACGACGACGATCGTCCGCTCCACACCGGCCCGTTCGAGGGCATCGAGCACAAACTCGATCATCGGCCTGCCGAGCACCGGAAACAGAACCTTGGGCAGGTCGCTCTTCATCCGCGTCCCCATTCCAGCGGCCAGAACAACGGCGATCGGCTTCGTCATTCCACGGTCCTGTGGGAAAGGTGCAAACGAGGGGCAAACGGCTTTGCCCATCTTGCCACACCGGCGAAAAAGCATCCAGGGGGAGACGGCAGACAGAGTTCAGCGGACACACTGCCGAAGTTCCGCCAACCGCCCCGCTTCGAGTGATCACTGTGTAAATCGGCGAGAAAGGCAGAGCTGGTCAAAGCCAGAAATCTCGCGTTGACCTGGTTCGTCTCACCCGTATAATCCGCCCCGTGCTATGGAGGGCACTCTGTCGATTTGCAAAAAATCGCAGGGGCAAGGACAGCCTTCGCAGGCGACTTTTAGCAGCAGTTCACGGTCAGCACCAGCGAGAAAGCGAGCGACCCCAGATCGCCACATTCGCCCCGCCGCGTGCCCGAAGTCGCAGCGATCGCTAAAATACTCCGGCTGTGGTTGTGTGAGGCAACAGGCCCGCGCATCCCGCGCCACGTGCAGGAGTGACCGTGTCAGTCAGTTCGTTTGGCAACGCGAAGGATCAGATCCGTCAGGCGGTCGACATTGTCGACCTGGTCAGCGGTTCGATCGACCTGCGCCGACAGGGACGCGGCTTCGTCGGCCTCTGCCCTTGGCACAACGACTCTCGCCCCAGCCTGCAGGTCAATCAGGAGCGACAGACCTGGAAGTGTTGGGTCTGCGACATCGGCGGGGACATCTTTAACTTCGTCATGAAGCGCGAAGGATGCGACTTCGTCGAAGCGCTCCGCATCCTCGCCGACCGGGCCGGTATTGAGCTCGAGCCGCAACGACAAAAACAGATCGAGCCAGGATCGCCCGACGACAAAAACACCCTCTACCAGGCCGCCGCTTGGGCCGAGAAGCAGTTTCACGATTTCCTGCTCCGTGGCGAAGCGGCAGGCGTCGCTCAGAAGTACATTGAAGACCGCGGCATCACCCCCGCCAGCGTCGAGAAGTTCCGCATCGGTTTTTCGCCCGACAACTGGAGTTGGATTCTCGACCGCGCTCGCAACACGCCCTACTCGGCCGCCGTGCTGGAAGCGATCGGGCTGCTCGGCCGGAGCCAGTCGAGCGGAAAACTGTACGACCGTTTCAAGGGTCGCGTAATTTTCCCGATCCGCGATACGCAAGGGCGAACGATCGCCTTCGGCGGGCGCATCCTGCCGCAGTTCGCCGCTGAAAATTCGGCCAAGTACATCAACTCGCCCGAAACGCGGCTTTTCTCCAAGAGCGATCAACTTTACGCCCTGGACATCGCTCGCCACAACATCACGCAATCACGCGAAATCACCGTCGTCGAAGGCTACACCGATGTCGTGATGTGCCATCAGCACGGGGTGGGCGACGTCGTCGCCGTGCTCGGTACTGCGCTCAATGAGCGCCATCTGCCGGTATTGCGCCGGTTTGCCGACACCGTCTATCTGATCCTCGACGGCGACGAAGCCGGCCAGCGCCGCACGAATCAAATTCTCGAGTTGTTCGTCGCCGCGCAGATGGATCTGCGAATCCTCACGCTGCCCGAGGAGTTTGATCCCGACGAATTCCTGCAGGAGCACGGTGGCGAAGCGTTTAAGGAGCTTCGCCGGGGCGCGGTCGATGCGCTCGAACACAAGATTCGCACGTCGACGCGCGGCATCGACCTGGCTCGCGACACGCACCGCGCGAACGCGGCGCTCGAAGACATCCTGCATACGATCGCGCATAGCATGCCGCCCGGTTCGATCGACGCGACGAGTCTCCGAGCGCATCAGTTGCTCGCTCGCGTCGCTCGCGACTTCCGCATCGACGAGTCGGTCGCCCGCGCACGTTTCGACCAACTCCGCCGGGCCAGCTCTCAAAAATCGAATAGCTCGTCCGTCGCTAGCAGCGAGCAGGACGATCTGTCGATCGACTATTCGTTCCAGACCTTGGACCCCAACGAAGCCGAATTGCTGGAACTTCTGGCTTTGCACCCAGAACTTGCCCCAACGGCGTTGCAAGAAATTGGTCTAGACGATCTATTGGCTCCCGCAGCACAACGGCTGTTCGAGACCTACCGCAACCTGGAGGAAGCGGGAGAGTCCTTGGACTTCAACACGGTGCTCGCGGAAGTGGAAGATTCGCGACTGAAGACCTTGCTTGTTCGCATTGACGAACGAGCCACCCTCAAAGAAGCCAAGGCAACGTTCGACCCGCCGACGCGACTGCGAGCCGTCATTCGGAACTTTCACAAGCGACACGAGGAACGCCAGCGGCGCGAGATCGAGGCCGCCCTCGAATTGCAACAATTCAACACGGAGGAAGAGTTAGACGTTCTGAAACAGATGATCGAAGCCAAACGCCGGCAACAAGGAATTATCGCGCCCACGGAGGGGTAGCGGTTGTCGGGTCAGTCGCCAGCTCATGATCCCGCTAGGGGGGCACTCACGAGCACCACGCGGCTGATATTTGTTCGATATAGTCGCTGTTTCGCTCAGGGCCTTTCCCGCGGCCCGGCCTGACCGCCACTGAGTAGACAGCGAAGTTCAAGGAGGAACTCGCACGTGACCCATCTCGAAAAAGAACTGCAAACGCTCGTCGTCAAAGGCAAAAGCCAGGGCTTTCTCACCTACGACGAAGTCAACGACTATCTGCCCGATCAGGACGTCAATCCTGATAAGCTCGACAACCTGCTCGTCGCGCTCGACGAAATGGGCATCGAACTGGTCGATCAGGCTCCTAAGCCGAAAGAAGCCAAGCCGCAACTGAAGGTTGTGAAGGCCGAAGAACCGGCTGCCAAGGAGGTTCCCGGCCTCAAGCTGCATAGCGATCCGATTCGCCTCTATCTTTCGCAGATGGCGGAGATTCCGCTTCTCTCGCGCACCGAGGAAATCTCGCTCGCCAAGAAGATCGAAATCACCCGCAAGCGTTTCCGTCGCACGCTGCTGAGCTGCGATTATGCGATGCGTGAGACCGTGAAGATTCTCTCGCAAGTCTACAAGGGAGAGCTCCCCTTCGATCGCACGATCAAGGTGTCGCTCACCGAGCAACTCACCAAGGAGCAGATCCTTGCTCGCATGCCGCACAACCTGGCGACGATCGAGCGGCTGCTCGAAGCCAATCGCAAGGACTTCGCCCGCCTGATCCGCAAGAGCGTCTCGGAAGCCGAGCGCGCCGCCGCCCGCAAGGCTTTTCTGCGTCGCCGTCGCAAGTGCCTCCAGCTCGTCGAAGAGCTTTCGCTCCGCACCCGCCGCGTCCAGCCGCTCATGCATCAGCTGGAGGAGCATTCGCGCCGGATGGACGTGATCCGCGCTCGCCTGAGCGTGATCAAGACCGACCCGACTCGCCGTGACGAGCGGGCCGACCTTCGCCGCGAACTGCGCGACCTGCTGATGCTCACGCTTGAAAGCCCGTCGAGCCTGCGCGAGCGCTGCCGCACGTTCCGTCGGCAGTTCAACGAGTACGAGCAGGCCAAGCGCAACCTGTCGAGCGGCAATCTCCGCCTGGTGGTGTCGATCGCCAAGAAGTATCGCAACCGCGGCCTGAGCTTCCTGGACCTCATCCAGGAAGGCAACACGGGCTTGATGCGGGCCGTCGACAAGTACGAGTATCGTCGTGGGTTCAAGTTCTCGACGTACGCCACCTGGTGGATTCGCCAGGCGATCACCCGGGCGATTGCCGATCAGGCTCGCACGATCCGCATTCCCGTGCACATGATCGACGTGCTCTCGAAGCTCCGCAATATTCAGAAGCGTCTCGTGCAGGAACTCGGCCGTGAAGGCACGACCGAAGAGATTGCTACCATCGCCGAGTTGCCGGTCGAAGAAGTTCGCCGCGTGCTCGACATTGGTCGGCATCCGGTGAGCCTGGATCGTCCTGTGGGAGACAGCGAGGACAGCAGCTTCGGTGAGTTCATCGAGGACAACTCGAGCGACAACCCGGTCCACTCGGCCAACAACATGATCCTGCGGCAGAAGATCGAAGGCCTGCTGAAGACCCTGACCTGGCGTGAGCGGGAAATCGTCCGGCTTCGCTATGGTCTGGTCGACGGCTACACCTACACGCTCGAAGAGGTCGGCCGGATCTTCAAGGTGACCCGCGAACGCGTCCGCCAGATCGAAGCCAAGGCGGTTCGGAAGCTCCAGCACCCTGTCCGCAGCCAGCAGCTCGAGGGCTTCCTGAAGCCAGCTGCCTAGTCACGGCAGATTGAATCAATCCGTATTGGGTGAAAGCCGCCGAATGTGCCACAGGCCTTCGGCGGCTTTTTTTGCGCCCGTGAAGCCGGCTGGCTGCCTCCCCTACGCTTGCCAACCCGCCCCCTTCCATGGGACGATAGTAGGGAAATGAACCCTATTCGCCCTGGAGGGCGCGCACGATGAGAAAATTGGCTGATTCACTGAGCACCTTGCACCGCATTCACCGGCAGATGGCCGACGTGCGCGACCGTCTGCAACGTGGTCCAAAGCAAATTCGGGTCGCCGAAGGGACGGTAAAGAACGCAGAGGCCGGAGTCGCACAGGCGAAGGAGACGTTCAAGCAGGCCAAAATGGCCGCCGACGAAAAGCAGTTGCAGCTGCGGCAGCGAGAAGCCCGCATCAAGGATCTGCAGTTAAAGCTGAACACCGCGAACAACAACAAGGAATATCAGCTCCTCAAGGACCAGATTGCCGCGGATGAGCAGGCCAATAGCGTCCTTTCCGACGAAATTCTCGAGGCCTTGGAGCGGATGGACGAGTTGCAACTCGCCATCAAAGCGGCCGAAGAGAATCTGGCAAAAACGAACGACGAACTGAAACGCGTTCGCGAGCGAATCGACAGCCAGCTTCACGACCTGGAGACGCAACTTGCCCGCGTCTCGCAGGAACTGCAAGCTGCCGAGGATCAGCTTCCCGAGGCTTTTAAGCCGGAATATCTGCGACTGGCCAAATCGATGGGCGAAGACGCCCTAGCGCCCGTTGAAGGGGGCTGCTGTGGCGGTTGCTTCCAGACCCTCACCCCGCAGACGATCGACCAGTTGCTGCTCGACCGGCCGATCTTCTGCAAAAGCTGCGGCCGACTCCTCTATGTGCCGGAAGAGAAGTAAATCGCCCCGGCCCGTAGCGACCACCATCGCCATCACCCAGCCGACGACGGCACAACCTGCATAACCGTCAAAGTTTGCCTCTGGTTGCGGGCTGTCAGATGCCGAAAAAGCGTTAGGACCGCTTCATCGCGGCTCCTGATCCACCCCTCTGGGACGCTTCGAGGCTGCCATGGCTCGCGCTTTTGCCCTCCTGTCGCTGATCGTTACTGCTTCGCTTTCAAGCGGTTGCGCTACCTGCTGCAACCCTTACGACTGCGACTATCTCTATCAGGGTGGGGCCTGGGTGCGTAACAATCCGTCCTACGGCCGGGTTGGTTCTGCCTTCACCCCGGAGGTCGGCTCCAAGGTGGTTCCCGATCAGGTGGTGGTGCAGCAAGCTCAGCCGACGCCGGCGGCCCGTCCGTCGGTTACCGAGCCCGTTCGCCCGAACACCACGCTGGGCGAGTCGTATCTGCCTGGGAACGAATAGTTTCCGCCGGCCGCTTGAGTCCCTGATTTGGACCCCAATCGGCGGGCGTTCCTAGCCCCGCTGCAAGCATCGGCGGGCCCCGCTTCTGGCACGCTCGCTGCATCTCTCGCCGCTGAGACGCCTTGCGAGGCGTCATTCTGACAGTCCTCTGCTGTCCTCAACGGTCACCGGCTCGCCCCGGTTGGCGGGAAGCCGTAAGTCGCTCTCCCGACGAACATTTTCTGGCCCGGGTGCGAAAGACGGTTGGCGGACCGGCAACTGTCAGAGGTAGGGAACGGCGTTCCTGTCCGTTCCGCCATCATCCGATTCATATGGGCATTCGCCGGATATCTCGCCGGGCAGAGCGCACTCGCGCCGCTGTCGGCTCCGTCGGCGGACATCAGTAGCACCAGAAGGAGAAGCGTTCATGTCCTCCACCTCACGCATCAAAGCCCGCTGGCTGAGCCTTGGCTTGGTTGGTCTCGCCGGCGTGGGCGGCCTCGGCTATGGCCTGGGCACTCAAACCCTCACGGCTCAGCAGAGCAGCAGCCCCGCGGTCGCCCAGCGCCAGGAGCGCGCGGTCGAACACGCCAACTCCCTTTCCGAAGCCTTTCGCAATTCGGCCCAGCGCGTGATGCCAGCCGTCGTTGCGATTCAGCACCGCATCGTCCCCAAGCTGGCCCAGAGCGAAGGACGCGCGCAGCGCTCTCCGCGAGGTGAAACGCCGCGGGGCTTCGACGATCTGCCGCCAGAAATCCGCCGCTTCTTCGGCGATAACCTGCGTGGCTTCGGCGGAGGAGATATGGAAGAGCTCTTCGAGCGCGGCGGCAATTCCGCCCGGCCGCGGGCTCGTGAGAGCAGTGGCTCGGGAGTCATCATCGACAAGTCGGGCATCATCCTGACCAACAACCATGTCGTCGCTGGCGGCGGCAAGATCACGGTGAAGCTGCACGACGGCCGCGAGCTCGTCGCCACCGAAGTGATGACCGATCCGAGCACCGACATCGCCGTCATTCGCGTCGCCACCGATGAGCCGCTTCCCTATGCCACGCTCGGCAACAGCGAAGAGCTGAAAATCGGCGAATGGGTTCTGGCTCTCGGCCAGCCCTTTGGCCTGCAAGATACTGTGACGGCCGGCATCATCAGCGCCAAAGGCCGCAACCTGGGCATCGTCCGCGATGAAGAGTTCCTGCAGACCGACGCCGCCATCAATCCCGGCAACAGCGGTGGGCCGCTCGTGAACCTGCGCGGCGAAATCATCGGCATCAACACGGCCATCAGCAGCAGCAGCGGCGGCTTCCAGGGCATCGGTTTCGCCGTGCCCTCGAACGTGGCCAACTGGGTCAGCAAGCAGTTGCTCAAAGATGGCACGGTCCGCCGCGCTTACCTCGGCGTGGGCATCCAGCCGGTGAACAGCGAACTGGCCGAGCAGTTTGAGCTCGACACTATGCACGGCGCCGTCGTCACCGAAGTGCAGCCGAACTCCCCCGCCGCCGAAGCGGGCGTTCAGCCGCAGGACGTGATCATCTCGTTCGGCGGACGCGACATTGCCAACCATCGCCAACTGGCGGCCACCGTCGCTCGTTCGCCGATCGGCAGCAAGCAGCCGATGGTGGTCGTTCGCGGCGGCAAAGAAGTGAAGCTCACCGTCACCGTTCGCGAGCAGCCGCAGAACTTCGGCGTGCGGGCAAGTGACGAGAGCGACGACGGCGACTCGAGCCAGGATCAAGCCGCTCCGAGCGCCTTCAACAAGCTTGGTCTGCAAGTCGGTCCGCTCAGCGGCGACGTCGCCGAGCAGCTTGGCCTCGGCCCGATGTAAGGCGTCGTGATCACCTCCGTCGAGCAGGGTAGCCTCGCCGAGAGCGCTGGCCTGACAAGCGGCATGGTCATCGCCCAAGTCGGCCGGCAGTCGGTCGAGAACGTCGAGCAGTTCGAAGCCGCCGTGAAGAACGCTTCGCTCGAGAAGGGCGTGCTCCTGCTGGTCAAGAGCACCGAGGGCAGCCGCTTCGTCGTCCTGAAGACCGAGTAACAAACCCCCACTCGCCACCCGGCGAGCGGGACGCGTCAGCGTCCCGGTATTAAGCACAATCGGGCCGCCCCCCAAGGCGACCCGACCGAGGTGAGGACGATACCGGCAATCGTCCTCACCTTTTTTGTTGCGCTAGGATTAGCCCACTACTCTCCAACCGCCTTCGGTTGCTCGTCTGCAGGACTCGCATCGGGGCGCGTAATCCAAATACTTCCATTGCGATAGTCGCAAACCAGTCCAACATCATCCGCAGCGAGAGTCAGAGCCGTAGCCAGATCGATACCACGCAGATCCAACGTGACCACATCCTGCATTGGGTCGAGTGTGGCAACGGCCGGATCCACGGCGATCTTCGCCTGGTGAAAGTCCCTTAGATACGCCACCACCTGCGCAAGGGAACTGCGCTCGAAGCGGAGCAAGGTGTTCTCATTCAGAGCTTTCCATTCGATTCCCTCAGGCACTTCTCCTTGAACCATTCGTTCGAAGATCGGAGCGGCAATCGGTTTGCCATCTCGGTGGGTCAGCAACCCGTTCTCGAAAGCGAGCGTCGTCTTTTTCCCGTCCGGCGTCTCCAGCACGGTCTCTCCGTGGCGTTTGCCCGCGCGCCAGTTTTGTCGCATCGAGTACCCGTCCGAGGTCCGAGTCCACTCCCCGGTTTTCTCACCCTGTTCGTACTGCCCCTTCTCCTCGAAACCATCTCGCGCATAGCGGTACGGACCGTGGGCCACCCCGTTCACGAACTCCTGGGTAATCTCCAAAATCCCAGCCCCGCTGTCGACGCGCGTAGTTCGCAAACCGTGCCTCACGGGCTCTCCGCCGATGACGCGTTTCATTGACGTCGTCGTCTCTCCGCGCGGCGGTTTGGTTTTGTCGGGCTTCCCCGTAGCGTCGATCACATAGTGGACTTCCCGTTCCACATACGGCCAGACATACCAAATCGGAAAAGCGATCCCAAAGATCGTCACCACGGCGAGCAGGAGTCGCAGGCTGAAGCGGGGCCCCTTCGCACGTCGGGAGGCAGACTGAATCGGCGGAATGCTGGGCGAATGTTGCAGCGACGAATCGGTCATGTGAGCCTCCGCAGAGCGTGACGCGACATTCCGCCGATTCTAGCGCTGAGCCTTCGCCATTGCGACGGTGATCAGGAACGGCGCAAAAAAAATCACGCCCCACCAGCGCGAGGCGTGATCAATGTTTCTTCCTTAGGACGATCGACGAAGCCGAGCGACTACTTCGCTCCCTTAGCTCACTTCGCCCCACCCGCCGGCGCCGCCGACATGTCCCCCTTGGCGATGCCGATCACGCCCACAGCCACGCGGCCGCCGGCGTCGCCCGAGGGCTGGCTCTTCAGGTCGTCTTCCTTGGCGTGCACAACGAACGAGCGACCGATCACGAAGTGCAGCTTGAGGTCCTTCGCGTCGATGTCGACCGTGGCCACGCCTTCTTGATTGGCTTCGATGTTGCCGAAGTCGCCCGCGTGACGCTCCTTGCTATCCAGTCCGCCGTGCATGTGGCCATCGGGATTGTAGTGGCCGCCCGCGCTGCTGCCATCGGGCGACGACACATCGCCGAACTCATGGATGTGGAAGCCGTGCAACCCGGGTGTCAGTCCGCCGACCTTGCCCGAAATGTGCACGCTGCCGTTCTTCGCCGTCAGCGTGAGGATGCCCGAGACTTTGCTGCCTTCTGTGGGCAGCAGCACCGCAATCGCCTTCGTCGGCAGATCGTGATCGGCGGCCCCGTGTCCGTGCGGATCAGCCTTTCCCTTAGGTTGCGCAGCAGCAATCACGGGAAGAGAAGCGACGAGCAGTAGTGCGGCACAGGTGCGTAGAGCAATGTTCATAGTGCGATTCTCCTTGGCAGATACAAAAGTCTTTGGCGCCCTCGCGGCGGAATCGGCCGCTGGCGTGCAAAACCCGTTCCGGGCAATTGTAGTCCAGATACCGTGTCACGTGGGGTGCGACGATCTTCCGCTCCACAATCACGGCGCAAGCAATTCTCGCTCGACAAACTGCATCGCCGACTCCCAGCGCTCAGCCGCCGCTTCGAAGTCGACCTCCAGCGCCTTGATCTCCGCTGGCGTTTTCACGCGCGGCCTGGCCGACACCTCGGGATTGAGCGGAATCTGCGAGCTCCCTCCTTCGGCCAGCTGCGCTTCGCTCGCGGGAGACAAAACAAAATCCACCAGCCTTCGCGCCCCCTCCGGGTTCGGTCCGCCTCGAACGATGGCCACCGTATTGGGAATGAACAGCGTTCCCTCGTCATTCACGTCCTGATCGGGGTAGATGATCTCGACCGGCTTCCCCTGGTCGATCTCCACGATGGCGTCGTCGGTGTCGGTTAGCCCAAACAGAATCTGGCCCGATGAGACAGCCTCGGCCACCTGCTTGTTGCCTCCCAGGATCTGCACCTGATTCTCTTTCATCGCCAGGAGGAGTTCCTTGGCTGGCTCGGATCCCATCGTGGCGAACAGGCAGGCAACATGCGTTGCCGTCGTTCCAAAGAGCGGCTTGGCGATGCCCGCCTTCCCCCGGTAGCGTTCGTGAGCGAAATCGTGAATCGACGTCGGCCAATCGCGCTCGTCGAGCAGTTCTTTATTAACCAGGATGATCCGCGCCCGGCCCGCAAACCCATGCCAGGTTCCATCCGCGGCCTTGAACGTGGCGGGATACGGCGCCGCGGACGGCGACTGGTACGCTTCCAACAAGCCGAGCTTTTTCAAGCGCAGCGTGTTCAGAATCTCGTTGTTCCAAAACACGTCGCAGCGCGGCCGATCCCGCTCGCTGATGATCGCCTGCGTCAGGCCGACGGTCTTCGTGCTCTCGACGTCATACTTGGCCCGCGCGTCGATGCCGGTCTCCGCCGAAAACCGCTCGAGCACCGGCTCCGAAAACTCACGATCCAGAGCCGTGTACACCACCACCTCATCGGCCGACCGCTGACAGCCGACGGCTGCCGCCAAAACCACCACCACAGCCAGATGCAGCCAGCGCATGAGTCGTCACGCCTTTCCGTCCGTCGTTCCCACTGAAAGTCGACCATTCATCCTAAGCGAGGCAGGCGCTCGTTTGAGTCCCACGGCCTCGAATTGATGCCTTCGATCTACCCCTGCCCTGCCCCATTCGCTTCGCACTCGATCGACGTTAGTCGCAGACGATCCCAGCGAATTGATTTCCACTTACGTCAATCTCCTCAATTACCCGCTCCCGACTTGCTGTTCA
The DNA here is from genome assembly GCA_023430365.1 of Planctomycetota bacterium. Lineage (GTDB taxonomy): Bacteria > Planctomycetota > Planctomycetia > Pirellulales > Pirellulaceae > JAEZAS01. Next base: position 41,539 of record JAEZAS010000084.1, read on the forward strand.
ATATTTGGGTAGGTTTTTCACCGCGCACCCGGGGTCCAGGGGACCCGAACTCGGTGAAAAACCCTCCGAAATTTTGAACACCCAGTCGCAGGCTGCAGTTCGCAAGGCTCGACGTAAGTCGGCCCGACGCAGCCACGTCTTCGAACCACTTACGACGATTCGCGAGGATGCTCAGCATCTTCCCAATCTCCTCCGAACCCACCGGGCGCCTTCACCAAGAGACACGACGAACCACACCGCAGCCTATCCGAAACACGACAACTTGTCAACAACTCAACACTAAATTAACATCAACAGAGAACCATTCCCGAACGACTAAACGCGCGCCTCTGCTTAGGCGATTCGCAGCCTCGCGTCTCACGAACAACATCCTCCACGGTTTTTTCTTCGCGATCCATGCACTAAACTGCCAGCCCTGGTTGTCCTCCTTGCTGCCGCTCGCAGAAGTGCGCTGATGACGGTTGTTCCCTTGCAGTGCCCCCTTTGCCATGGGGCCATCCAAATCGACTCCGCGCATGCGGGCTCTCAGGTCGCGTGCCCGCATTGTCAGGGAATCATCACCGTCCCCCATTTCGGTCCGCAGCCCCCTGCCCCGCCGCAGCCGCCGTCCTACGGTTTCAGCCCGCCGCCGCCGTATGGACACAACCCAGCCGGTCCGCAGTCGACCGTCCCAGGTCCTCCGCCCGGCTTCGGTCCGCCTCCGCCACCGCCCCTCTCGTTTGGACAGGCGGAAGAACTGCTTTCGCTCCCCTGCCCGCGGTGCGGCCGCTTGTTCCAAGCGCCTCGGGCCGCCGCGGGGCAGACGCTGTCCTGTCCCCACTGCACCGGGCCGGTGACCGTTCCTGCACTGCATCCGCACGCATCGGCCGCTCCGCCCCCTCCCACGCCGCCACAACCCGCGTTCGCGCCCCCCTCACCGGCCAGCGCGCCGCGTCCCACGCCACTAGCGCCAGCGAACATCCCCCCAGCGCCGCGCGCCCCCGTCCCCATCCCGGCGCATCAAGGCATAGCACCGGTCCCAACTTCCGCCGGCGCGAGTACCGCACTCCGGAACCGCTCGAAAACCGTGGGCGAGGGAGAGCAGGCCGTCGAACTCCGACAGCTTTCGCGCGAGGAAAAAGCAAAGAAGCGGTTTCGCTACAACCTGATCATGTGGTCGATCTGCGCGTTCATCCTGTCGGCCGTCTTCCTGGTGCTGGTCTGGCCCGCCCTCCGAAAGTAACCGGTCTAGCGCGCGAGTTCTTCGCCCAGGGCGAGCACCTCTTCGGCGTCGAGCACCAGGTCGTTTTTCTGAAAGAGTCGCTCAATCGCCGCGCGATGGATCTTCATCTTCGTGCCCCCCACCCCCAGTGCTCCGTAGCACACCACGCCGTCACGTTCGACAGCCTTATCCTGGGGTTGCACGCCTCCGATGCCGACCGGCGGAACGGCGTTTAAGTCGATCGCCACCCGCAGTTCCTTCGCTTGCGTGCGCACGCTTTCCGGCAGCAACTCCACCCCCGCCGCTCCTGCCGAAATCACCAGCGACGCCCCCGCGAGCGCTGCCGCCGTTTCGTCGGGCGAAGCAATCTGCGCCGCCGTCACCTCGGCGCTCGGCTGGCGGGCTCGAATCGCCGCGCACACCGCTTCGGCCTTCGCCTGCGTGCGGGAGGCGACTCGCACCTTCGCGCCCTTCCCCGCGAGCAGCCGGGCGGCCCGCTGCCCGACAGGCCCGGTTCCGGCAAGCACCGTGGCCGTGGCTTCCTTCAAATGGAGATGCTTGGCCGCGGCCAGCACGGCGGCCGCCGCCGTCGTGTTCGCTCCATTTGCGTCGAGCAGCACCGAAACGCGCATCGGCCCGAAGAAGCACTTCTTCACGCGCGCGAGCAGTCGCTCGCCAGCTTCGACATTCGATCCTCCCACGAAGATCGCCGTTTGATGCAGATCACCTGGGCCCCGCGTGAACATCGCGCCGTGCACGAGCCCCTCGACGTTGTCCGGCGTCACCCCGCCGTACTGCAACAGGCGCTCGGCGCCCGCATCGACGGCCACCACCGCGTCGAACGTGCTCGGATGTGGATCGGTATCGAGCTGAATCAAGATCTTCGGCTTGCTCATTGGGCTGGCGCCATGTCCTTCGGCCATGAAAAACGGGCGGGAGCTTCTCAGCGTCCCGCCCGAATCGTTGCTTCAATCTGTCGCCCGAGCGGTCTTAGAACCCGCGGAACGGATGCACGGCCTGTTCCTTGCCGGCGATCATCTCTTCGGCCGACGGCTTGCTCTGCATCGCATTGGCGATCGCCATCTTCGTGGCGTCGTAGTTGTACTGATAGATCTTCTTGTCGTCGTTGGCGGCCGGGTGGATGAACACGCCGCACACGATCACCAGGTCTTCGGCCTGCCGGGCCGGGATCACGCCCGCTTCGACCGAGTCGGCAACCGCCTTGGCGACGGCGGCCTGGGCTGGGCCGAACATCTGCACGGCCTGCTTCATCCCTTTAATCGTCACCTTGGTGACCAGCACGGTGGACGGCTTCACCGCCAGGTTGGGAGTCAGCACGGCCAACAGGTTGCTGTGCCCTTCGCTCTGACGAGCCAAGGCATTGGCGAAAGCGTTACCGACCGGGCCATCCTTGCTGCCAATCAGAAGGTCGATATGGGCAATCTCATTCCCCTCGCCCGCCAGCGCTTCACCGATGTACATCGACATGCAATCTTCTCCCGGAGTGGGTTGAAGCCCATTGCAGGGCTCTGCGTTCTACTTCTGCCGCAACGACTTCCGCCCGGCCATCGGGCCAAAAGTTACCAGACGCCGGGCCGATTGCAACCCTCCGCCCTGCCCTTCACTTGAACCAAATCGCCGCCCCCCGTCGTCAATTCCGGCGGCGCTTGCCGTACAGGCGCACTCCACCTCGATTGCCTAATGCCCCGAAGCGTCAGCCTCCGATACGCACCTCATACCAGCCGCCGGTGTGCTGCCATCGGCCCAGTGTTTTGCGAGGAAGCTTCGCTCGTTTCAGTCCCGTGCCGGGCTGCGGCGAGCGTTGAGGGAGATGTGACGGATGAATCGTCCCTGGACGGCCTGCACGGTCATGCTGATGGCGCTCGGCGGATTGCTCCTGTTCATGGGTTCCGCTCGTCGGCAAGCCAGCCTGCGCGAGAGCTCCCTCGATCGCTCGCAAGCCGGTTTCCACCACGTCATTTACTGCGACCTGGGCAGCGCGGGCCCAGTCGGC